>NZ_JANIBK010000221.1 GCF_024505165.1 Methylomonas rivi
GCCATGGCGCCGACCACCGCTTCGCCGTATCGCGCGGAGGTCCACAACTTGGCTTCGCAACCCGGGTCCGCCGCGCGGCCGTTGTAACACGGCCGGCCCAGATACAGTGCCGGCTTTGTATCCAGAGCCAATAACGGCAACATCAGCGATGAACGCGTGGTAGGGTCGGCCGCCGGCCATCGGCCCTGCTGCCACGGCCGGCCGTCCCCTTCCAGATAGACATGCAAGGTTAGATCGCCCGCCTGGCCAGGCTTGTAAAAAGCCGCCAGCCGATAAGGCCCGCCCGGCAATTCCAGCGTTTGCAAGTTTAACTGTTCGGCCTGCGCATACAGTTTTGCCGCGGGCGAACTGCAAGCGGTAACGGCCGATAAACAGCATAACCAGCCCAATCGGCGGACAAACCCTATCAATTGGCGGTTTCCGCCGTTAGTTGGTTATTTTTCAGACCGATGTTCACGGTTTGAGTTTGGTGAGCCTTTACGCTCGCCACCGCCCGCCACTGCGCGCTATCCAGTTGCCGAAAACCGGCAAACAAGCCGATGGTTTGCACATCGTCAGCCGGGTTTAGCGTCAGGCTTTTGCTTTCGCCCGGTTGTAGCAGCAGCTCTTGTTTGCGCGCCAAATCGGCCGCCAGCGTGGCTTTTTCGTCGTTAAATATGGCGAAAAAATCGGCGGAATTGAAGTTGCTTTGTTCGCGCAATTCGTAGATCCGCAGCATGACCGGCGCGCCATTGCCATTGATGTCGGCATTCAGATCGGCGGAGGTCTCTATTTGTAAGTTCACGATGGTCGGCGGCGGCGGAGGCGGCTGAACCGGCGGGTCGCCGGCGCAACCCGGCAGCAAAGCGGTCAGCAATACTAAAAATACAAGTCGTTTCATGGTTATGTCCTTATCGAGTTGAGAGTTACCGGCACCATTTTGAACCAGCCAGCGCCGATTCGCCAACCGGGCAATTCGGCACCGGCGCAAAGCTGCGGATTTTCACGGCCGGTAACGGCAAACCAGCCTGGCCGAAGTTCGCCGAGACGACAGCAACCCCGGGTTTCGGCTAAAATCAACCAAACACCATCATTCCGCGGCATCATGAACTCATTTGACCAAGCATTAAAAGCTTTTCAGCTGTCGAGCATTAGTTTTGACGAATTATTGCAAATCGCCCGCCGGACGGGGCAGACATCCGAACCCCAGGTTGCGGAAGCAAAACGCTGCTTGAACGCCGAATTCCGGGCCGGGCGCCTGTCGCCGCAAACTTTTGCCGCACTGGACGCGGAACTCAACGACAGAACCCAAATCGCTCCATCCGCAAAACCGGTAACCGCAAAGCCTCCCCTCGCCCCGAGCAGCGAGGAAGCCACCGTTATGCAGGATCCGCACACCGCCGCCGCGCCGCCCACCGTCATGGACACGGAATCGTTGCTGAACGGTTTGCGGGAATCCCACCCTCACGAGGAGTTAACGGTCGGCAGCACATTGAAAAACCGTTTCGTGCTGCAACAGCTGCTGGGCGTGGGCGGCATGGGCATGGTGTTCAAGGCCACCGATTTGCGCAAAATCGAGGCGCAGGACAAGGAACCCTATGTAGCGTTGAAAGTGCTGAACCAGGATTTTCAGGCCAACCCCATGGCGCTGGTGTCGCTACAACGCGAAACCAAGCGCGCGCAAACCCTGTCTCATCCAAACATTATCAAGGTTTACGATTTCGACCGGGACGGCGGCCATGTGTTCATGTCCATGGAATATTTGCAGGGCAAACCGCTTAGCCATCTAATCAAGGAATTTCCGGAAGGCATGCCGTTTAAACAGGCTTGGCCTATCATTCACGCCATGGCGGACGCTTTGCGGCACGCGCATAACAAGAATATCGTGCATTCCGATTTCAAACCCGGCAACGTGTTTATCGACGAGAGCGGCGAGGTCAGGGTGCTGGATTTCGGCATCGCCTGCGCCATCGGCCGCGGCGATAAAGACCATCAGGACGCCACGGTCTTCAATGCCCGATCCCTGGGCGCTTACACCCCCGCTTACGCCTCGTTGGAACAATTGCAAAGCAGCGATCCGGATCCGCGCGACGACATTTACGCCCTGGCTTGCGTCAGTTACGAGCTGTTGACCGGCAAGCATCCTTTCGGACGCTTGTCCGCCGAAAAAGCCCAGGAAGTGAATTTACAGGTCAAACCGATTGCCAAATTATCCCGCCGGCAATTCAAGGGTTTGCAGAAAGCGCTGGCTTTCGAGCAAGCCCAGCGCACCAAGACCGTGGATGCGTTTTTGTCCGCCTTGGGGCCGCGCACGACGGTATTTTACGGTCTATGGGGCACGGGGATTTTCGCTTTCGGCTTGTTTGCCGCCAACATCTATTTGAGCATGATCGCCCCGCCCAAGGTAGTCGAAACGCCCAAGGTCAACGTACAACTGTCGCCGGAGCAACAACAAAAAATCAAGGACCTGCTGGAATTGGCCGGTATCCATGCCGATGTCGGCTACCTGACGGCCCCCACCGGCAGCAACGCCTTATGGGCTTACCGGGAAGTGCTGAAAATCGACCCGTACAATAAAGCCGCCACCAACGGCATCATCGGCATCGCCGACACCTTGGAACAGCAAGCCTGGGAAGCTTATGAAAGAAACGACCGCTCGACGGCGTTGAAAAGGGTTCAGGACGGCTTGGAGGCGTATCCTACCCATAAAGGCTTACTGAACTTGCAAGAAAAACTCCGTTCCAACCTGTAATTTCGAACGCCTATATTATTTCAATCGGCATTACCGTGAACTTGCTCTATAATTTAACCATTATCGAATAGTTATTTGGAGTTCATCATGCGGCAAACCATCCGCTCATCAGCAATCGCAACATTGCCAGCGAACCGGGTCAAGGCATGTTATGCAACTCGGCAAATACTCATAGGCTTAGGCGCGCTGTTTTTTGGCGGATCGGTTTTAGCCGAAAGCGTCAATCCTAATCAGCAGGCTGCCGGAGCGGTACTAAACAACTGCTTTACTATCTATGACGACTTGGTATCGGGCGAATCCATAGACCCCAGCGAAGTTCCGTCGATATGCAGCACCAGTTACTCGTCGGAAAACCTGCAAAGTGTCACTCCGGACCAGATTCTTTCCATGGGCTCGATGGCGACCCGGCTTAACGGCGGCAAAGTCACTCAGCCCGCCAATTATTTCGGTTTAAATCAAAAAAAACATCTGGGCGGCGGATCAGGCGATATCGAAATTCCGCGCTTGAACTTTTGGAGCAAAGTCGACAGCGACTTCGGTTCGCTAGCCAATACCTTTACCCAGCCCGGATTCAAGTTCGACAACCACAACTTCGTGTTCGGCGCCGATTACCGCCTGAAAGACAATTGGGTGGCGGGCGGCTCCTTCGCCTATCGGCACAATAACGCCAGCTTTAATGCCGGACGCGGCGAGACCGCTAACGACAGCTATACCGGCGCGCTCTATACCGCGTACAACATCACCGATGAGGCGCACGTGGAAGCCACGGCATCCTACGGCGGCTTTAACTACGACACTAGCCGCAATATCACGGTCAACGGTCAATCCTCCGTGGCCAAGGCCTCGCCCAACGGCGGCCAATACGCATTCAGCTGGGGCGGCGGTTACGATTTTAATTTCCAGGCCTTGACTATCGCCCCCTATGCCCGCGGCGAATACATGAACCTGGATATCGACGGTTACAGCGAATCCGGCAGCCTTTACGCGGTGAGATTCGGCAAACAAAGCATAGAATCGTTAACCTCGACCGTCGGCATACAAACCGCCTATGCGATCAGCTTTCCCTGGGGCGTCTTGATACCGCAGCTGCGCGGCGAATGGCACCACCAGTTCAAGGACGGCCAACGCCAAATCCAGGCCGGTTTCATTAACGACCCGCTTAACCAAACTTTTGCGATAACCAGCGAAGGCCCCAGCCGCGATTACTACACCTTCGGCGCGGAAGTTTCCAGCGTGTTCGCCGGCGGCGTGTCGGCATTTTTGGCCTATGAAACCCTGCAAGGCTATACCAGCATCAACAGCAATAAATTAATGCTGGGCGCCAGACTGGAATTTTAAGCGCTACTCGCAAACAACAAAAAGGGCGCCACGCGCCCTTTTTTTATGCGTAAAAAACATCTTCTCGTTCCCACGCTCCTGCGTGGGAAGGTACGGTTACGGTATGAATTCCCACGGAAGACTGTGGGAAACAGCAAATCCACCTTTTACGACAGCCTCTACCGGACATTCGTACCGCTAAAATTTCAGGAAGAGCGCAGGCAGCGAACGGCCAATGGACTAAACCGCTACGCGGTATGGAGTCTGTGTAGCCAAGCTTGAGGGCATTGGCAGCATATCCTGT
>NZ_JANIBK010000222.1 GCF_024505165.1 Methylomonas rivi
GAAGTTTTTTACTTCTACCATTAGTTGGCTGCCGTCTTTAAATATCAGTCTGTAATCTGGTGCAATTATTTCATGGTCAATGTAGTAAATATCTCCAGAATCTTCTTGTTTTAGTAGAGCTACATGTCCTAAGGCACGAACAATATACGCGAAGAGAAGTTCTGTCCTCTTTCCATAAATTACTCTGTTGTTACTTTTGCTGCTTTCGAGTGACTGCCGAATTTTTTCTATGAAATCGTTCTGGGCAATCGGGTCATTAAGTTTATATCCATGCTTGACACTCATTGCAGAGAATAGATCAAAAGTTTCAAATTTTTCTGGATTTCTTTTTTGCTTTTTCAATGCTTATTCTCAAATCACAAATGCCTAACCAGTTACTAAGCTGTTAACAGTCTAGTAGGGTGGCATGATTTAGTGCCCACGCGGAATTAAAGTCCAATGGTGGGCAAATATGCCCACCCTACGCCTCAAATTAACTTTCCAATCCATACAATACCTTATCTACCTTGACGAGGTTAATCCCCTGATGCCGCGCCGAGCACCGGAGGGTTTGGGCGGATTAGCCCGTAGGGGCGATGCAGGGATGCATCGCGTTTTTCGCAGGGGCTGGGAAGCCCCTTCGGAAAACCCCGCTCAAACCCGAGGAGCGCAGGATTCACGCGGCATGGGGTGTCGTTTCTTTTGGGTACTTTTCTTTGGACACGCAAAGAAAAGTACCTCGGCTGTCGGGCCGAGACCCGACTTCAAACACACAGCCGTCGCGCCAGCGACACCAAAAAACAAAATCAAAACAAAAAATACCGCTGCGCCATCGGCAAAACCACCGCCGGCTCGCAAGTAAGCAACACCCCATCCGCCCGCACCTGATAAGTTTGCGGACAAACCTCCATCACCGGCTGGTAGTCGTTCAACTTCAAATCCGCCTTGCCGATGTTCCGCGTATTCCTTACCGTACCGACCCGCTTCTGCAAACCCAATTGCCCGGCCACACCGCCGGACACCGCCGCTTGCGGTAAAAAGATCATCGAATTGGCGGCGGCTGTCTGGCCGAAGCTGCCGAACATCGGCCGGTAATGCACCGGTTGCGGCGTCGGGATGGACGCATTCGGATCGCCCATCGGCGCGGAGGCGATCAGGCCGCATTTTAATATCAAGCTGGGTTTAACGCCGAAAAAGGCCGGTTGCCAAAGCACCAAGTCGGCCAGTTTGCCGGCTTCGATCGAACCCACTTCATGGGAGATACCGTGGCTGATGGCCGGATTGATGGTGTATTTGGCGATGTAGCGCTTGATGCGCTGGTTATCGTTTGCGGCCGGGTCGCCGGACAAGGCGCCGCGCTGTATCTTCATTTTGTGCGCGGTCTGCCAGGTGCGGATCACCACTTCACCGACCCGGCCCATGGCTTGCGAATCCGAGGAAATCATCGAAAACGCCCCCAGGTCGTGCAGGATGTCTTCGGCGGCGATGGTTTCGCGGCGGATGCGGGATTCGGCGAAGGCCACGTCTTCCGGGATGCTGGGATCGAGATGATGGCAGACCATCAGCATGTCCAGATGCTCGTCCACCGTGTTGACCGTGTAAGGCCGGGTCGGATTGGTCGAAGACGGCAGTACATTCGCCAAACCGCAGGCTTTGATAATGTCCGGGGCGTGGCCGCCGCCGGCGCCTTCGGTGTGGTAGGTGTGGATGGTGCGGCCTTTAAAGGCGGCGAAGGTGTCTTCGACAAAGCCGGATTCGTTCAAGGTGTCGGTGTGGATGGCTACCTGCACGTCGTAATCCTCGGCTACACCCAGGCAGCAGTCGATCGCCGCCGGCGTGGTGCCCCAGTCTTCGTGCAATTTCAAACCCATCGCGCCGGCCAAAACCTGTTCTTCCAACGCACCGGGCAGGCTGGCGTTGCCCTTGCCCAATAAACCGAAATTCATCGGCAGGCCGTCCAGGGCTTTTAGCATTTGCTGGATATGCCACGGCCCCGGCGTGCAGGTGGTGGCGTTGGTGCCGGTGGCCGGGCCGGTGCCGCCGCCTATCATGGTGGTGACGCCGGAGCACAGCGCTTCCTCGATTTGCTGCGGACAAATGAAATGGATGTGGGCATCGATGCCGCCGGCGGTCAGAATATGGCCTTCGCCGGCGATGACTTCTGTGCCGGGGCCGACGATGATGTCCACGCCGGGTTGAATATCCGGATTGCCGGCTTTGCCGATCTTGAAAATGCGGCCCTGCTTGATGCCGACGTCGGCCTTGACGATGCCCCAATAGTCGATAATCAGCGCGTTGGTGATCACCAAATCCACCGCAACGTCGTTGCCGAGCTGGCTTTGGCCCATGCCGTCGCGGATAACCTTGCCGCCGCCGAATTTCACTTCGTCGCCGTAGACGGTGTAATCGGCTTCCACTTCCATGATCAAATCGGTATCGGCCAAGCGTACCCGGTCGCCGGTGGTGGGGCCGAACATGTCGGCATAAGCCGCTCTCGAAATCTTGCTCATGCGGTTTTCTCCAATGCGCCCATTATCTCGCCTCTAAAACCGTAGACTTTGCGTTCGCCGGCAAAAGCCACCAACTGCACCTCGCGCTGCTGGCCCGGCTCGAAACGCACCGCCGTGCCGGCCGGAATGTCCAGCCGAAAACCCAAGGCCACGCTACGGTCGAAATGCAAGGCCGGGTTGGTTTCGTAAAAATGATAATGCGAGCCAACTTGTATTGGCCGGTCGCCGCTATTGGCGACCAAGACTTTAACGGTGGCTCGGCCGGCGTTGAGTTCGATGTCGCCGGCGGCGGGGAAGAGTTCTCCGGGGATCATGGGGGCTCCTGTTAAATTTGGTTTTCCGCGTGGGCACGATAAATCGTGTCCACCCTACATCTTTGATCTTCTTTACTTTTCGGCAGATTGTCGTAGGGTGGGCACACGTTTTTTGTGCCCACGCGATGATTAAACAATCGGCTCATGGACAGTCACAAGTTTCGTGCCATCCGGAAACGTCGCCTCCACCTGTACGTCGGGGATCATTTCCGCCACGCCGTCCATCACATCGTCGCGGGTCAACAGCGTTCGACCAAAGCTCATCAACTCGGCCACGCTCTGACCGTCGCGCGCGCCTTCCATGATCGCGGCGGAGATGTAGGCCACGGCTTCCGGGTAGTTGAGTTTCAAGCCTCTGGCTTTGCGGCGCTCGGCGAGGAGGGCGGCAGTGAAGAGGAGGAGTTTGTCTTTTTCTCTAGGTGTTAGTTGCATGGCGGCGGTTTTTGTTTTTTCGTGTTTGGCTTGGGTTGTGTCGCTACCGCGACGGGTTTTTATATGTCGGTTCGCGGACCGACAACCGCGATACTTTTGCTACGAAAACCATCCATGGTTTTCGCCCTTCGGGCCAGCCTATCGGCTGTTCAAATTCGTTCCAGACGAATTTGTGCTTGGCCAAAAGAAAGTATCCAAAGAAAAGGCCACCCCATGCCGCTTGTATCCTGCGCTCCGAAGGGTTTGAACGGGGTTTTTCGAAAGGGCATCCCAGCCCTTGCGAAAAACGCGATGCATCCCTGCATCGCCCCTAACGGGCAAATCCGCTCAAACCCTCCGGTGCTCGGCGCGGCATCAGGGGGAATGCCATCCCGCAATTCAAAGCGGCTGCAGGTCCGATTACGTTTCGCTAATTAATCCACGCAAGCACAATTGCAAAAAATTACCAATATCGATAAGGTATTTTTGAGTTATTGACCACAACGCCATGCTTTAAACTCCTTTGTAAGAATTGTTGAGCGGAGCTTGCTGTTTCAATGGGATGTGGGCAAGGCCCAACTATCACTTCCTCGATTATTCTATGATTTTGAAAATCATATGGTATTTCTACATAAGGAACCAAAAAAGTTTTTCCTTCTTTAAACTTTACTGGCCTTTTGTCTAACTTAGTTAGAATATCTTCATCCCTTTTAATTATCAGACGATATTCATCTTCCTCAGAAAATGATTTATCTTTCCAAGAGTATGCAATTCTTGCTAATAGTGGTTGTATTGCAAAGAAATCATACGTGCAAATCGCGGTATACCATGCCGGGTTTTGATCATTCATATCAACATAATTTGGGTATGGAAAATTGTCTGAATCAATTTTATCTAATGCTATTGAAAACCAACCATTACTTTGTTCATCTAGCTCATTCATTCTTTTTAGCATCTTTTTATATTCTTGAATATCATTAGATATAAGCCAAGGCATTTTACTCAGTAATTCATACTGTTCTTCAATTCTTCAATCTCGTTTTCAGCAATGGAAAGATCTTTTGGGTTTATATATTCAACTTTTACAATTAAACCATCAAGAGAATCTGATGGGTAAAATAAACGCCCA
>NZ_JANIBK010000223.1 GCF_024505165.1 Methylomonas rivi
GCGCTTCCGCCACGGAAACCGCCGGCGCGGGTTTTACAGGCTTGGCCGTGGGTTCAACCGGCGCGGGCTGGATGACCACGTCTTCTTCCTCGGCATCGGGCTCCACGAATTTGACGGCGGGCGCCGGCTGCGGAGCTGTCTCTTTTTCGGTAATGCGCGCCAGCGGACGCGGCCGCTCCAGATCGGCCTCCTCGTCGCCTTCGTAAACCACCGCCGGCGCATCAGGTTTTTTTTCCTCGGGTAGCGTCGCCACGTCTTCCACTTTTTCCGGCAACGGCATGATTTCCACGTCTTGCGCCTTGGCGGGCAATTCCGGGATTTTCAATTCATTGATGCTCTTACCCGATTCATCGATAGGGTCATCGAATAGCATCGGTACAAAAATGGCCGCCAGTGCCGTAATGACGGCGGCGCCAATCAATCGTTGCTTTAACTCTTGATCCATGTTGATCACCTCTAGGCAAATTGGGATAAATATTCGGACACCAAAAAAAAGGAACCGAAGATCAGGATTAACTCGCCGGGTCTGGCTGCGCTTTGCGCCGCTTGGAAACAGTCTGAAAAGCCGGCGTATCCCTTGTTCAGGTTTTTGATGTCTTGTTGCTGAAAATAACCGCTCAATAATTCTTCAGGCGCGGCGCGCGGATTCTTCAACGGCGCCAAATACCATTGATCCACCCTGTCCCGCATCATAGCCAACACGCCGGGTATATCCTTGTCTTTCATCATCGCAAACACCGCGTGAATTTTGACACCCGAAAAATAAGTCTGCAAATAACTCAACAGCGTTTGCACGGCCTGCGGATTGTGGCCGACATCCAACAAAATCGGCGTTTCTCCGCCGATGAGCTGAAAACGCCCGTTCAAATGCGCTTCCCGCACGCCCCGGCAAATCGCCCCCGGCTCGACCGGCAGACGAGCCTGCAAACACATGACGGCCATAATCGCGGCCGCGGCGTTACGAAATTGGTGTTCGCCCTGCAACGCAGGCAGCGGCAGGTCCGTCAATTTTAGCCTATCCGTCCACCACGCCCAGTGATGCGTGTGTTTTCGATAATGAAACGCCCGGCCGATTTGCATAATATCGGCCTGTTTTTCCCAGGCGGTTTGCAGCAAGGAAGCGGGAACCTGCTCGTCGCCGATCACGGCCGGCGCGCCGGCGCGGAATATACCGGCTTTTTCCCGGCCGATGGCTTCCACGGTATCGCCCAGCCAATCGACATGATCGATGGCGATGGTGGTAACCAGGGCCACATCGGCGTCGACGATATTGACGGCATCCAGACGCCCGCCCAGCCCCACTTCCAAAATCCGTATATCCACTCCGGCCCGGCTGAAAATATCCAGGGCCGCCAGGGTGCCGAATTCGAAATAGCTCAGACTGGTATCGGCCCGCGCCGCATCGATACGTTCGAACGCGGCGCAAATATCGTCATCGGCCGCGGACTGCCCATCGACCCGGATCCGTTCGTTGTACCGCAAGATATGCGGCGAAGTATAAGCGCCGACCTTATAGCCTTGCGCGCGGTATATGGCTGCCAAAAAAGCCACGCAGGACCCCTTGCCATTGGTGCCCGCAACCGTGATGGTGGGGGCTTTTTTTGGCTGGACGGCAAGCCGCGCCAAAACTCCCGCCACGCGCTCCAAACCCAAGTCGATCGGCCTGGGATGAGACTGTTCTTGCCAGGCAAGCCAGTCGGCCAACGCTGCAAAACGCGGCATGCAGGCTAATTGACGAATACTTCGCTTTCGATGACTACGGGTTGCGGTTCGGGAACAGACTGGCTGTGTATCGCATGAGGAAACAGCATGGACAAAATACTGGCGAGTTTGTCGCGCATGTCTCTACGGTCGATAATCATATCGATAGCGCCGTGTTCCTGTAAAAATTCGCTGCGTTGAAAGCCCTCCGGCAATTTTTCCCGCACCGTTTGTTCGATCACGCGCGGACCGGCGAAACCGATCAAGGCATCCGGCTCGGCGACATTGATGTCGCCCAGCATGGCCAAACTGGCGGACACGCCGCCCATGGTAGGGTCGGTCATAAAGGAAATGTACGGAATGCCGGCTTCCGCCAGACGGGTCAAGGCCGCGCTGGTTTTGGTCATTTGAAACAGCGAAAACAGCGACTCCTGCATCCTGGCGCCGCCGCTGGCGGTAAACACGATAAAAGGCACCCGGTCTTGCAGGCTTTGATTGACGCCGCGCACGAAGCGCTCGCCGACCACCGAGCCCATCGAACCGCCCATAAAGGTAAAATCGAAGGCCGCCGCCACAATGCCCCGGCCTTTTAAGGTGCCTTTCATCACCACCAGGGCGTCGTTTTCGCTGCTGGCTTTTTGCGCTTGTTTGATGCGGTCCTTGTAACTTTTACTGTCCTTGAATTTCAAAGGGTCGCTGGGTTTCAAGCCGGCGCCGATCTCGACCCGACCTTCGGGATCCAGAAACAAGTCCAGCCGGGTACGGGCATTGATACGCAAATGGTGCTCGCATTTCGGACAAACGCTGGCGTTTTTAACCAATTCCGCGTTAAACAAAATCGCATCGCAACGCGGACATTTGTTCCACAGGCCTTCCGGCACGGTGGTCTTTTTTTCCGCATTGTCGGTTCTAATGACGGACGGTACTAATTTTTCAAACCAACTCATTCGCTGTCTACTCCGCTTGAATGCTTAACTATCCATCGCCGAGCGCATGGATTTCAACAAGGCAATAATCTCGCTTCTGGCCTGCTCGGGGTCGTCCGGGCAGGCTTCGATTTTGCTGATCAACGCACTGCCCACCACGACGCCGTCGGCCAAATTGGCGACGGTTTTGGCTGTCTCGGCGTCTTTCACCCCAAAGCCGACCCCTACCGGCAAGCCGGTATTCGCCCGGATCAAGGCCAGTTTTTCCTTGACGTCCCCGGTATCCAGATGGCCGGCGCCGG
Organism: Methylomonas rivi; assembly: GCF_024505165.1. Lineage (GTDB taxonomy): Bacteria > Pseudomonadota > Gammaproteobacteria > Methylococcales > Methylomonadaceae > Methylomonas > Methylomonas rivi. The sequence goes on from NZ_JANIBK010000223.1 coordinate 2,930, forward strand.
TGACGCCTTTTAGAGATACGTAATATAAATAGCCGCTACCCACCGCATCCATTTTGGCAATCCGTTCGGCATCGCTATTGGGCGCCAGCAAAAAAATCTGGTCTATACCGCGTTCGCGCAGCAAAGCCACGCAATCCGCGGCTTCTTCGGGCGGCAAATCCACCGTCAGCACGCCATCGACGTCCGCCCGTTGCGCGGCATTGGCGAAATCTTCATAGCCCATCATTTCGATGGGATTCAGATAGCCCATCAACACCAACGGCGTGGTTTGATCGGTTTTACGAAATTCCATGGCCATGCTCAAAACCTTGCGCAGACCGACTTTATGCGCCAAGGCGCGCTCGCTGGCGCGTTGTATCACCGGGCCGTCGGCCATCGGATCGGAAAACGGCACGCCCAATTCGATCACGTCGGCACCGGCGGCCACCATGTCGTGCAGCATCGGTACGGTGAACTCGGGATACGGATCGCCGGCGGTAATAAACGGAATCAGCGCCTTGCGGCCGGAGGCTTTCAGTTCGGCGAATTTATCGGCAAGGCGGCTCATAAGCTGATCCCCTCGCGTTGCATAATGGTGTGCATGTCTTTGTCACCGCGTCCGGACAAATTAACGATAATGATTTGATCCTTGCGCATGGTCGGCGCCAGTTTCATGGTATAGGCCAGGGCATGACTGGATTCCAAGGCCGGAATAATGCCTTCCATGCGGGTCAGCGCATGAAAACCCGCCAAGGCTTCATCGTCGGTGATATTGACGTAATTAGCCCGTCCGGCATCCTTCAACCAGGCATGTTCGGGGCCGACGCCCGGATAATCCAGCCCGGCGGAAATGGAATGGGTTTCGATGATTTCGCCGTCGTCGTCCGCCATCAGATAAGTACGGTTGCCGTGCAACACGCCGGGACGGCCGGCGCATAACGGCGCGGAATGGCGGCCGGTTTCGATACCGTCGCCCGCCGCTTCGACGCCGTACATTTTCACGGCTTTATCGTCGATAAACGGATAGAACAAGCCGATCGCATTCGACCCGCCGCCGACGCAAGCCACCAAGGCGTCCGGCAAACGGCCGGCCTGATCGATACACTGCTGTTTGGCTTCGCGGCCGATAACCGCCTGAAAATCGCGCACCATGGCCGGATAGGGATGCGGACCGGCCACGGTACCGATAATATAAAAAGTATTGTCGATATTGGTTACCCAGTCGCGCAAGGCTTCGTTTAACGCGTCCTTCAGGGTTTTGGAACCGGATTCGACCGGCACCACGGTAGCGCCCAACAACTTCATCCGATACACGTTCAGCGCCTGGCGGGCGACGTCGACCGCGCCCATGTACACCACGCATTCCAGGCCCAGCCGGGCCGCGACGGTTGCCGTGGCGACACCG
>NZ_JANIBK010000224.1 GCF_024505165.1 Methylomonas rivi
CGCGACGCCGATGGCGGGTACAGCCGTGTCCAGCCAAGCGGGCGGAGCGGCTTGCCCCATGCGGCCGGCGAGCCAGCACGATAGCACCTCGGCTTTGGTAGCACCCAGTGCGCAGATGATGCCCAGGTCGTGCAAATACATCGCTTCCCCTTCGATAGCGTTTACAACGGCGGACAGATGTCGGCAATCGCCGCGATGCGTTTGCCGCAACGCTGGGTCATCGGGTTGGTTTCGTCCCAGGCATAGCCTGCCAGAATCGAGCAAACCATGGCTTTGACGCTGACCAGCTGGCTCGGTTCGAAGATAATGCGTTGAAAGCGGCCGTCGTACCAGGCTTCCACATAGGCTCTGAAAACCTCTATGCCCTTGCGCAAGGCGTGTTCGTAATCGGTTTGCCAATCGACCGTCTGGCCGCGTAATTGCTTATCGACCAGCGGCGCGGCCAGCGCGGCCGATTTTAGGGCGATGGTGACGCCGGAGGAAAACACCGGGTCCAGAAATTCCCCGGCATTGCCGAGCAGCGCGAAGCCGTCGCCGGCCAGACGGCTGACATTGGCCGAATAGCCGCCGATTTGGTTGGCCGGGGTGTCGAAACAACTGTTGGCGAGCAATTCGGCCAACCGGGGCTCCTCGAATGCCAAACCGCGCAAAATTTCCAGCGGCGAGCCTTGGCGTGCATCGAGAAAACCTTGCGGGAGCACCACGCCCAGCGAGCTGCGGCCGTTGCCGAACGGGATCAGCCAATACCAGATGTGATGATGTTCCGGGTGTATGGCGATCAGGATCTTGTCTCTATCGTAATTTTCCGTCGTAATACGGTCTTCTATGTGCGTGAACAGTGCCTGCCGCGCGGGTAGCGAGGAAGGCGTTTCCAGATCCAGCAGCCGGGGCAGCACCCGGCCGAAACCGCTGGCATCCAACACCATGCGAGCGGTCCATTCCCGTGTGATTCCATCGGCATCGACGCTGGTCAGGCGGGCTTGGCCCGGCATCTGGAAATCCGCGCCGACAATCTTGTGCCGGTAATGAACAGTCACGCCGGATCTTTCCGCCGTGTCCGCCAGCACCTGATCGAAACGGCCGCGCGGCACTTGAAAGGTGGTGCCCCAGCCGGGCGTGAATTTTTGCCTGAAATCGAATTCGGTCAGTTTGCCGGCATGCGAAAAGGCGGCGCCGTTTTTGAACTGGAAATTTTCGGCGCCGACCGCGTCCAGCATATCCGCCGCTTCCAGAAACGCCATGCACTGCGGCAGCAGGCTTTCGCCTATCGAAAAACGCGGAAACTGCTGCGATTCCAGGATGACTATCTTGTGTCCAAGCCGGTTCAGCATTTGGGCCGCTACGCTGCCGGCCGGGCCGGCGCCTATGATTAATACATCCGTATCCATTGTGGGTTGGCGGTTGGGTTCGGTTAAAATAAAGTTCGGCATCACAGCAGGCGTTTACAGCCCAACCTCCAGAGTCCAGACCATGCAGCAAGCCTTACCCTTTCAGGAGTGTTCCGATTCTTTCGTATCATATAACGGCGAACCCTTTGCCGTCTTTGCCGGACGGGTGATCGGCCGAAAAAACCTGTGGGCCGACGTCAAACGGTTAGCGGCTAGTCTGCCGGATCGCGCTTATATGATCAATGTATGCGAAAACCGTTATCTGTTTTGCATTGCGCTGCTGGCCGCCGCCAGCCGGGGGCAGACTTGCCTGCTGCCGCCGTCCGGCCAGGCTGCGGTGATTCGGGAAATCCGGGCGGATTATCCCGGCGCCTATGCCGCCGGCGACGGCGATCCGCAACTGCCGGGCGTGGACTGGTTCCAAGTCGGTGCGCCGGATGGCATTGTACACGCCGTCCAGCCGGTTCGGATCGATTGGCCCGCCTGCCGGTTGATCGCCTTTACCTCCGGCAGCAGCGGCAAGCCGCAAGCCAATCTGCATAGTCTGGAGACGCTGCGGCTTTCCGCTAACATGGCCGTCGGCAGTTTGGGCTTGCGGGATCAAGTCCGCCTGATGGTCTCCACCACGCCGCCGCAGCATATGTACGGTCTGGAAACGTCGGTGTTTTGGCCGTTGTTTTCCCGCTTGGTCTTGTACGACAAGCGGCCGTTCTTTCCGGAAGATATCCGAAGCGCGGCGGCCGACTCGACCTGGCCGGCGGTATTAGTCACTACCCCCACGCATTTGCGGCATTTGGGCGGCGGCGATTGGCCTAATCTGTCCGGCGTGATTTCCGCTACCGACACCTTGTCGGATCAGCTGGCCCGCGAGACCGCCGACAGGCTGGGGCAAGCGCCGGTCGAAATCTACGGTAGCACCGAAACGCTGTCGTTCGCGCATAGGCAAACCTTGTCCGATAGCGCCTGGCAGCTTTATCCGGGGTGCCGTCTGTCGCAAAACCAGCAAGGGCAAACCTGCTTGCGGGCCGCGCATCTGCCGGCGGAAGTAGTTTTGCCAGACAGCATTAACATACAAGCCGGCAACCGCTTTACCGTGTTGGGGCGGCAGGGCGATATGATCAAGATCGGCGGCAAGCGCTCCTCCCTGGGTGAGTTGAGCCGGCGGCTGCTGGATATCCCAGGAGTAGAGGACGGCTTTTTCTACCTGCAGCACGACCAAGCCGGGGAAGACCGACTGTCCGCCGTAGTGGTGAGCAAGCTGGATAAACAGCAAATCAGAACCGGCCTGCAGCCCTATCTGGACCAGGTGTTTTTGCCCAGAAAAATTCATTTTGTCGACACCATTCCGCGCACTCAGACCGGCAAGCTGACCAAAAGCACGCAGGATGCTTTGTTGGCTGCGCTGGCGTAGCGAGTTTGTGGGCGGTTGGCCAATCTGCTAACCTGCCGGTCCCTTTGGTTTAAATCAGACAGTCATGCGCGGCGTTCACAGGGAATCAAAACAAGAAGTTTACGACGTGGTGGTGATAGGCGCCGGCATCGGCGGCCTGAGTACCGCCGCATTGCTGGCCAAGGCGGGCAAATCCGTGCTGCTGGTGGAACGCCACGACAGGCCGGGCGGTTATGCGCACAGCTTTAAACGGCGCGGCTTTCATTTCGATTCCGGCGTGCATTTGGTCAGCGGCTGCGGCCCGCAAGGTTACCGAAACGGCAGCAGCATTTACCAAATCTGCGCAGCGGTCGGTATCGACCCGCAAGCGGTTTTTATACCGATAGACAGCTATGCTAGGGCGGTTTATCCGGATTTGGAAATTAAACTGCGGGCCGGGGAAACCGCCTTCATAGACGGTTTGTGCGAACATTTTCCGAAGGAAAAACACAAGCTGCTGACGCTGATCCGTTTGTGCAAGGTGCTGGCGGAAGAAGCCATGCTGGCGGAAACCGTGCTGGAACAGGGCCGCTCGGCGCGGGTTTCGCCGGCGGTGGCATTGGCGAATTTGTTTCGTTATCGCCGGGCCAACCTGACGGAAGCCTTGGACGAGTTTTTAACAGATGCGCGGTTGAAAAGCATCTGCGCGTCGCTGTGGCCTTATTTGGGCTTGCCGCCCGGGCAGTTATCTTTTTTATACTGGGCCTGCATGATGGCCGGCTATACCTACGAAGGCGGCTATTATTGCCGGGGCAGTTTTCAGACCTACGCCAATCTATTGGCCGGCGCCGTGGAAACCCACGGCGGCGAGCTGTTGCTGAATGCCAGCGTGCGGCAAATTGTGGTGGAGCAGGGCAAGGTCGCCGGCATCGTGTTGGAGAACGGCCAGCTGATCCGCGCCGCAACCGTGGTATCCAACGCCGACGCCCGGCAAACCGCCGAATTGCTGATAGGCAGGGAACATTTGCCAAAAGAATATTGCGGCCATTTGGCGCAACTCATCCCGTCCACCTCGATTTTCGTCAGCTATGTCGCCACCGATTTAGCTTTGCCCGCGCATGCCCACGAGTCGTTTTTCTTCGAATCCTTCGATCACGAAGCGGCCTATGCCTCAAACCAAAGCGGCGATTTCAACTGGTTTTCCGCCACCTTGCCGTCCCTGACCGATCCCTCCCTGGCGCCCGACGGCCAACACATCATGCTGCTGACCACCCTGTGCCCCTTCGATATCGGCTCATCCTGGCGGCAGGCGAAAAAGCCCTTCGAGCAACGCCTGTTGGCAAAAGCCGAACGCCATTTTCCCGGTTTACAGGATCATTTGCTGCTGGTGGAATCCGGCACCCCGCGCACGCTGGAGCGCTACACGCTGAACTCGCAAGGCGCGGCCTACGGTTTCGCCGCCACCCCCGAGCAAATCGGCCCCAACCGGCCCGGCGTGCGCGGGGTTTTGCCGGG
>NZ_JANIBK010000225.1 GCF_024505165.1 Methylomonas rivi
TGCCGAGGCGGTCGGTCAAAAGACCGCCGGCGCGGCGGCGGGCCCTACCGAAATGTATACCGTCAATGTAGACGGCCGCAGCTATAACGTGGCCGTCGGCCCGGCCGGTTCCAATATTTCGGTGCAGGCAGCGTCGCCCAGCACGCCGGTCGGTCCCGATCTGGTCATCACGCCGCCCATTATCAGCGGCCATGGCGTCGTGGTTTCGCCTCTGGCCGGGGTGGTGTTAAAAGTGAATGTCAACGTGGGAGCACATATTTCCGAAGGCGATGTGGTGATGGTGATGGAAGCCATGAAAATGGAAACCGAAATCCGCGCCAAAGTGGGCGGTATCGTCAGTGCGGTGAATGTCAAGCAAGGCGACAGCGTAGCGGTTGGCGACGTGTTGGTCACGCTATAACAATGCATGCGGCGGGCGCCTGGCTCGCCGTTTCGTCCGAAACAACCAAAGATCATTCATGGAAAATTTAACACTGTTGTGGGAAAGCACCGGCCTGTACAACTTTACCGGGCCGCAAGCCATTATGATGGCAGTGGGTTTTCTGCTGCTGTTTTTAGCGATTAAAAAAGGCTTCGAGCCCTTGCTGCTGTTGCCGATCGGTTTCGGCGCCATTCTCAGCAACATACCGGTAGCCGGCATGACCGAAGAGGGCGGGGTGCTGTATTACTTGTACGGCGGGATTAAATCCGGCATGTTCCCGTTGCTGATTTTCATGGGCGTGGGCGCAATGACGGATTTCGGCCCCATGCTGGCCAATCCAAAAACCCTATTCCTGGGCGCGGCCGCTCAATTCGGCATCTTCGCCACCCTGTTCGGGGCGCTTGCCTTGAACGTGATACCGGGCATGGATTTCGATTTAAAGCAAGCGGCGGCGATTGCCATCATCGGCGGCGCCGACGGCCCCACGGCCATTTATGTAGCGTCCAAACTGGCGCCGGAATTATTGGGGGCCATTGCGGTGGCGGCGTATTCCTATATGGCCTTGGTTCCCCTGATTCAGCCGCCTATCATGCGGGCGTTGACCACGGTTGAAGAACGCAAAATCGAAATGCAGCAACTGCGTTCCGTCAGCAAGACCGAAAAAATCGTCTTCCCTTTGATGCTGGTTACCCTGACTGCCTTGTTGTTGCCGTCGGCGGCGCCGTTGATCGGTATGTTCTGTCTAGGCAACTTGATGAACGCGTCCGGCGTGGTGGACCGGTTGAGCAAAACCGCCCAGAACGAATTGATCAATATCGTTACCATATTTCTGGGTTTGTCGGTCGGGTCCAAATTGAGCGCCGACGCGTTTTTGCAAATGGAAACCCTGGGGATTCTGGGCCTGGGTGCCGTCGCATTCGCAATCGGCACCGCCAGCGGCGTGATTATGGCCAAAGTCATGAATCGGTTCAGCAGTACGCCCATCAATCCGCTGATCGGCGCCGCCGGCGTCTCGGCCGTGCCGATGGCGGCGCGGGTAGCGAATAAAGTCGGCCAGGAGAGCAACCCCTATAACTTTTTGTTGATGCATGCCATGGGGCCGAACGTGGCCGGGGTAATCGGCTCCGCGGTCGCCGCCGGTGTCTTGTTGAGTCTGATTCGTTAAGCTGAAATTCAATGGCTAGACGTAGGATGGGCAAAAATGTCCGCCATGGGCCTGTCGAAATGCCAATGCCGATCGATTTTGCACGGATAATTCAATGTTCGGCGGAACCATCGGGTTAATTCCGCGTGGGCACGAAAGCCGTGCCCACCCTCCGAGACTAGGTGGATTTTTAACTCCGCCTCTCAAACTATTGGGTGGTTAACCTTCCGATTCACCGTCTGTCGCGGCCTTTTTCTCGGCAGCGGCCGTTACATAAAGCCGTTCGGCAAGCGAGTTTGTTTGTTGCAAACCCGACAATTTCAAATCCCGCCGCAGCCGCCAATACCTTACAAGTCAGGCGTAGCGCGGTATCAATAAACTGGTATCCGTCTTGCTTGGGTTAACTAAACCCTTGTTAGCCCGGCTCTATCATGCCCAATTCATCGTTTAGCAAGCTCAATCCGCTTGCAGTAATGTTTCCCCCATTCCGGCCGGTGTGTTGCTGATGGCCGATTTTCCGCTCTTACTGGCGGTCGCCAGCAAGGAAGGCATGGCCATTAGCGAACATTTCGGCCATGCCAAGCAATTCCATATTTACACCGCTTATCCGGACAGTTGCCGGTTTCTTGAAACCCGCCAGGTCGCGCATTATTGTCTGGGTCAGCATGCCGACCAATCGGCCATGGCCGGCATTCTGGAAGCGATTAAGGATTGCCACGCGGTATTCGTCGCCAAGATAGGCGATGGGCCCACCGAAAAACTCAACAACATCGGCGTGCGCGCGGTCGGCCAATATGCATATGAAGCCATTGAAGCTTCGTTGCTCGATTATGTGAGCCAGGTAGCCGCCGGCGAGGCGCAACATGGATCCTGAACAAGTCGTGCGGTGGTTGCGGCAGCATCCCTTAACGCCGATTCACGTCGATTGCGCCACCACCGTGATGCTGAAAATTCTGGACGGCAAATGCAAAATGCCCGAGGCAGAAAAACAAGTGATGGCGTTGCTGTACGAAGCCGTCAAAACCCAACCCGGCCAATTGCTGGCAACCGAGCTGCATCAGCTAATCGCTTCGGCTCGCGAGTACATCGATGATGAGCTTAAAACCCGCATTTACGAACAACGCCTATTGGCGGAAACCGCGCTGTCCCGGCCGGTCATGAAAGGCTTTAAAGCCATGATACGCCAGCAAGGGCTGCTGGACGGCGCTAACGAAACCGAGGAAGCTTGAACCGGTTTACCTGCTACCCACCCCATGCGAGGCCATCATGACCATCTACGCCATAGGCAGTGTGAACGGCGATTATCGAGCGCTGGCAACGCTGCTGGACAAAATAGCCTTTAACCCGGATAGCGATTGCCTGTGGTTTAGCGGCAATCTGGTCAACGGCGGGCCGGATTCCCTGGCGGTATTGCGGCTGGTGAAAGGTTTGGGCAAACAAGCCGTCACCGTACTGGGTAACGCGGAACTGCATTTGCTGCGGCGGGCCGCCGGTGTCGCCGAACCGAACCCGAACGATACTTTGGACGACGTTCTAAACGCGCCGGATCGGGAAGAACTGTTGAAATGGCTGCGCCAGCGCGGACTGATACACCACGACGGCAAACGCAATTTCACCCTGGTGCATGCCGGCATACCCGGCGCCTGGAGTTTCAGCCAGGCCTTGACCTTTGCCTGCGAAGTCGAATCGGCGTTGGCCAGCAATAAATACCAAGCCTTTATGGAAAACCGCCGCCAGGACCAATCGCGCTGGCATGCCAAACTGAGCGGCTGGAAACGGCTGAATTTCATCGCCAACGCCTACACGCAGATGAAGTATTGCAACGCGCAAGGCAAACTGGATTTTCTCGCCGACGGCGCCGTGCAAAATCAGGCCGAAGGCTTGATACCCTGGTATCGGCAAGCGGAACGCGGCACGGCGCGGCTGAATATTTTATTTGCCGACGATGCGGGTTTTGCCGACCAACCTTGTCCCGGCATTTATCCCTTGTCCGCAGTCGACCGGCTTACTGCCTTGGCCTTGGGTGACTAGCGAGAGACCGAATGCTTATTGCATCCGTAATGGTGGGCACAAAAAATCGCAAAAATCGCCGCCTAAACTACCGATGATTGCGTATTAACCCAGGCAGGTCCAATAAGAAGAGAACATGAGATTTCGAACCAAAATTGCGGGAGGCGGCACAGCTACCAGCCCGCGGGAAAGGCCTCAATGAATACACACAATCTTCGGGCGGTCTGATCAATAGATTTCGTATGCACGGGTTCGGCCATGTGCGGACATTCGTTAGCTTTGAATATTTGAAAAATGATCGTCGGTAATCTTTTTAAAAGCTGCCGTTCGCAAGAGATGCTACCCCTCCTTCGGCAGCAACTGAAAGAGTATTGAGCTAACGCATCATTGCTCACCGTAAATCACTGCGAAAATTCAACACTGCGCGGAAGTCACTGGGTGTGCTCGGAACGATCAGCACCGGATTTCCCGATGGGGGCCAAAGCCTACCGTGTTTTTTACCCCGTTTAAACGACCAGCCTTCTCGTAATAGTTGCCTTATCAATT
>NZ_JANIBK010000226.1 GCF_024505165.1 Methylomonas rivi
CAAAATTTAAATACCGGGCTGCAAGAGTCATTTTAGTCTCGCAGCCCGGTATTTGATCTACTTGCCTAAAACTTCGCCGCGAACAGACTCAACCAATGCAGCCGCCTCTCCGATCAAATCGGCCGGCACATTCAATTGCTGCAACGTTGCACCTAAATGCTCCATTACAATATCAAAATGCGAGTCGTTCAAACCCATGTCAACCAGCCTGGCATGTCCATCTCGCAATGAACGCCCAGTGTATTCATTCGGCCCTCCAAACGCTACCGTCATAAAGGCTTTTAAATGGGCAACCTGCTTTGACATATCCGTTTTATCGAAAAATCGATTGATACGATAATCGCTTAAAACTTTATCGTAAAAAATATCCACGGCCGCATTAACTGCTGCTTCACCACCTAAGCGTTCATAAAGTGACGCGGTTTGATTTTCGCTCATAACACCCCTCTAATATAGTTTGCTTTGCTTTTTTAATTATCTATTGACTTCGCCCCATCCGAAATTTGCATTCGCAGCCAAGGTTGAAATCGTGGGGAATGATACTACCGATTAGTTTTGATCCAAAACCATTCCGACTATCCATTTTTATTAGCCGCTCAACCAATACGATCCAAGCCCCCCATATATCCGCGCAACACTTCGGGTACAGTGATTGTCCCATCTTGGTTTTGATAATTTTCCATGACGGCGATCAGCGTCCTGCCGGCCGCCAAGCCGGAGCCATTTAGGGTGTGCACCAACTCCGGCTTACCCGTCTCGGGATTGCGCCAACGCGCCTGCAGGCGTCGAGCCTGAAAATCCTTGAAATTACTGCAGGATGAAATCTCGCGATACTTTTGCTGGCCGGGCAGCCAGACTTCCAAGTCATAGGTTTTTGACGATGAAAACCCGGTATCGCCCGCACATAGCAAGACCTTGCGGTACGGCAGATTCAGCTTCCGCAAAATGGTTTCGGCGTGCGCGGTCAACTCTTCGTGAGCCAGCGCCGATTGTTCCGGCGTGACGATTTGCACCAATTCGACTTTTTCGAATTGATGCTGACGTATCATACCGCGCACATCGCTTCCATAGGCCCCCGCCTCGCTGCGGAAACACGGCGAATGACAAACATATCTCAGCGGCATCCGCTTGGCATCAACAATCACGTCGCGCACTATATTGGTAACCGGCACTTCGGCGGTCGGAATCAGGTAAAAAGTCGGATCGTTCTTGACGGTGAACAGATCGGCCTCGAACTTGGGCAACTGGCCGGTACCACGCAAACTATCGGCATTTGCCAGGAAGGGTACATAGGTTTCCTGATAACCATGCTCATTGACGTGCGTATCCAACATTAATTGAATGATAGCGCGCTGCAAAGTGGCGAGCCTACCCGCCAAGACCACAAAACGCGCGCTGGCGATTTTAGCACCCAACTCAAAATCCATGCCTAGAGGCTCGCCTAAATCTACATGATCTTTTGGCGCAAAATCAAACTGCGGCAGTTCGCCCCAGCGGCTAATTTCTACATTATCCGCATCGCTTTTTCCAGCCGGCACCGCCTCATCCAGAATATTGGGCAAGCCTTCCATGATGACGTTCAACTGCGCTTGAATCTCGCCCAACTCGGTTTCCGCGGCCTTAAGTTGATCGCCCAAATCCGCCACCCGATCTAACAGTGGCTCAATGTCTTCACCCTTGGCTTTAGCCTGACCGATCGCTTTTGAGCGGGTATTACGCTCGTTTTGCAATTCCTGGGTTTTAACCTGAATGTCTTTACGGCGATTTTCCAAGGCCAGATAACTGTCGGCGGCAAATTCCACGCCGCGCCTTTTGAGTTGTTGCTGAACAAATTCCAGTTCGCTTCGGAATAAACGAGGATCTAACATATGAATGCATTACCTGATTTTTGAAAATATAGATTTGGGTCGACGGCCGCCCGGCGCATCAACAATGGGTTCGGCAAGATGCGAAAGTTTAAAGCTTGAAAAAATGCTCTCGGTAATATTTCAACTCTTCTATGGACTCAAGAATATCGTCCAGCGCTTTGTGAGAGGCTTTTTTACTAAAACCGTCTTTCAATTGCGGAGCCCAGCGCCCGGCCAATTCTTTTACCGTTGAAACATCCAGGTTCCGGTAATGAAAATAGGCTTCCAATTTAGGCATATAGCGATACAAAAACCGCCTATCCTGGCAAATGCTGTTTCCGCAAATAGGCGACGCCTTGGCCGGCAGCCAATTTGCCAAAAATTCCAGCGTTGATCTTTCCGCGTCCGCCGCGGTAATGATCGACTCCTTGACGCGCTGAATCAAACCGGACTGGCCATGGTGCTGCTGATTCCAGTCATCCATCGCCGCCAATACGGCATCGGATTGATGAACAGCCAGAACCGGGCCTTCCGCCAGCAAATTCAGATTTTTATCGGTGACGACTGTGGCAATTTCGATGATCAAATCGGTATCCGGATCGAGCCCGGTCATTTCCAGATCGATCCAGATGAGGTTGTCAGCATCCTGAGCCATTTTTATTTCCGTTGCGACTTGTAGATTAATAATGTTGCGGCAAATTGTAGCATTAGCTACCCTGTACCGCTAATTGTTAACCCTCTCCACTAATCCGTATCGATGAACACCTTTACAGTCATTTTTTTATTTGCCTTGATTCTTTCCTACAGCGTCCAGTTTTGGTTATCGGCACGGCAAAAATCCCATGTTGCCAAGCATCGCGATGAAGTACCGGCGGCATTCCGCAATAGAGTGGCATTATCCGCGCATCAAAAAGCCGCCGATTACACTATCGAAAAAAGCAAATTGGGCGATATCGACGGCGGTGTCGGCATGCTGTTCTTACTGTTGTTGACCGTGGGCGGCGGCATTAGTTTGGTATTCGATTTTTGGTCGACTTTCGATCTATCCCCAATGTGGGCGGATTTGATCTCCGTGGCCAGCATTTTCATCTTGATGACGCTGATTGAAATCCCGTTCAGTCTGTATCAAACCTTTGTCATCGAAGACAAATACGGCTTCAACAAAAACACCTTACCTCAGTTCGCCAAGGATCAGCTCATCTCGATAGGCCTGACCCTGGGCATCGGCCTGCCGATTCTGGCTCTGATTTTATGGGTCATGGCCAGCATCGGTAGCCTGTGGTGGCTCTATGCCTGGGCCATCATCCTGTCTTTTTCGCTACTGATGAGTTGGCTGTTCCCGACATTGATTGCGCCGCTGTTCAATAAATTCACCCCCATGCAGGACGGCAGCCTGAAAGACCGCATCAAAAGCCTGCTGGAACGCTGCGGATTTAACAGCCAGGGCATTTTCATCATGGACGGCTCGCGCCGTTCCGGCCATGGCAACGCTTACTTTACCGGCTTGGGCAATAACAAACGCATCGTATTCTTCGACACGCTGGTCAACTCGCTGGACGAAGAAGAACTGGAAGCCGTTTTGGCGCATGAATTGGGCCACTTTAAATGCAAACATGTGATCAAAATGCTGATCGCCTCTTCGGTGATGACCCTGATCAGCTTTGCGGTATTAGGCTGGCTGATCACCCAGGATTGGTTTTTCGACGGCCTTGGCGTAGACACGCACTCCAATGCCGCCGCTTTATTGCTGTTCATGCTGGTATCGCCGGTCTTTACTACCTTCATGCAACCCATTAGCGCTTATTTTCAACGCAAATTCGAATTCGAAGCCGACGAATTCGCTACCCGCCACGCGCAAGGCAGCAAAATGATCAGCGGTTTGGTCAAACTTTATGAAGAAAATGCCAGCACCTTGACACCCGACCCGATTTACTCGGCCTTCCATTACAGCCACCCGCCCGCGGCGATCCGGATTGCCCATATTGAAGAAACAATGCAGTCCGCTTAATGAGCGGCCTGATCGAGGGTTTGGTGATTTCCCATCTCGGCAAAGGTATTGCAGTGGAAGTGGGCGAACAAATCCTCCTCTGCCAAACCCTGCGCAAGCTGGATACGGTAGTGGTGGGCGACCGGGTTTTGCTGTCGCAATCAGCGCCAGACCAGGGCCGCATAGAACAGCTGCTGCCTCGGCGCTCGGTGCTGCAACGCCCCAGCCGCGGCGACCGGATCCGACCGGTCGCC
>NZ_JANIBK010000227.1 GCF_024505165.1 Methylomonas rivi
CAGGGTCGAGGCAATGCCGTCCTTCGCGCGCAAGCGGCGAGCCACCGCACGTTCCAGATGCTCTCGCGCCGCTTCCGCGTAATCCGCGTCGGAAGGCAGGCGTAGCCGCTCCTTGGGTTCGGGAGACCAATAGCGTTCAAATCTCGGGCCGCCGGCGTCGAAATGGGCAATGGTCGCGGCGGGTACGCGGCGCAGGCCCCGGTATATAGTCTCCACCGGATGCCTCACGTTAAGAATCAGAAAATCGGCCATGCCGAGTTCATCCACCGCTCTCGGCACGCCGGGCAATGCCAGTAATGCCCGATAGTGAGTGGCAAAGGCGACGAAACCGTCACCCTGGTGATAATACAGCGTGCGCCTGCCCAACTGGTCGCGCGCCAATATCAGTCTGCGATTCAGCGTATCCCACAACGCCAGTGCAAAATCGCCGATCAGGCGCGGCAACGCCGCCGTACCCCATGTCTCCAGCGCCGCAAGCAGCAGCCGCCCATCCGCCGCCACCTCGCCCCGCAGCGAAATCCCCAGCGCCGAGGCGATTTCATCGCGGTTGTCGAGGCGGCCGTCATGAATCAAGACTAACCTGCCCCCTCCGCCTATCCAGGGCTGGCGCTCGAAATAGTCCTCATGGGTAATATGGCGTTGACGAACCAACAAACCGGCACCCTTTTCGATCCAGCACACTGCTTCCGCCACGCCCGGCTCGGCCATGCGGCCGGCAGCGACCTCTAAATCCGCCGCCTGGAGCGGCGCACCGGAAAAACGCACAACACCCGCAATCACGCTCATAATCGCTCCTTTTTGCGAAACACGGCGTCGCTATACAACGCATGCCCTGGCTTAAAATTGTCGCGGCGGTATGGTGGCTTGTCGGCGCGCGCTAAAAGCCGGTCAGTTCGATAAACCGCCTTGAAGAAATTGACTGTGGCCGCGTCGGAAAAATGGAAATGACTGCCCGGGATCGCCAACAACCCGTCTGGTTTCAGACTGCGGAAGCTTGCTGCTCCGGAAACCTTGCAGAGTGCGGCTTTCAAGAATCGAGAGGCAGTTATCGAAGGGAACACGGGACATACGTCGGCGGAAAATGTGCCGAATGGTACCATAGCGCATCCTCCCGCCAATCTTTCATCCTAAAAAGAGCATTTGCTCATTCTTTATGCCGAAGCCGGTAGCCATGGCGTAGGAGCCAACTGTCGGCCTTTCAGATATTTCACCAACGCCAAACTGAGAATTCGGCACCAGCGTTGTATGCTCGTCAACTGCTCCGCTGTTGAGCGCAGCCCTTTGACAAAGGCCGCCATCCGACAATAGGCCCGTTCTACTTTCTCGGCGTCGGCGTGAGGATTTCTTATGGTGAGGCCGGTTTGGCCAGCGTGGCGAGTCAGCTTGCCAATGGCATAGAGCATCAAAGGCCGACTGGTGATAGCTTCGATATGTTGATCGGGGTTAGCCAGACGCACAAACAAGCTCCACCCGTTGTAAATCAAGGCAATGATGCGCGCCATAAAGCGGCAACGTTTGAGGTCCTGGGGCGTAAAGCCGCCCCAGCCCCAGTGATTTTTCAGTTTGTCGAAGTTGTTTTCGGCATCGGCGCGGTCCCGATACAGTTGGGCAACGCTGAGAGCTTCCAGGTCCAAGGTGGGTACCGTCGCGGTCGCTACGAATCAGCCCAGCCAGAGTTCGCACAGGATGCGATGCAATAGCGTCCAAAGCCCCGGTGCGCTGTGCTTGGAGGCCACTTGTTTGCCGCTTTGCACGTCGACACCCTGTAAACCAAGTTGAGTTAGTTTAGCCTATCGCGCATTGATGTTGCTTACGAAGCATTGCTAATTGATAACGCGAGCTCGGTTACGACTCGCTGTTACGTGATTTTCGTGAATTTCCCACCCCCAAGCGCCAGCTTGGAAACCAGAGCGATCTGCTTGCTCGGCGTTCAATCCGCACCCTCATCCATCCCCAACATCCCTATTTCCAAGCCCTCTATTTCCTGCAACGACTTGCCGGCGATGCCCTGCAAGTCGCCGTACATGCCGACCGTGGCGTTCATGACCCGCTCGATTTGCGCCTGGCGTTTGGCCCATTGTTTCATGATGGCTTTGCGCTCCTTGTCCAGATCTTCCTGCATGGTCGAGAAGGCTTCGACGATGGCTTCCACCCGGTGGCGGAAACGCGGGCCGGTCAGGTATTGGTAAACCATCTCGGTTTTGCCGTGCTGGCCTTCGGCGGCCAGGCGGGCCATGCCGACTTCCAGCAGGGTGTGTCGTAGGATGGTGGCAACCGGCAAGGCGGCGCGCGGGCTGGCGACCCAAACGCCGTCGATAACGTCGAAGGTTTCCACGCCCTTTGGCAGCGCGTGACTGACCAGCACGGCAATGTCGGCCTTGGCGTTGCGCTGATCTTCGCGCAATTTGACCAGCCAGCCGTCGCTCCAGTTTTTGGTACGCTTGGCTTCCCAGAGAATGCCGCCGCTAACTTGGCCGGCCGGGCTGACCACCCGTTGCAGCAGGTCGCCGCCGAATTCGCCCTTGGCGACCGGGTCGATGTTGTCGAACGGGAATTTGGCGCGCAGCAGGTTTTCCAGCTCCAGTTCCTGCACTTCGCCTTGCAATTGTTGCGAGCCTTGTTCGGCCTTTTGTTTCAGTTCTTCGATTTTTTGCTGCATCGATGCGATGGTCTGGTCTTTTTCCATCACCCGCAGTTTCAGGCCTTCTTCGGCTTCGCGCTTGGCCTGGTTGCGCACTTCGTTGAGATTGGTCTGTACGCGCTTTTCGATGGTCAACTCCAACTCGCGCTTGGCGTCGTCCAGTTCGCGCTGTTTCTTGATCAGCTCGGCCTGGGCTTGCTGGGCTTCGGCCAGTTTGGCGTCGCGGACTTTCAATACTTCGTGCAGATCGGCCAGTTCGCGGCTTTTGTGTTCCAGCTCGGCCGCCGCGGCTTGCTTGGCCTTGCGGGTCTCTTCCGCGATGACGCGCTGGCGTTCGGCATGCAGCTGTTTTTCGACCTGTTGCTTGACTTGGTCTTCCAGGCTGCGCTTGGCGTCTTGTAGTTGTTGTGCCTGTTCTTTTATACCTTGCTCGCGGCGGGCGATGTCGGCATCTTTTTGTTTAAGCTGCGCTTCGAACTGCTTGCGGGTGGCGGCAAGCAGAGGCGCGGCCAACGACTCCGTCAAGGGGACTGCGCTGTTGCAGCTCGGGCAGGTGATGGTAGCTTCTGTCATGCTGGGGCGTCCTTCTGTGTCTGCTGGTTTTGATGCCGACATGATAAATGCCGGCGCGGCATTTAGCTAACGGCAAAGCTGAATAGCGGATATTGCGGGCGCACGGGCACCGAATGCATGGCTAACGGAAACAGATAATATTTGCCAACCGGCCGCGCAAGCGTGATAAATTCTTTTCACGCTTTTTGCATTCATCTTGCCATGCCAAAACCCCTGATTTACAAAGGCCGCGCTAGCCTCAGCAACGCCGCCGGCCGCTTCGAAAAGCAATCCGGCCAAGCCGAAGACGACGGCTGGGGCAGTCTGGACGCCGATTTACCGCCGTTGGCCACCGAAGTGATAGTCGACAGCAGCCGATCGCTGATCACTTACAACGACTCGCCGGACATTCCATTCGACCGTTCCATTAACCCGTATCGCGGCTGCGAGCATGGCTGTATTTATTGCTTCGCCCGCCCCAGCCATGCGTATCTGGGTTATTCGGCCGGGCTGGATTTCGAAAGCAAAATTTTGGTCAAACCGGACGCGGCCCGTTTGCTGCGCGCGGAATTGGGCAAACGCAGTTACCGCTGCGCGCCGTTGGCCTTGGGCACTAACACCGACCCCTATCAGCCTCTGGAACGCCGGCAACGTATCATGCGGCAGATACTGGAAGTGCTGGCGGAAACCCGCCATCCGGTCAGCATCGTCACCAAGTCGGCCTTGATCGAACGCGATCTGGATATTTTGGCGGAGATGGCGGCGCAAGGCCTGGCTTCCGTGTATTTGTCGATTACCACGCTGGATCGAACGCTGGCGCGCGCTCTGGAACCGCGCGCCGCCGCGCCGCAACGGCGCCTGGAAACCCTGGCCCATTTAC
>NZ_JANIBK010000228.1 GCF_024505165.1 Methylomonas rivi
AAAACCCGCCGGTCAGGGGCGCTTTCCAATTTCAATAGTTCAGGCAACCTTTGACCCAGTTGACTGTCTGTTATTCGGCGAACAATTTGCCATTATCACTGTGTCACTACGGCCAAAAAGAGACAATCGATAAATTCAGTCTAACGACAGGTGCCGACCAGATACTTGCCATTCAAGGAATACGCCGAACTACACTACTTGATCTTTAGTCCTTCAAAGATCAGTGAAAACCTGATAAATGCGAGCTCACTTTGATGATGTTTCTGAATTTGTAGCTACTCTATTTCAAGCAAACAGTAGTAAGGGCAATACACCTTGAATTCCGCAAAGCAGTGCATACATATCTGTTTGCTCAAGCATCTGCTTTGAGTAAGCAATCCGAAGAACTCTAGCAACATCCTGCTCATCCATTTGACGTCGACCAATGACACGGCGAATACCTCTTGCAAGTATGCGAACAGCATCGTGACCTTGTGAATAGGCCCACGCTGGAGCGACTTGCGAGCAGTGCGCTTCGAGCATGGTCTCTAAGTCCTGAATATCGATGGATGCAAGCGCAGCATACTCATTCTTCAGGGCTGTATGGTCCAGAGACCAATCATCAATCGAAACAAATCGGTATGGGGATAGTTGATCAAAGTCGACATGATGACCAGCAATGTTACTCAGAAACCTAAGTCGGCCAAACTCTCGAGACGTTCGTTCGATTTGCTCAGAGACTGAGATACCTGAGGTGTTTTCAAAATCGTCGAGCAGTTCAGCATCAGCATACTCAGAGAGAAAAATATTCAATGCGCCACTCATCAAAAGACAAATTTCGAGATCATTAGCGTCTGTAGGAACTACAAAACTTGGTGAATGCGATATACCCAGTAATCGGTCAAAGTCAGCATCGTAAACTCCCGTAACTCCAGATATGGCCGCATTGAAAATGTCAACAGCGGCACCAAGGAGATTTAACTTTCCTTCACAATTAACGATAGCTACGTTGCTAGAATTAAGACGATGTTTCCAAAATTTGCTGTCATCGACACCTTCAACCAGGAAGTGAATTCCCCTGAAAGTCGAGTTCATCATTCTGATTTCAGTAATGATAATTCCTGGCGTCTTGCTTGTGTTAAGCGCGGTTGTAACCATGTTGACTATCAGACTTAACTTTCGGAAGAGAGGATTACAAGCAGA
Organism: Methylomonas rivi; assembly: GCF_024505165.1. Taxonomy (GTDB): domain Bacteria; phylum Pseudomonadota; class Gammaproteobacteria; order Methylococcales; family Methylomonadaceae; genus Methylomonas; species Methylomonas rivi. The sequence continues at coordinate 1,183 of NZ_JANIBK010000228.1, forward strand.
TCAGAGTGATCACCTACGATATAAGGGGAATGCGTCGCGATGAGGACGTCAAAATGAGCAAGTCGAATAATCTCCAATAGATCATCCATAAAACCCTTTTGCCAACTAATATGAAGCGACAACTCTGGTTCGTCTATGAGTACCAGGGTGTTTGGTTTTACCTTGAATAAAAGATCGTACAAAAGCACCAATTCATGTTGTTCACCGGATGAAAGCGCCGTTATTGGAATAGGATTTCCATCCTTGCCAAATATTGCAATACCTGACTCGCGTGAAATTGTTACCTGCTTATTTGTAAATTTTCTATTGAGGACGTCTAGTAAAATCTCAATCCGTTCGGATAGTTCAGCTAGGACGGCTAGTTTTTGCTTAGTGTCTCTTGCATAAACGGACATCACAGGGAGTTGACCTGATTGCATGCCATCAAGCTTAGAAATTTGCAACGGATAGGTATCCTGGGTGGATTCTCCACCGTCAAGAATGCCTATTTTCTTTAAGCGCTCACGAGTTGCCTCAACTTGCTGTAGCTCTACCTTGAGCTGATCGATTGTTAGCGGGTCGACTATCCCTTGAAGTAAGCGCTGAGGAAAAGTTTGATCTAGCTTTTGTGAGTGCTTTGCATAGGTTGCGAGCGTACTTTCCAATTTGCGCTTCAAGTCGCGCGAATATTCTTGAACCGTATTAGTGGTTGGTCTTTCCCGGTTAGGCCGATACCGCCAATCCCCAGACACATTTGTCAGCCGGATTAAGCGTTGAGCCTCTATGAGGTGTACATTAATTCTCTGGCGAAACTCGCGTAACTCTTTAGGTTCACGTACCACCCATTTTTTTGCCAGCTTTGGAGCATACTCGTTCACCAACGCAACAAGATCATCTGAGCCAATTACCTCCTCTGTCCGTCTATCAAGCCACTCGTTTGGTCCCATTTGGACAAGGAATGGTAGGGAATCCAAGATTTGTTCAGAAAATCGCTTAGGCCCCAGTTGTTCCGAATCTATCGTTGATTTATCAGTAGCGACTCCCTCTGAATTCTTAAAAATTAGATGGATTTTTCGAGAGTTATTCGGTTCTCGTTCAACCTGAATCCGAGCAATGCTGTTGTCAGCAAAGTGTATTTCAAATGATTCGAATGGAACCGTTATGATTTCATGATAACTGCCCCTTAAAAAGGCGTTTGTCAGCTTTAGAAAAACGGTCTTGCCAACACCATTAGGACCATGTATCACGGTTACGCGATCTTCCTTCAAGGTTACGTCATGATCGTAAAGGCCAAACAATCCTGTGACCTTGATCGATTTAATGCGTAAGGTCGTATCGGGTTCAATCACTGAATGCTCTCTAAGAAATAAATTGCAGAATAGTATAGCCAATAGCTGTAGGAGTTGCCGAACCGATTAGAGCTGGAAAGGTGTAACGATAAGAACCTCTTTATCATTATCCGGTAATGATAAATGATGTTTTGGTGTCGGTTAAACGATTGTCGTGGTGTAGTTCGTACCCAGCTTCAACGCTTCTATTTAAATCGGTCCGGAATGTGTGATTAACCAGCCGTCCAAATAACAACTTGATGAGGCCGGTTTGGGTCGGTTGGACACAGTGACGAAAGGTCGCTTTCAGGTTTCGGAATTCAATGACAGCTTTCCGGCAATGAATCTGAAGAGAAGACGGTCCTTTGGCGATCCATTCTTGCTGGTCGCGTTTCTCCAAATCGGCCAGCCAGGCAAATTCAGATTTTGTGGTGATCCAGCTTTTTGGCAATTTGTATTATCATGCGGATAAATAAAGATGGCTATTTATCCACTCATATCCTTGTTATGACGACTGAAAAAATTCCGAAATCCATGGCAGACAAATTTGCCGCTATCACTGCTTTAACGGATTCATTCTGTGAACAGCATTTGAACGATGAATATCGGTCAATGATCCACCGTGTGGTTGGTGTATTGGCTAGGAAACGACCATCGCCACTTCTAAAGGGTAGAGATAATGTTTGGGCTGCCGCTGCCATTCACGCGGTTGGCCGTACCAATTTTTTGGATGATCCCAGTCAATCGCCGCACTGTAAACCGAAAGTAATTTATGAATTTTTTGGGATTGCGGAATCCACCGGACAAAACAAATCGAAGGAAATTCGCGATCTATTAAATATGGGACCAATGTCGTCGGATTGGACTCTTCCCAGCCGTCTTGCTGATAACCCGATGGTGTGGATGTTGCAGGTCAATGGTTTGATTGTTGATATTCGGCATGAATCGCTTGAATTACAACAAGCAGCCTACGAACAGGGATTGATTCCTTTTATACCAGCAAAGGTGGAAAAGTGAGTCGCATCTCTATTGATACTTTGAAAGTCGCAACATTGAAAATTCAGGCTATGGATTTTCGACAAAAAGAGCTACTACTCGATGAAATTTATCAGAATCAGCCGCACATGTTGGGTTTGGTTTTGGTTCAACAAAAGCTCGGTGTTTCGCTTGAGAAGATAGATTTCCTGCTAAACATCTTGCTGAATTGTTTCCAGGCTATGAAGGATTCCGGCTTGAAATGGTCGAAAATTACTGAAGATGAAATTGATCGGCAAATGAATCGCTTCGTGGCGACAGTCAATTTCGCCAATGATTTGGATAACTCGCTTCAAAACCAGTCAATTCAACAGTATGCCGAAGGACATCAAGAAATTGCTTTACTGGCTTATGTTCAAGCTGAAACAGAGAGTTGGTTAAAGCGCATTAAACCCGAAGAAAGTGATAAAAACCTGATTATTGCTGCAATGACCTTTGTAAACTGTATTGCTTAAGCCCGATTGGTTTCATAAGCTAAAAGTACATTATGAATCTGTTGGTTAGGGTTA
>NZ_JANIBK010000229.1 GCF_024505165.1 Methylomonas rivi
CGTGGCCGCCGCCCACTACGATCACATCAAAGTCTTTCTGGAATTTCACAGGCAATCTATGGTCAAATAAACGGTTCGAAATAAATCGGCATTTTAATAGCTTATGGAGAAAAAAGCATGAGAAAACAAAACAAAGCCAAGGGCTTGAATGATTTGCCCTTGAAAAATCCGGTGGCGAAATTCGCCCACCGGTTCAATAAAGCTCGGGTTTTTAAAGATAAACGCCATTATCAACGCAAAACCAAACACTCGGGCCTGGAGCCTTTCTCAATCGTTTTCCCGGAGACGATTGAGAAAGGCTCGGCTTTTGCCGCTAAAACCGCGCAGCAAGGATTTCAACATCTGTGAAAGCAACCATAGAAGATAAAGTTCAAACCCGGATTCCCACCAAACACGGCGAATTCATCCTGCACTACTACAGCAACAGCCTGGACGATAAAGAACACGTGGCGTTCGTCAAGGGCGAGGTTGCCGGCAAGGACAACGTGCCGGTGCGCATCCATTCCGAATGTTTTACCGGCGACGTGCTGGGTTCGCGGCGCTGCGACTGCGGCGAACAGCTCGACATGGCGCTGGATTTGATCAATCAGACCGGTTTCGGCGTGCTGATATACATGCGTCAGGAAGGCCGCGGCATCGGTCTGCTGAAAAAACTGCAAGCCTACAATCTGCAAGACCAGGGCCTGGATACCGTGGATGCCAACATCAAATTGGGCCATTTGGCCGACGAGCGCGAATACGACATTGCCGCTCTGATTCTGAACAGCCTGCGGGTGCATTCGATTGCGCTGATCACCAACAATCCGCAAAAAATCGACGAAATGACCAAGCTAGGCATACAGGTTAACGACCGCATTCCGATCGAAACCCACATCCATCTCGACAATCTCGGCTACTTGAAAACCAAAGTAGAGCGCATGCGCCATATCCTGAAAATGCCGGACAAAAAATAACACCCTCCCCATGCTGGAACATTTAAAACTGCCGCCATCGGCCTTGAAACTGGCGCTTGACCTATGCGAACTCACACCGGCCCAAATTTCCAGGGATCATGGCATCGTCGGCCAAACGCGCGCGCAAGCCGCCCTGGCCTTCGGCGTGGCCATGAAAGCGCCGGGCTACAATATTTTCGTGATGGGCGAGCCGGGCACCGGCCGCTTATCCATGGTCAGCCATTATTTGACCGGCCATGCCGAACGGCAGGAATCGCCGCTTTCCTACGCCTATGTGGATAATTTCGAAAACTCCCGCGAGCCGGTCGCCGTGGAGTTGCCGTCCGGCGAGGGCCATGCTTTCAGTAAAGACATCGAAAAACTGATCGACAACATACTGGCCACCTTTCCGGCCGCCTTCGAAAGCCCCAGTTATCAGCAGAAAAAAACCGCGATCGAACGCCGCTTCAATCAGCGCTACAACGCCGCCATCGATCTGGTCGATACCAAGGCCCGCGCTATGAGCGTGGCGCTTTACCGCGACAGCGACACCATTACCTTCCTGCCGATACGCAACGACAAGGCGCTGGACGAAGAGCAATTTACCTTGCTGCCCCAGGACGAACGCGACGCCTTTCATCAGCACACCGAGGAACTGGAAGAATATCTGGGCGACGTGCTGCTGGAACTGCCGCAATGGCGCCGCACCTTGGTGGAAGAACTGCGGCAACTGGATACCGACACCATCAAACTGGCGCTGGAGCCTTTATTCGCCGCACTCAACGAAAAATATCAAAACGTCGACGACGTCATCACCTATCTGGCCGAAGTCGAAAAAAACCTCGGCAACACCATCAGCGATTTCCTGATGCCCAGCCGCAATCAGGAAAGCCGCGAAAGCTTGGCCAAACGCTCGATGCTGACCGAGCAATATCTGCCCAATATCCTGGTCGATTGCAAACACGACACCGCCGGCGCCCCGGTGATTTACGAACCGCATCCGATTTATCAAAACCTGTTCGGCCGTATCGAGTACCTCAGCGACCAAGGCACGCTGGTCACCAATTACCGGCGCATCTGCCCCGGTTCTCTGCACCGCGCCAACGGCGGCTACCTGATTCTGGATGCGGAAAAAATCCTCACGTATCCCTTCGTTTGGGAGGGCCTGAAACGGGCGCTGCAGGCCGGCAAAATCGAAATCGAATCGCCGTATTCGGAACTCGGCATCAACACCATAACGCTGAAACCGGAAGTGATTCCGCTGAACGTCAAAGTCATTCTGGTCGGTTCGCGCGACATCTATTACTTGCTGGAGGAAATGGATAGCGAGTTCAACGAGATGTTCAGGGTATTGGCCGATTTCGACGACCATATCAAACGCACCCCGGACCATATCGCCCAATTCACCCAACTGATGATCACGCAGGCGCGGGACTCGGGCGCCAGACCGCTGACCGATGCGGCCCTGCTGCGCTTGATCGAGCATAGCTGCCGGCTGGCGGAAAACCAAAACCGCCTGTCGGCCCACGTCAACCTGTGCCTGGAAATCATTGCCGAAGCCAATTTGCTGGCCGGCCAGACCAAGGCCGCCAGCATCGACAAAACCGAAATCGAACTGGCGCTGTCGGCCCGCGAACAACGCAACGGCCGCATCTCGGAAGCCATCTTGGAAGAAATGCTAGACGGCACCATTCTGATCGACACCCAGGGCGAAGCCGTAGGCAAGGTCAACGGCCTGACCGTAATGGACATCGGCGGCAGCAGCTTCGGCGCCCCTGCCCGCATCACCACTACAGTACATCCCGGCTCGCGCGGCATTGTCGACATCGAACGCGAAGTGGAACTGGGCCAGCCCATCCACTCCAAGGGCGTGATGATTTTGAGCGGCTATCTCGGCCATTGCTACGCCCAGCAATTCCCGCTGGCGATTTCCGCCAGTATCGCCATGGAGCAATCCTACGGCCATATCGACGGCGATAGCGCCTCGTTGGCCGAATTATGCTGCCTGATTTCCGCACTGACCCGCATACCGATTCAACAAGGTTTTGCGCTGACCGGATCAATCAATCAGTACGGGGAAGTGCAGGCCATAGGCGGGATCAACGAAAAAATCGAGGGTTTCTTCAGTTTATGCGCTGCCCGCGGCCTGACCGGCAAACAAGCCGTCATCATCCCCACGTCGAATAAGCCGAATCTGATGCTGAAACAGGATGTCATCGAGGCGGTCGAGCAGGGCTTATTTGCCATTTACACCGTATCGAACGTCGACGAAACCCTGACCTTGCTGATGGGGCAGGACGCCGGCACGATGAACGCCGAGGGCCAATATCCGGAAGGCAGCATCAACTTTAAAGCCGTGGAGCGTTTGAAAGAGATCTCCGATATGTCGGCGGACGACGACAAGGAAACCGAGCTAGGGTCCTGATGCGTATTCCGATCAAATCAGCCGCTGGTTCCGACCTCAAAAACACAGGGCATTCCAATCGCAAAACTGCCGCCAAATCGATACAAACCCAGCCAGATTCGAACGCCTTGCCGTTTGCGGGTAGGCCTAATTCCTGATCGATTTGGTAAACCTCGCTGTTGGCTTCGACGATTTTACCGCTGGCCGCGTCCACTTCAACTTTCATTTCCTTGCCTTTAATGTCGAATTCGTAGGTGGGTACGCCGTTGTCGGTGTTCAGAGATCGCGCGGCTAGCCTCATTACTGTTTCAGCGTGAATTTCACCATTTGGCGCGCCCGTTGCTCGACGGCTTGTCCATCCTTGTAAGCCGGTTGAAACCGCCATTGCTTGACCGCTTCCAGAGCCGCTTCGTCGAAGACTCCCTGCGGATCGGCTGCTACGACCTGAGCCGAACCAACCTTGCCGGACGGTGTGACGCTAATTTCCAAAACCACCCAGCCCTGAATGCCGCGATCGCGCGCCTTGGGCGGATAATCCGGCAGGGTTCTGGATAGGGCCACCAATTTACTTTTGCTCGAGCCGCCGGCCCCGCCTTCCGTTTCCCCGCTTTCGGCGGGCACAGGCTGTTTGTCCGGATTCCATTGCGCGGGCGGCCCGGTCAAACGCGCGTCGCTGCCGGG
>NZ_JANIBK010000230.1 GCF_024505165.1 Methylomonas rivi
GGCTTTTTTGTGTCCGGCCGGCCAAAACGGCGGAGACCGCCGTAAGCGCGATCCTGGAAGCCACCCTCAGCCGTCAACAGTTTTTATTGTTATTAGCACGGCTAATTTGTATATTGCCTGCTCACCTGAGATAGGAGTATGGCATTGCAAACGACCAGCAGATTTTTCATTCAATTTATTCGCTTAGCCGGTCCTTTCTGGAACTCGGAGCATAAAACCACCATCCGTGGTTTGTCCGTGGCCTTGCTGGTCCTGACCGTGCTGCAAATTGCCATCTCGGTATATATCACGATATGGAGCGCCGATCTGTTCGACGCCTTGGACCAACGCTCGATGTCCAGACTGTTTACGCAAATCGGGCTGATCGTTTTGATTTTCATCGCCAATATTGCCATCACCGTCGCCCACTTGATGGTTAAACGCCGCATTCAGTTGGATTGGCGCGGCTGGTTGACGGACAAATTGATCGGCCAATGGATGCACGACGGCCGGCATTATTTGGTGACGCATATTCCCGGCAAGCACGATAACCCGGACGGACGGATTGCCGAGGACGTGCGCATCGCCACCGAATACGCCATCGATTTGATTCATAGCCTGTTTTACAGCTCGCTGCTGCTGGTGAGCTTTACCCAAATTCTCTGGGACCTATCCGGCACCGTTATTTTGGATTTGGGCATTGTGCAAATTCCCATTTTGGGGCATTTGGTCTGGATTGCCATGATCTATGCGGCCAGCGCGTCCATGCTGGGCTGGTGGATAGGCAGGCCATTGACCAAGGCTACCGACGATAGGCAAACCGTGGAAGCCAATTTCCGTTTTGCCTTGGTGAAAGCCCGCGAAAACTCGTTGGCAATTGCCCTGATTCATGGCGAGCGCCACGAGAACCCGCACTTTCACCGGTTGTTCGGCGACATCGTCGACGCCTGGAACCAACAAACCAAGGCCTGGGAGCAAATCATGCTGTTCAGTTCCGGCTATTCGGTGTTGTCGATGGCCTTTCCCATATTGGTTTCGGCGCCCCGCTACATACTCGGCAGCATCACGCTGGGTGCCCTGATGCAGTCGGCGCAATCCTTTCAACATATGGTATCGGCATTATCCTGGCCGGTGGACAACATGGGCCGGGTGGCCGAGTGGCGCGCATCGGTAGAGCGGGTTTTAGGCTTGGCGGGCGCGCTGGAACAGCTGGAAAAAGAAATCGCCAAACCCGACCCGCACCGCATCCGCTTGGAAAAGAAAGACCGCTCGGCATTGGTTTTTAAAAATCTCAGCTTGTGCCGTTTGGACGGCATCGTCTGCATCGAATCGTTGAACGAAGAAATAAAACCGGGCGACCGGGTGTTGGTGGCCGGTAATGCCTTTACCGGCAACAAATTGTTTAAGGCCATCGCCGGCCTTTGGCCTTGGGGCGAAGGCGTTATCGAATTACCGGATGAAGAGCCGCTGTTTTTCATGCCGCCGCGGCCGTTTTTGCCCACCGGCAAGCTGCGTTCGGCCATTTGCTATCCGTCCAGCAGCAAGGACTTCGGTCAGGACGACCTGGAGTACGCCTTGAATTTGGCCGGCACGGGCGAATTGATACCGCAATTGGACGAGATCGGCGATTGGGAAAAAAATCTGGAGCGGGAGCAACAACAGCGCCTGGGCCTGGTCAGAGTGTTACTGCAAAAACCCAAGTGGATCATGATGCAGGAAGCCTTCGACTCCCTGGATCCGGAAGGCGAGGTCGACATGATCAACATCATCAACCGCAAGCTGCCGGACTCCGCCGTGTTGACCATTACCAAACAACCCACCATACAAGCCATGCACAAACGCCGTATCGTTTTGAATTGAGGCCGACATGCAAAACGAGCCAAGCAAGCACGCTAAAAAACTGCGGGGCGTCAATCTCGGCGGCTGGCTGGTGCTAGAGAAGTGGATGACGCCCAGTTTGTTCACCGGCATGGCGGCGCGGGACGAAACCGGCTGGTGCGTGGAACTGGGCGACAAAGCCGAATGGATATTGCAAAAACATTGGCGGACCTTTATCAAGCGCGAGGATTTCGCCTGGCTGGCCGAGGTCGGCATCAATGCCGTGCGCATCCCGGTCGGCCACTGGTTGTTTGCGGCCGATTACCCTTACCATGCCAGTTACGGCGATAAACGCTATCCTTTTGTGCTGGGCGGCGTGGAAATTTTGGATCAGGCTTTCGATTGGGCACGGGAATTCGGCTTGGCGGTGGTGGTGGATCTGCACGCCGCGCCGGGCTGCCAGAACGGTTTCGATAACGGCGGCATCCAGGATGTTTGCGACTGGCATACCCGGCAGGAATATATCGACTACGCCTTAAAAACCCTGGAGCGTCTGGCGCAGCGCTATGGCGCGCATCCGGCCCTGTGCGGCATAGAAGTGTTGAACGAGCCGCGCTGGGATATCGGCACCGAATTGCTCAAACGCTTTACCCTGGCCGGTTACGGCATCATCCGCCGGCATTGCCGGGCGGATGACGTGGCGGTGATCTTCCACGACGGTTTTCGCGGCTTTCGCGACTACGAGGGCTTTATGTCCGGCCCGCAATACAGCAATGTGATTTTCGATATTCACCGCTACCAATGCTTTATCCGCGAAGATGTCGAGCTGGATGTGTTCGGCCATCTGCACAAGGCGGTAACCGACTGGAAAGACGAGGCCGAGGATATTATCCGCCACGCCGGCATACCGACCTATGTCGGCGAATGGAGCTTGGGTCTGGATTTAAAAATGGCCGAAACCTGGGCGGCGGGGGCCTTCGATTACCCGCAATCCGGCATGGACGATTTTCAGTTGAATGTCGCCTATCGCGGTTACGCCGCCGCCCAACTGGCTTGTTTCGAAAAATACCTGGGCTGGTTTTTCTGGAGCTACAAAACCGAAAACATGCTGCACTGGAGTTTTAGGGATTGCGTGGAAAGAGGCTGGCTGCCGAACCGGTTCGATTGATGCAGGCGGCTGGGATTTTGCAATTTTAGGCGATATTTTGCCAGCGGGCGGTAACGGTTATAGAATCGGCCAAGTCCATTGATCACTCGGTTGGAGCCCATCCGCCATGTCGAATTCCTTACCCAAGGTGGAAGCCTTTCTGGCCGCGCTTAAAGAACAGCAGTTTTTTCAGGATGCAAATACCCAAGGCAGCGTGCTTTGGTACATCGGTTTTTATCAAACCCGCGCGCCGAATCGGCGCAAGCTGTTTCGCGCCGCGGGCTTTGTGCTGTTGTTCTTGAGTATCAGCCTGCCGTTTATCACGCAGCTGTTTCCCAAGGAATTGCAGCCGCAAGTGGCGTCCGGGCTTGCCTGGCTGATTGCCCTGGTGGCGGCGGCCAACTCGTTTTTCAATTGGCAGAAGGCCTGGCAGCTGTATACCCAAACCCAGCTAACCTTGCAATTTGCGCTGTCGGAATGGGAGTTAAGCACGGCTCAAGCCAGAGCGGCCGCCAGCGACGAGGAAGGCGTGGCATTGCTGCAAGCCGCCTTGCAAAAGTTGACAACCGCCGTCAGCGAAGCCGTGGCCAACGAAACCGCCCAATATTTCGAGGGCGTCAAGGTACCCGATGTCGTGCAGGGCAAAAACGGCCGCTTTTAGCGGAGCGGACCCGCAACCCCGGACGGATAGCACTTGGCGATATCAGATAAAAATCGCCAGCAATAACAGTAAAACCAGCACGGCGTAATACCAGCGCACATCCACTTCCACGGCCGCCGGCAAGGCGAATTCCGGGATTTGCACGGCCTCGGCCAACGCGGCGGCGTCGCTTAAGCGCCGATAATGCAAGCCGGTCTCCAGCGCCAATTGTTGCAAATAATTTTCCTGCAAGGCCGTGAGGTGTTCGCTGCCGACCGCCGCGTGTTTGCCGAACGGCGCGTTGCGGGCGTCGTAACCTTCGATGCTTTCCGGGTTGAGGTCGGAGACGCCGAACGACGAACGCTGCGGCACATCGTCCGGGCCGTAGACGCCGTCGCGCTGTCCGCG
>NZ_JANIBK010000231.1 GCF_024505165.1 Methylomonas rivi
ACAGTTGCCGCGCATCTGCTGATGCCCGGCAAGGCCATCCGGGTACGCGGGGTGGTGCAGGGCGTCGGCTTTCGGCCGGCGATCTGGCATCTGGCCCGCCAACACGGTTTGACCGGCTCGGTGTGGAACGACGGCGAAGGGGTGATGATTCATGCTTTCGGCAACCGGCAAGACCTGGACACCTTCATCCGGCAAATTCCGTTGCAGCTGCCGCCGCTGGCGAAGCTGGATAGTCTGGAAGCGACCGATTTGGCGGGCAGGCCGGCGGATAACGAATTTCGAATAATCGCCAGCCAAAGCAATGGTATCGATACCCCCATCGCCGCCGATGCGGCAACCTGCCCGGAGTGTCTGTCCGAAATAGTCGATCCCAGCAATCGCCGTTACCGTTACCCATTCACCAACTGCACCCATTGCGGGCCGCGCCTGTCCATCGTCCGGCGGGTGCCTTACGACCGCTGCAACACCAGCATGACGACATTTGCCATGTGTCCGGCCTGCCAACGCGAGTACGACGATCCGGCCGACCGCCGTTTTCATGCCCAGGCCAACTGCTGCCCGGCCTGCGGCCCCAACTTGTGGCTGGAGGACAATCAGGGCCGGTTAACCGGCATACCGAATCTCATCAAGCACACCGCCGATCTGCTGCGCCAGGGCTGCATCGTGGCGATCAAGGGCCTGGGCGGCTTTCATCTGGCCTGCAATGCCGCCGATAGCGAAGCGGTGGAAAGACTGCGGCAACGCAAGCGCCGTTACGCCAAACCCTTTGCCTTGATGGCCAAGGACCTCGCGGCCATACGCCGGCATGCAGCAATCAGCGATTTGGAAGAACAGGCTTTGCTGGATAAAGCCGCGCCGATCGTATTGCTGCAGGCTGGCGGCGAAGCATTGGCAGCCGGCGTTGCGCCCGGCGACGATAAATTGGGCTTCATGCTGCCCTACACGCCGCTACACAGTTTATTGCTGGCGGCGCTGGATACGCCTATTGTATTGACTTCCGGCAACATCAGCGACGAGCCGCAATGCACCGATAATGTAAACGCCAAACGCCAACTGGCCGGCATCGCCGATTACTGGCTGCTGCATGACAGAGAAATTGCGAACCGCCTGGACGATTCGGTAGTCCGCGAAATGGACGGCCAGATACGGCTGCTGCGCCGGGCGCGCGGCTATAGCCCGGAAGCGCTGGCCCTGCCGGCCGGTTTCGAAACGGCGGACGGCATTTTGGCCATGGGCGCGGAGTTGAAGAACAGCTTTTGCGTGGTCAAACACGGCCAAGCCGTGGTTTCCCAGCACATCGGCGACCTGGAAAGCGCAAGCGTGCAACAGGACTATCGGCAGCTGATCGCCCTCTACCAACAACTGTACGACTTTCAAGCCCGGCAGTTTGCCGTGGACCGGCATCCCGGCTATTTATCCAGCCAATACGGCCAGGCATTGGCCGCTGCCGGCCATTGCCAGTTGATCGAAGTACACCATCACCATGCTCATCTGGCCGCCTGTCTGGCCGAACACGGCATTGCCTTGCAATCCGAACCGGTGCTGGCCGCCGTTTTCGACGGCTTGGGCATGGGTGACGCCGGCGAGCTGTGGGGTGGGGAGTTTTTACTGGGCGATTATCGAGACTGCACCCGTCTCGGCCACTTGCAGGCCGTTGCCCTGCCCGGCGGCAACCGGGCCATGCGCGAGCCCTGGCGCAATACCTATGCGCAATTGCGGCATTATTTCGATTGGCCGGCGTTGCAGCGGGACTACCCGGACTTGGCCATCGTGCAATTTCTAGCCGCCAAGCCGCTGGCGACAATGGACACGATGATAAGTAAAAACCTCAATTCGCCGCCGTGCAGTTCCTGCGGACGTTGGTTCGATGCCTTCGCCGCCGCGCTGGGTTTGCACACCGAAGCAATCGATTACGAAGGCCAGGCCGCCATCGCCCTGGAAACCTTGGCCACGCCACGCTTTGCGGCGCAAACAGCCTATACGGATGCCTGGACCGTAACAAACGATAACGGCTTGGCGGTGTTGGGTTGGCGGGGGCTCTGGCTGGCGGTGCTGCACGATTTGAAAGCCGGCATTGATGCGGCCGACATCGCCGCCCGCATTCACCACAGCTTGATCGACGCCAGCGTCTCGCTACTGCTGCAACTCGGCGCGCAAACCGGCACGGGCTGCATCGTGTTGAGCGGCGGCGTATTCCAAAACCGCTTGCTGCTGGAAGGCGTCGGTCAAGCCTTGCGCGCCAGGGGTAAAACCGTGCTGTCGCCGCAACGTTATCCGATGAACGACGGCGGACTGGCCTTGGGTCAAGCGGCGATTGCGGCGGCTAAATCGATCAGCCGATAAGCGCGCCGGCAGACCGATCAAACTTGCGTTAACAGCGGGCTCAGCCGGATTGCTCGCGCAAAGTCCGCTCCAGTCCGGACAATTCCGCCTCGGTATTGATATTGGCGAATATCTCCGGCACGGCGCTGAAATCGACCTTCAGCAAACGCTGCCGCTCGAACCAGCTTTGTAATTTGCGTTCGCCGCGCCCAAGATAATCCTGCAGGTCGGCTTGCAGGCCGGTTTTGATTGCAGCAAAGACCGGATGCAGGCGTTGGCCGTCGAATGCCGCAGCGATATCGAATTCGTCCGTCAAAGCCGTCAGCAAGCGCTGCGCATGCGCGGTTGCCAGCAACGGCGAATCGCAAGGCATCACCAACAGCACCGGGTTTTGCGCCGCCCGCATCGCCGCCAGCATGCCGGCCAACGGGCCATCGAAATCGGCGTTGCCGTCGCCGAGCACCGCATAGCCGAATTGGCGATACCGCGCTTGATTGCGATTGGCGCTGATCAGCAATTGGTCGACCAGCGGCGCCATCGCCGCCACCGCGTAAGCGACCAGCGGCTTGTTATCGAATAACAGCAAGCCTTTGTCCCGCCCTGCCATGCGTCTGGCCATGCCGCCCGCCAATACCACGCCGCTGACTTTGTTTTGCCCGCTCATAATGATAAGCTTTTGTGATGTTAAGAAAAGCCGTCATTTTCGCAAGCCTACCGCTGATTGCAAGCTGCGCCACTCCGGCCGGTCAGGCCAATGTCAGCCGCGAACAACTGGACTTCTATCAGGTGGAGACCGCAAAACCCTACGACGAGGTGCTGGCGGAACTGGAAATTGCGATTGCCGAACATAACTTTCGCATCACCGGCCATAGCCGGGTCGGCAAGGTAATACGCGACCGCGGCGCCAAGGATTTTCCGGAATACGACACCGTGCAGTTTTGCAATCTGACCCTGGCCAAAACCGTGCTGGAAATTACCCCGCACGCCATTGGCTACATGCCTTGCAATGTCGTAACCTATCAATTTGGCGGCAAAACCATCGTCAGAACCCATTTGTTGCCGGAAGACGGCGACAATCCGGAACTGAACGAATTCGCGGCCACGATGAACCGGCAACTCAAACAGATTGTCGATTTCGCCGCCGAACAATAATTTTTTATCACTGAAGCCATAACACACCATGAAACAGACCTTACTGCTCACCGCTTTATCGATTGTATTAGCCGGTTGCGCCGCAACGCCGGAAACCGCTTCCGAGGCCGCCGCTACCGCCGAACCGGCGGCTTTGGCCAACGATTACCCCACCCGCGACCGGGTCGATTATGTACTGGAATGCATTGCCAAACACGGCGGCCTCAGCTACATCAATCAATACGCCTGCGGTTGCAAAATCGACAAAATAGCCGAACAGCTAAGCTTTGCCGAATACGAGTCCGCCCGCACCTTTGTGCAAATGCAGAAAACTCCGGGCGAAGCCGGCGCGCCGTTCCGCGACCCCAAACATTCGAAAGACTTGCGCGGCAGACTGAAAGACGCCGATGCGGCGGCCGAGAAAGCCTGCTTCGTAAAGTAACGGCGGCTTGCGACGGGTTTCGGCGCCGGCCCATGAAAGCAAGGTAGGCTTGCTTGCAAGACAGGCCGCCGCGAATCTTCCGCTAGGCTCG
>NZ_JANIBK010000232.1 GCF_024505165.1 Methylomonas rivi
CCAGGTGTTGACCGGCGAATTGATTCGGCGGGTTTTCGCTTACCCGGTCAGCGTCGGCAGCCATCCGCTGTATCCGGAGCGGCCGCTGACCATTCCGCATATGCTGCGGCGCGCGGACACCGCCGGCCGGGAACATAGCTGAGGCCATCCGGCTTGAAAACCGGCCGGCAATTATGGCAAAGCGACAATTTCGCGAGGTTTTTGGACAGGGCGTGGGGTGGGCCAATTTGCCCACCCTGGAGCCGTCGAAATGCCAATGACAATCGATTTTGCCAAGACATTACATTGTTTGGCGGAAGCAAAGGATTCATTCCGCGTGGGCACGAAAAGCAGTGCCCACGCTACCGTGCCGCGAGCTGCAAGGCTTATTCCGTTCCGTTTATATCATCCGAACCGTGCCGACAGGCGCTTTTTAAGTCTGCCATGCTGACCGCATCCGTATGACAAACAGATGAAGCGCAATGACCGCGATAAAAAAGCTGTACTTCTCAAATAATAATCATTATCATTTACATCAAATCCATAACGCCCCGGTTCCATGAAGCTTTTCTTGTCTTTTTTCAAAGCGCCGCAGGCGGTAAAGCTGGAGATAGCGCCGAATGTGCAGGCCGCGTTGATGGAAAAAGGGCAGCTCCACGCTACCGATTTCCGCTGCCTGGACCTGGGCTCGAAGCAAATTGTTTGGAAAATGCTGCTGTCGCTGGCGAAGTCGAAACTCGCCGCTGCGCGCGGCAACAGTAACCCGGGTAAAGAAACCCGATCGATACCCTAAATTTCTTGTTCAGTATGAGGACACCACGATGAGTAAAAAGCCCTGCACGCACGAATATCTGGCAGCCAGCGAATCCGGCAAGGTTTTGATGTGCCGGGATTGCGGCGTGGTGCATCTGCACCTGCAAAATATCTCGATGCGTTTCGACGCGGAACAATTCGCCGACCTTGCCGCTCTGCTGACGGCGGCGTCGAAAAAGATGGCCGAGCAGCCACGGGAAAACCCGAACCTGCGGCCCAAGCTGACGCTGGTGCATTGATGCCTAAAGCCCCCGCACACAACCGCCCACGGCGAAGTTTGGACCGGTATTTCAAGCTTATTTCAAAGGTCAAGAACAATGCCAATGCCCATTGCCTTCATCTTATGGCCTCGCCCGCGGTGCGAAATATATGCTTGCTTTGAAATTTTTTAAACTTTAGAATCCACTCCTCTTTCTGGTGCCGCAAGCGAATTTATCGGCTTGCGCTTAAACAGGAAGCCGGTGATGCAATCAATGCAAAAGCCGGCGCTGCCCCCGCAACGGTAGATAAGTTAACGGGCCACGAATATGCCACTGTGCACTTGCATGGGAAGGCCGTGGTTCAGGCGATAAGCCGCTTATAAGCCCGGAGACTGGCCTGAAAGATCGTTCGAGACAGCGGTGGGCTGCTTGCGAAACGGTCAGGGCTCTCTCTGTCTTTTTCGTCCTCCCTATTCCTCTGTCCCGGTTTTCACCCCATGCGCGGCGGGCGCGGAGGAATTTATGCTTACGATTTCCCTTGCTTCGGTTTACCCCGGAGCTCTCTTTTATTTCACGGTCGGCGAGTCGCGCCATAGGCCTTTTGCTCCGCAAGGGCTGTTGCCGTCCGCCGAAGACCCGGTTCATCAGCCAAAAATAGCCAAAGTCGTCGCGACCCCGAGTCGCCCGGCGACGCATTTGCTCGACCGCTAGCCGGTTCGGTAAACACCATGATCAAATGCACGCCGTGCCACGGGCAAACTTTGCCCGGTGGTTTGCTTTCTGCCGCATTCCCGATCCGCGTTCGGCCCGATGATCAGGCCGATTTTCATCGCCGATTGCTTGGGGCGCTGCTAGGCATCGGTCTGATTCCGGCCCCGCTAAACGGACTTTGCGACAACATCAGAGACCAGCCGCAACCCCTGTCGGAAGTAACCGTTTTCGGCACTTCCGACAGCGTCTTGCAACAACCCAAAAGCATCACCGTCATCGACCGCCAGGCCATTTTGAATGCGGCCGGCAACTCGTTGATCGATCTGTTGGCGCGAGAAGCCAATATCAGCCCGCGCAGCTATACCGGCAACGACAAATACTGCGGTATCGACATCCGCGGCATGGGCGATACCTTTTCCAGCAATGTGTTGATTCTGGTCGATGGCGTCCGCTTGAACGCGCCCGACCTGTCCGGCGCCGATCTCTCTACCCTGAGCCTGGGCCAGATAGAACGTATCGAGGTGATTCGCGGCGGTGGCGGGGTGCTTTACGGCGACGGCGCGGTCGGCGGCGTCGTCAACATCGTCACCCGCAAGGCCAAGCAAACCCGGACGGAAATTTATAACAGCCATGGCAGTTTCGACACCTTCGATTCGCGCCTCAACGCGGCCTTGAATACCGACTCGATCCGCGCCTCGCTGAACGCGGCCCATTACCAAACCCGGGGCTATCGGGAAAACACTTTTCTGGATAAAAACCAGCTCAACGCCAAGCTGGCCTACTCAGCCGGCCAAGCAGTCGAATTGACCGGCAGTTTTCGCATGCACGACGACGAATACGGTTTGGCCGGGCCCGTCGACATCGGCGCCATCGGCGACTCGCGGTTACGCCGTCAAGCCGCCACGCCGTATGGCGGCGGCGAAACCCACGACTACGCCGGCGATGTCGGCGCCGCCGTGGATTGGGGCAAAACCGGCAAGACCCAACTGAAACTGGCCTACCGCTACCGGGACAATCCTTACGAAACCGCCAATTATTGGTCGCCGGATCAAAGCGCGGTAAATCCCTGGCGCAACGCATTCCAACACCGCGAGCTCGACCTGCGCCACCGGTTCGACCTGGATATCGGGCCGGTCGGCCAGAACTGGACCTTCGGTTATTACCGGCGGATCGGTTCGGTCGCCAGGCATGAAAACGGCACCGATATTCCCACCCAAAGCCAGTTGCAACAGGCGGATTTCGACAACCGGAGCGGTTTCGTCAATACCGCTTGGTATCTGCCCATCCCGCTGATTCTCAATGCCGGTTACCGCCGCGACAGCTTTTCGCTGCAACGCGAAGCCAACAAATACGATCTGGTCTGCCGTTATGCGCCGGTGTTTCCATTCCAGCCGCTGGGTTGCGATGCCCGTTGGCTGAATCAGAGCCGGGGCACCGCTGGCTGGCGCAGTTATGCCGCCGATCTGGGGCTGACCTGGAACGTCAACGACCGCCTGACGTGGTACGGCAGCTATAACCGCAGCTTCCGCAATCCGAACCCGGAGGAACTGGTATTAAGCGCCCCCGATATTCAACCGCAACGCGGCAATAACTGGGAAACCGGCTGGCGCGCCCGTTCTCAAGACGGCAACGAATTGTCGCTGGCCTTGTTCCGGATGACCAATCAACAAGAGATTTACTACGACAACAGCGTCAATCGCAACTACGACGAAACCACGCGCAGGCGCGGCCTGGAGTTGGCGGGCAAGTTTCATCCCCGCGCCGATCTGACGCTGTCGGGCAATTTCGGTTACATCGACGCCCGCTTCGCCGACAGCGGGCTGCGCATGCCTCTGGTTCCCGAACTCAAGGGCCAGCTCGGCCTGCTCTGGCATGCCACTTCCCGCCTCAGTCTCAGCGTGTCGGCGGACTATGTCGGCATGCGCAACAACGGCGCCAATCTTGCCAAGGATGTCAACGAAGCCAGATTGAAAGCGTATCAGACCGTCGATCTCAAAGCCTTTTACCAACTGGCCGGCGCGGAGATTTTCGCCGGCGTCGGCAATTTGTTTAACGCCTTTTACGAAACCTCCGCTTACGGCGGTGCTTTCTATCCCATGCCGGGCCGGCAAGCTTACCTCGGCCTGACATACACCTTCCCAACCACAGGAGATACACCATGAAAAAATTAATTGCATTTTCCGCGCTGGCTTTCGCCGCCAATGTCCAGGCCGGGCCGTTCGCTCCGGCCGCCGGCGCAAGCGGTTCGACGGCGATTGCCAAGGACAGCGCGCTATTCGTC
>NZ_JANIBK010000233.1 GCF_024505165.1 Methylomonas rivi
GGCGCCGAATCCGTTTCGGCGCCGGGCTTTTTGCGTAGAATGGGGGCCGTTATTTACGACGCCCTGCTGTTGCTGGCAGTGTGGTTTTTTGCCACCGCCATTATCCTGCCGTTCAATTCAGGACAGGCTTTCGCGGCCGAGCAATATTTTTTCCCGTTTTACCTGCTGGCGGTCAGTTATGTTTTTTATGGCTGGTTCTGGACGCATGGCGGGCAGACTCTGGGGCTCAGAGCCTGGAGAATCAAACTGGTCAATTCCAATGGTGTAGCCGTTACTTGGCGACAAGTATCCATGCGGTTCATGGCTGCCATGCTCTCTTGGATTTGTTTGGGATTGGGGTTCGTTTGGTGCATTTTCGATAAAAAACGGCTGTGTTGGCATGATAGCTTGTCGAAAACCCGTCTGGTTTTCCTGCCATCAGAAAAAAGCGGGCGGCAAAAATGAATATGCTATATTCCTGATTCAATCTATC
Organism: Methylomonas rivi; assembly: GCF_024505165.1. Classification (GTDB taxonomy): domain Bacteria; phylum Pseudomonadota; class Gammaproteobacteria; order Methylococcales; family Methylomonadaceae; genus Methylomonas; species Methylomonas rivi. The sequence continues at coordinate 473 of NZ_JANIBK010000233.1, forward strand.
TTTTCGCTCGGTCGGGAGAACTTCATGAAAACAATAACAACATTCTTATCCCTTTGTGCAGCGCTTGTGGCCTTTTCCGCCAATGCGGAAGTCAAACTCGAGGACAATGCTAAAATCCTGGGCAAATGGGTCGTCACCGCCGAAGCGCTGGCGTTGGACAGAGAAAAGAAACCCTTGCACGTGACTTGGGAATTTCAAAAAGACGGTACCTTGGTCACCACGGGCGAAGATGCGCGTAGTGGTATTGGCGCAATGAATATCCCGATCAAATATAGCGTGGCCGATGGCGTGATTAAAAAACAAACCATGCCCGGTCGGGAAAAATACGAAGATTGCGCGGTGGTGGAAATGGAAGGGAATGAGATGATTTTGAAATGCAAGTTTCTGTATTTTTTCATGACCCGCTAATAAATCTCGATTTCTGACAGGCGGCGCCTAGGCTGTCTGTCAGCTCAAGCTTATTTGGTAGGGATGGGTGTTAAATAAGCAAACGGTTTGGACAATGGCTCGCCGACAAAAATTCCCTGTCCCGGCTGGGCCACGCTTTTCCAATACGCTTCGATTAAAGAACTCCCCCGCAGATAGTGATACATCAGCACCCCGGGATTGGGAAACTTCGCTGGGAAATTGCACGGCTCGACCACCGCGCCGTAGCTGCCGGTGGCGCCGGCTTTCAGCCATTCCATAATATTCATTTGGTCGCTGCCGGACATCACGCCGCCCGTCGACGTCAAATGGTCCGCCACGGCGCCTGGCAAATAACGGTTATTGGCAATGTTGGGTACCGTTTTCATGCCGGTAAAATAAAACATCACATCATCGTGGCCGGCAATGTAGTCTTGCTCAAGATAATGCACTTGCCAGAATGGCCTCAGTTTTTCCGCTATGGCCGGAAAGGCCGCCGCGCGCGAGCTGCGGGCCTTGTCGGAGGTTTTTAACAGATAAGCCGAGCCTTGCGGACGCGTGAAATCGGCCGCCACGCCGCGATCGATCAGCTGTTTCGCCGCGGAAAAATTTTCCCCGGCCAATGCCATGGTGGGGCGCCAGCCGTATTTATCGAAGGGTCTGGCTGCTTCGGAGGCGAAGTAAGGGCTGTTCCGGGTCTGCTTACAACCGCTTGCGCAAAATGACGGATCGAAGCCCACGGCAAAAGCGGTGGTAATCGACATGCATTCGACGCGAAACGGTTGCAGCCAGGTGAGCGCGAAGGCTTGCACGTGTTTGGGCGTTTGCCGGTCAACCTGCCGTTTGATTTTGTTGAACTCGCTCTCGCTTAAAAAAGCGTGGTGCGCGGCAAAGCGGACATGAATCACCTGCTCGGAGGGTATTTGGCGTTTTTGTTGATAATAATCGCCGATTTGCCGGCTCAAGGGGTCGCTGTCGTTGACGATGACGGCCAGATCACGGGCTTCCAATGCGGTGGTTGGCTTGAACAGCGGGGCCATCTGCGCCTGAGTTGAGCCAATGCTTAAGCCGATCAACAAAAAGAGGGACAAGCGGCCAAGCATCGCACTATAAAAAAACATGTTTACACCCTGGACAATAAGTGCGCTACGGTCATTAAACAAGTCTGATTTCGATAATCCGCTTAAGGTTTAGCGGGGCGAGTGGATGGGCAAGGCATGCACTCGCTGCCAAAAAAGGATTATTGCTTGGGCTCAGGAGGTAGGGCCATGGCTCTGGCGTCCGGCCCCATCGGGATGGAGTAATCGGTGGTCGAGATGATGTTTTGAGTGGCAATGTCCACCGTGCGCAGGGAGACATAAACATTTTTACGTCCGGCGGCATAAGTGCCGATGACCAGCGCGTTCGCATGCACATTATTCAAGGCCTCCTTGGTTTTTTCGGGCAATTCCAAAATACCCGCTTCGGTTTTGCTGAAAATTTCGGTAGGCAGTTCCATGCCCATTACCCGGTAACCGTTCCGATGCATAGCGGAGGAAATTTGATCGGAGACGATGCGGCCGAACGGCATGCTTTGGCCTAAGTCGCCGACGTTGACCAGCGAGTTAATCACCACCAGGCTGCCTTTGGGTAAAGGTTGTTTCAAGTTTTGCAACAATTGTTCGACCGCTTCGTAACTGACTTCCACCAAGTCGTCGTCTTTGACTTCGCTATGATAGCGGTAATATGAGCTGCAACCGCCGAGCAGGGTTAACGCCAATAGCGCGGAAGCAAGGATGGGTTTGTTGTTCATGGGGGCATCTCCTGTTAAAAGTGTAGGTATTTAGAACTTAAACTAGCCGGATAGTCAACGCTGACTGTAGTGTAGCAGAGCAAGCCCAGGCTGCCGCGAGCGGCTAAAGCTTGGTAGAATAAACCCATGCATCTTAAAACCGATAAGCCCCGCAACCCGTTATTCAAACCGCAAGACCGGTATTTTGTAAACGAACAGGGGTGGTGGTTTTATACCGTGGACAAAATCGGCGGACCATTCAAAACCAAGGCGGATTGCGTCGATGCCTGCCGGCGCTATATTCAGCGGCGCGACGGGGTTTTAACCTAAACGGTCGATCATGCTTTCCACCTGTTTGGCGAACGCTTTCAAATCGCCGCTTTTGACCGTCTCTCGCGGAATTACAATGGCGGCGTCGATATCGACATAGATATAGACGTATTCTTTATGCCGCTCCACGCGCAGCATGTCGCTCCAGGGGGTTTTGTGCTTGCCGCCGGGCGATTTTTCCAGCAAATGTTCGGGTTCTATCTTTAATTGATGGATGCCGTACATGGCTTTTTTTTCCGCCTCGGTATATTTGTCGAAAAATTGGCGGCGTAGGTCGATTTTCATGATAAACGGCGAGGCGATGCCCCAGCCTATCGCCAGCAAGGTGATGTAGGCAGTAGTCATCATGTCGACATAATAAACATAATAAAACAGGCCAAACACCAGCATGACGCCGGGTACCAATAAGCGGTTCTGGCGGATTTTTTTCTGCATTACCGGATCGCTGGCCAGCCTTAATTCGTTAAAGTGGACCAAGTCTTTCTCGCGGAATTCGTATTCTATTTCTAACATTCGGTTGTCTCGTTGGGGTTTAAGGTTAGTGCATTTTGATTTTGGCGTGGGTGCTGCGCCGGAACAGGTTGGAAAGCGTCAACATTGCGGTGCGGAAATAGCCGTGGATGGCCACTTGATGCATTTTATACAGGGATAAATACACCACGTAGGCAATAAAGCCGCCGACGCTGACGGTGCCCATCAGGCTACCCATTAAGCTGCCGACCGTGCTGAATTTGCCCAACGACACCAGCGAGCCGTAATCGTGGTAAACGAACGGCACTGCCGGTTTGCCTTTTAGGCGATTGACGATGGTTTTCGCCACGGTGGAGGCTTGTTGATGGGCGGCCTGGGCGCGGGGCGGCACGTTGCCGCCGTGGCCGGCCCACT
>NZ_JANIBK010000234.1 GCF_024505165.1 Methylomonas rivi
GCCAAGGCCAGCGCTTGGCTGCCGGCGCCGCCTACCGCCGCCAGGGCTTTATCGGCGACATTGGCCAGCGCGTCGCTGACTTGCTTGCTCAACCGGGTCAGCGCGGTATTGTCATCGATGCTCTTCAGCAAGGCATGCAAAGGCCCGTCCGGACGCGACAAAATGTCCAGGATTTGCGCGGTCTGATTGGTGGTCATGGCCGATTGCAGTTTCAATTTGGCCAGCAAGTCCGACCAGGCCGCCTGGTATTCGTTTAAATACAGCTTTTTCAATTCGCCGTGCAATTGTTGGACTTGCAAAACGTCGGCTTTACTTTGACTGCCCAACACCCAGTTTTGCTCGACGGCATCCTTGACGAAGTCCCGGCTTTTTTTCAGAAACAGTTCGGTATAGCCGTAGGCCGTAAACAGGCCCGGAATGGTATAAGCCGACACATCCTTGCCGTCGGACAGCACGAATACCCGGGCGGTATCGGGTCCCAGGGCCTTGCCTAACTTGAAATCGTGGCTTTGGTCTATCAAGGCTTCGGTCTTGAAACGGGAATAAATCTGCCCGATCAGAGGCACCTGGGTGAGTTTATTCCGCACCGCGCCGACAAATCCTTCATCGATCCGGACCGGCTCCAGTTGCAGCTTGAGCAGATTATCCAGATGACGCACCAACTGCCCCAAGCTTTCCGGGTCTGTGGCGTATTGCCTGTCCCAATCGGCGCGTATCCAGGCCATGGCGGTGGCGGGGTCGAGTTTGTCGGTTTGATTGAACATCAAATACACTTTCAGCAGCTGATACAGCACGTCCAGATTATCGGCTTCCGGCCCCTGCATGCGTTCTTTCAAGCGCACCTGAATGGCGGGTAAAAAATAATCGCGTAACAGCGTTTCGTAGCTATGCCGGGCGGCGGCCTGAATTTTGTCGGCTTGCGACAGGCCGAACCCGGACATGATGCCGCTGTCTTCATAAACATCCCGGATGGCCAGCAAAACGTTCATCCGCGGCAGCAAGGCATCGAAATTGCCCCGGCTATCGCCGCCGCTGCTTTTGATGGCGTGGTATTGGGCGATTTGCGCCTCCACCTTGTCCAGCATGGCCTGGTTATTGAAATAACTGGCGGTCCATAAACCGATCACCAGCAAAAACAACAGGCCGGAACCGATATAAGCCCCCATTTGCAGCAAACGTTTACGCTTCGCCAGTTTGGGGTCTTGCCCGGCCAGTTCGGCTTCCGGAAACAGCACATCCTTTAACAAACGGGTGAGGAAAAAGCTTTTACCCTGGCCGCTGTACATCGGTGCCGTCTGCCTGTCCAGGCGAAAGGCGCCGGCCAGAATGCCCAGCACCCGGTCGATGGGTGTGCCTTCCTGGGTACCGCTGGTGAAATACACTCCGCGCAATAATACGGCCTGTTCGTAACGGTTGACCGCAAAGGTGGCCTGCAGAAAATCCAGCATGGCGGGCTTTAATAAAGCCATTTGCTGCGGAAAATCCAGAATGGCGGAGCGGCGTTGCATATCCCGCTCATCCTGTATGCGTCCGAGCGTGCGCATTTGCAGGCGCTGCAGCAATTCGGCATAAGCGTCGCCGTATTGCGCCGCCAGATCGTGGTCGCCCTGCAAGGTGGCGGCGGAAAAGGTTTCCCCCCACACCTGGGCGCGCTGTTCCGCGCTTAAATCGGCGAAAAAGTCGCTGAAGCCGGCCACCAGGTCGGCCTTGGTGAACAGTAAATACACCGGTAAGCGCACACCCAGCTGTTGATACAACTCGTTGATGCGGTTGCGGATGGCTTTGGCATGTTCGGCCCGCTCCTGCTCGGATTGCTGCAACAGGTCGGAAATGCTGGTAGCGACGATGACACCGTTCAAAGGCCGCAAGGGCCGGTGTTTTTTGATCAGGTTTAAAAAACCGGCCCAGCCGGCGGCATCCACCGCCTGATGGCTTTCCTGCGTGGTATAGCGGCCGGCGGTATCCAGAAACACCGCATCGTCGGCAAACCACCAGTCGCAATTCCGGGTGCCGCTGACGCCCTTGATCGCATGCTTGCCGAGTTTTTCCGCCAGCGGAAAATGCAGGCCGGAGTTGATCAAGGCGGTGGTCTTACCGGAACCCGGCGCGCCGATGATAGCGTACCAGGGCAATTGATAAATAAACTGGCTGCCGGACTGGGTTTCGCTACGCGACTGTTTCAATACCGTCAACGCTTCCTCAAAGCCCTTGCGCAGCATATCCACTTCGTCGGCGGACGCCATGGCAATCTGATCGGCATCGTTGGCGACCAATTGCTCGACCAGTTGTTTTTCGGTGTTGCCGGCCTTGATCTGCATGATCAGCCGGTAAATCACCCAAAATACGAACAGCGCCGCGATGACCAGAATCCTGGCCAATTCCGATGCCAACGGCGCGCTGCCGGCAATGGCAATCAAGGGTCCGGCCAGCCAGATCAGGATGCTGAACGCCAGCAGGCCCAGAAACTGAATCACCCATTTGTTGGTAAAAAATGCTTTCAGCTTGCCCATTTATGCTCTCATTGAATCAGTAAATCGACGCGGCGATTGATCGCTTTGTGTTCGGGAGTATCGTTAGGCACCAAGCCTTCGCTGTCGGCCCGGCCTTCCGAGCGGATTTTGCCTTGCAGCGGCGGCGCCACCTTCACTATATCGTCGGCGACCGATTTGGCCCTGGCGGTGGACAAGTGCCAATTGGACGGGAAGCGCGCCGAGCGGATCGGCACGTTATCGGAATGGCCGGTCACCAGCAGCCGGTCGTTACCCGCCACCAGTTCGTCGGCAATTTTTTTCAGCATGGGTTCGAACTCGGGTTTGAGCTGGTCGCTGCCGGAAGCAAACGAATTGCGTACGCGCAATAATCTATCGTCCACCACCTCGACCATATCGGCGGCGATTTCCTTGGCCAACAATTGCTTGAAGCGTTCCCGGCGTTCCGGTACGGCCGGTTTCGGCACCGGTGCCGGCAGTGCGGCGGCCTGGGCGATTTCGATAGGCTGTTTGCCCAAGCCGAATAATTCGGCGAAAAGCTGGTCCGAACGGGCATTCAAAGCCAGCACGAAGCCGATGTAGGCCAAAATCAACGCCACGCCCAACACCGCGCCGACCACCCACAACGGCACGTAGCGCACCAAGGCGTTGCGCACGTCGCGCAAACCCTGCCAGCGCGGCGACAGGTCGCGCTCGTAGTCGCCCTTCACCCGCTGGATCAATTGATACAATTCCAAGCGGTATTTTTCCAGTTCGTTCAGGCCGTTGGCCAGGATCCGGAACTTGCCTTGAAAGCCTAAACTGAGAAATAAATACGCCAGTTCGATCAAATGCAGGTTTTGCGCCGGTTGCTTGACCAGCATGCCGATGATGTCGAAAAATTTTTCGCCGCCCCAGGCTTCCTTGTGAAAGGAAATCAACAAACTTTGATGGCCCCAATTGCTCTGCGAGCCCCAGGGCGTGTTAAGTATGGTTTCGTCCAAAAAGCTGCACAGCGCGTAGCTGGCCATGCGCACATGGTCGGCGCCGATGCCGGACTGCAACAATTTATTTTCGAAGCCGCTGACTTCGGCCGACAAACGCTGGCGCAATTCGTCCACCGCCGGATAAACCGCGGTTTGCCGCAGGCGGCTGGCCAGCGAAAGCATGGACAGCGAGGCGGCCACCATGGGGTTGTGCTGAAATTCAGTGGTCGGCAAGGCCAGCGGCGCGGACGGGTTGAATCCCGGCATGGGCGAGGGCGAAGGATTTACCGGCGGAGGGGTAAACGCGGGCGCGGCCTGCGCG
>NZ_JANIBK010000235.1 GCF_024505165.1 Methylomonas rivi
AGAGCTAGGGGGTCAAACCGGCACGGCGGGCCTGTCGTTTTGTGCTTGGGAACCCCAATTCTCGGCGATAGGCATCATTATTCTTGGGTTCGCCTCTCTTTATGGCGGATTCATCATTCTAGGCGTAAAGGAGTAATACATGGGCGCATTAATCTCAGCGCTGGCAACCTTCCTAAGCGGTGCCAGCGTCGCTAAATTCATCGCCACCAAGGCCGTTCTGGCGTTTCTGTTCGTCGTTATTCTGCCAATCATTCTTTGGAATGTATCGATGGAAATAGCCCAAGCGGTTTTCGATTGGGTCTTTGCTGCATTACCGTTACCGCCTGCCATTCAATCTTTCACGGGAATGGCGGGTTGGTTCTTGGTAACCATGCAGATCCCTCAGGCGATTAGTGTGGTGGTCTCGTCTCTGGCTGGACGGTTCGTCATTTCATCAGCTCTTAGACTATTATGATTAGGTTTCCTATTGGCAAGCCCAGGAGTGGCAAAACGTATTACACCGTAAAAATGCTGCTTGACTATTGCAAATATGATCCGATATCTGAAACTTATCAGCTTAATGATGGGGTTTTTCTTGTTTCGAATATCGCCGGTTTAAAGCTAAATCACATTAATTTCGATAGATGTATTCAGGATCTCGGTGAACGTGAAAGCGATTTAAAGCGATATCCATCTGAAAGCGATTCCGATTTTAAGATAAGAAACGGTCTTTATCAGTTCTTTAATGTGCCCTTTTGGGAAAAGGAAATTGCTCCGAAGTACAAATATGTTTTTGTGCTTATTGACGAGTGTCAGCGTTATTTCCCAACGTCTGCCAGGGATATCCCGAACTCTGTTTGGTTCTGGTTTGAGTATCACGGACATTTTGGCGCTGAAGTTTTTATGATGACTCAGCATCCGGACGCGATACACCGTCGTGTTTTAAAGCTCGCTGAGAATTACATCGAAGCCGCTCCGGAAACCATGCGGCGCATGTCAAACGAATTGCGCTATTCGTTGCGTGATACAACAACAAACGAAGTAGTTAGCCAATCAACTCTTAGAGCTGACCCCAGGATTTACAAGGCGTATAAATCAGCAACCCATGCCGAGGGCATAAAGAAAAAACCGAGCCATCTAACACGCTTCTATATCCTGGCCGGTGTTGGCTTCGCTAGCGTCTTGATAGGCGGGGTTCTGTTTTTTAATTACATGATGAATGCCTTTACCAAGGACAAACCGGAGCAAGCGGGCATAGAACAACCCGTCGCGACCGCTAAGCCCTGGAACAACACGCAGCCGGCCAGCGAGAAAACACAGTCGTCAACCGCCTTTAATCTCTCAAAATCCGGGCAAGGGGCAGGGGGTATGCCTGACTTTGAGCCAACAATACCCGGTGTCCCGGAATCAGCCCCGGCATATCAGGGTCTGCTTAAAGTACAATCGGTACCCATCTTGGCCGGCTGCATCAAATCGGAAAATGCCTGCAAATGCTACACGCAGCAAGCCACGCCATATCCTGTAACCTGGGAACAATGTCTAGAACATGTGGCCAATCTCAAATTTAACCCGTATGTAGCACCCAGAATGGGCGTACCGCCGGCATTGCAAGACGAATCAAGGCAAACCGTTACGAAACTCCGGAACCAATCGTAACGCTAAGCTACATTTTTTTCCTTCTTTCGCCGGCGCCGGCTGAAATTTCTCGCCTTATTGTATCCAATCGGATACAATAAGCCTATGTTTAACATAGTCCAACAAACTCAAACATTTTCTAGGTGGCTGGCCGGTCTTCGAGATTTACGGGCGAAAATCGCCATATCCAGGCGAATAGATCGGGTACAGCATGGACTTATGGGCGATGTGAAACCAGTAGGCGAGGGCGTCTTTGAAATGCGCATCGATCATGGGCCAGGCTATCGGGTTTACTTCATGACCCAGCAAGGTCAAATATTGATTTTGCTCGCCGGCGGCGACAAATCTACCCAACAAGCCGACATTCAACGCGCAATCAAACTATCCAAAGAGGTATGACCATGATCGAACCATTAACAGTTTTCAGCCTCGCTGACATGCTCGATACAGATGCAGCGATTAGCGAATATTTGACCCAAGTGATTGAAGAAGGCGACAGTGATGAACTGATAAGGGCCTTGGGTTACATTGCCAAAGCCAAAGGCATGGCCACCTTGGCCAATGAAAGCGGACTTGGCCGCGAAAGCCTTTACAAAGCCCTTAAGCCTGGCGCAAAGCCGCGTTTTGATACCGTGTTTAAAGTCATCAAGGCGTTAGGTATTCACCTGCAAGCAACGCCGGCCGCGTAGGACGCCGAAGGCGGCCACGCGGTTAATGATGCTGGCCGCTTTTCACGCGCCCGGCCAGTGAGCGCAGCGAACCAGCCGGGTGCAGGCTCGCCACTTGTGGCGGCTTGCTGATCCACTCACTAAAAAACCGGTTTTGACGTTCAAAGGCTTTGATCGGTGCTAGGGGCTTTTGGTTGACCTTGGCAAGACGCCGGCGGGCAGGGCAGGACCCACACAGGCGCCCCCATAGGCTTTGATCGCAGTGGTTGTCTATCGGCGCCGTAACAGAGCGCCAGCGGCGCGAGACGGCTGTTATTCGCAGTCACTTAAAACACCGCCGCGCTAGCGGCTCATTATTGCCTTTCATCAAACAAAATCACGCGCAGCGTACTTTATTGGTTGGCGATATCTAAACAATCAATTTCTTTTCCGCTGGCCAACGGCCATGCGCTCTTCGCGACACCTTTCCCGCTTGGCCGATAGGCCAACACCGAACGCCATTTAGGCGCGGAAGTGTTTCCCGCTCGACAGATAACAACCGGACTCTGACGCGCCCGTCGCTAGGTAGGCTTTTTTCGTTCTTCAATACCTTCTTTCAGGGTGGCCGGAGGCATCAAAAAAAGGCTGTTTTGATTGTTGGGGCAGGGGCTTTCCGGCGATAGCCGGAAAGTGTGGGAAGTTCTAGTAACACTCACACTTTGGTATGATAACCCGTACTTTTTTGCATCTAATCATACTTTTAAAAATTGCCTCTAGCCCTTGCGGCTCTAGGGCTGGCGCGGTTTTTTTCTCATTTTTACGCCATACAAAAATCGCAAAAAATATGTTAGACTCTGCCGACAAAAAAAGTTTGTTTAAAATCAATAACATTTTGCGCACTTTGGTATGGTCTACGCTAAAACTCAGTGGCCTGTTTTTGTCGATTTTGAAGTAAAAAAGGGCGGCTTCCGGGCCCACCCCGGTAAGCCAAAGGCCGATTGGCTAAAAATCGACCAAACGACCTAAACCCGGTGCCGACTATAGCGCCGCTTGACGGTATAAACAACCTTATCCACAAAACTTGTGGATAATCCATTCCAGGATTTCAGCCGCGAATTTTCGATTCTGAGCCGTTCCAGCTCTTCGGCATGGTCGTGCCAAGCCTTGAGCATGGCCGGCGTCCAGCGGCGATTTTTAAAGCGCAGAACGCCGCGCGAAAACAAAAACCCGTCCCAGCCGTCATGATTGACGTGTTTCGAGTCCCACAAAAGCAAAAGGCGCTCCGCAATGGGCGCGCCTTCGTCGTCGAATCGTTGAATATCCTCAACCGTGCAACCGATTACCTCGGCTGCACGGGCTTCGTTTAAACCGCAACGGTTCCAGCGGGTATGATAGAAAGAGCTTTTCTTACGTGCCATAGTATTGACTCCAAAAAAAGGGAAATGGCACTAACGCAAAATCCGCGCCGCCGGCGTCTTATGACTTCGCATAATGTA
>NZ_JANIBK010000236.1 GCF_024505165.1 Methylomonas rivi
CTGATCCAGCGCCAGGCCGAACGGCAACCGCACGCCGCGGCCCTGATTTGCGGCAGGCAGAGCTTGAGTTATCACGATTTGGAACAACAGGCCAACCGTCTGGCGCACCGATTGATCGAACTGGGCATCCAGGCCGAAAGCCGGGTAGCCCTGCTGCTGCCGCGCAGCCACCAAGCCATCATCGCCATGCTGGCCGTGCTCAAGGCCGGCGGCGCCTACCTGCCGCTGGACCCCGAACAACCGCAGGAACGCTTAGCCGAGCTACTGGCCGATGCGCAGGTCAGCGTCGTGCTGTCACAGTCGTCGCAGGCCATTGCCCAAAGCATGTCAATTGAGGGTTTGGCCAGCGCCTGCGTTTGGCTCAACCTCGATGAAACCGAGCTGAGCGATTATCCTGCCAGTGCACCCGAGGTAACCCTCCACCCTGAACAACTGGCCTACCTGATTCTGACCTCCGGTTCCACCGGCAAGCCCAAGTGCGTGGCCGTCGCCCACGGTGCGTTGGCGCGGCATTGCCTGGCCATTGCCGAACGTTATGAAATCGAACAGCAAGATACGGCTTTGCATTTCGCCGCCTTCACCTTCGATGCCGCCATGGAACAATGGCTGGTACCGTTGATGAACGGTTGCCGCTTAGTGATCCGAGATGAATTGTGGAGCGCGGAGCAGGCTTACCATACTCTGATGGAACAGGGTGTCAGTTGGTTTGAAATGCCGCCGGCTTACCTGACCGAAATCGCCCGCTGGGCCGAACAGCAGGGACTTACCCTGCCGTTGCGGGCTTGTTCGGTGGGCGGCGAAGCGGTCAGCAAGGAAAATCTGGCGCAAATCCGCCGGCTGGTGGGCGATGCGCCTATCGTCAACGGTTACGGTCCCACCGAAACCTTGATTACACCGCTGGTGTGGAGTGCGCACAAAAATACCGAGTGCGATACCGCCTATGCGCCGATAGGCACCGGCGTCGGCGAGCGTACGCTCTATATACTCGACAAAGACCTGAACCCGCTGCCGCTAGGCGTCATCGGAGAGCTGTACATCGGCGGCCCATGTCTGGCCCGAGGCTATCATGGCCGGCCGGACTTGACCGCCGAGCGATTTATTCCCGACCCGTTCGCCGCCGACGGCGGACGGCTGTACCGTACCGGCGATTTGGTGCGTTTCCGCGCCGACGGTAACGTGGATTATTTCGGCCGCGGCGATCATCAGATCAAGTTGCGCGGCTACCGTATCGAATTGGGCGAGATCGAAGCGCAGGTCTTGTCGCATCCCGCCGTGAGTGAAGCCGTGGCCATCGCCGACGGCGAGGGCGGCGACAAGCGGCTATTGGTGCATGCGGTTGCCGCCGGCGAAATGGCTGCGGATGAATTGAAACGTTATTTGCAAAGCCGTCTGCCGGACTACATGATTCCGGCGCAAATCATTCTGCTCGACCGTTTGCCACGACTGACCAGCGGCAAGCTGGACCGTAAAGCCTTACCCAAACCTGAATGGACGACGGAGCAAAACTTTCGGGCGCCGCAAACCGAGGCCGAGCGAGCGCTGACCGACATCTGGCGGGAAGTGCTGGGCGTGGAACGGATCGGCATCGACGATAATTTTTTCGAACTGGGAGGCGATTCTATTCTGTCGATTCGGGTGGTCAGCCGTGCCCGCGAAGCCGGTTGGCAGTTCACGCCCAGGGAGTTGTTTTTGTACCAAACCGTCGCCGGCCTGGCAGCTGCCGCACAACCTGCACGGCAAGCAGGCGATGCCGTGGAGGCTATTGTCAGCGGCGAAGTGGCGTTGTCGCCGATTCAGACTCAGTTTTTCCAGGATGATGTTCCCAATCGGCAACACTGGAATTTGTCCTTGCTGCTGCAAGCTCGCCAGCCGCTGGACGAAACCAAGCTGGAGCGGGCGCTGCAAATCTTGATCAATCATCACGATAGCCTGCGTTTACGTTTTCGTCTGGAAGATAGCGCTTGGCGCCAATATTACGCCGAACTCGATGCCAGAGATGCCACCGATGTACTATGGCGGCGCAAGGCTCAGGATAGCGCCGAGGTCGAAAGTATCGCCAATCAGGCCCAGCGCAGCCTGGATTTGCAAAACGGGCCGTTGCTGCGCGCCGTGTCCATTCGTGTCGACGGCGGCAGCCAGCGCTTGTTGCTGGTGGTGCATCATCTGGTGGTCGATGGCGTATCCTGGCGAATCTTGCTGGAGGATTTACAAGCGCTCTATAGCGGCGATCAGGCCTTGCCGGCCAAGACCGCCAGTTTCAAACATTGGACGCAACGCCTGAAAGATTACGCCGCCAGCGAAGCGCTTAGTCGGCAACTGCCGTATTGGTTGGCGCTGGCGGAGGAGGCCGGTGCCGACGAGTTGCCGCGCGATTTTCCGCAAGACGTCGGCAGTTTTGCCGACGCCCGCACACTAAGTCTGACGATTTCCACAGAGACCACCCGGCAACTGTTAAAACAGGCGCCGGCGGCTTACCGCACGCAGGTCAACGATCTGTTGTTGACCGCGCTGGCGCGGGTGTTGTGTCGCTGGAGCGGCCGCGACAGAGTTCTGGTAGAGCTGGAAAGCCATGGCCGCGAAGATCTGTTTGAGGATACCGATCTCAGCCGTAGCGTCGGCTGGTTCACCAGTGTGTATCCGGTCTGTCTGTCCGCCATTGCCGATAACGGTGCCGCAATCAAATCCGTCAAGGAACAACTGCGTAGCGTACCGGACGGCGGCTTGGGCTTCGGCGTATTGAAATATTTGGCGGAACCCGTAGTGCAAGCGCAATTGGCGGCCTTGCCGCAACCCCGAGTCAGCTTCAATTATTTCGGCCAATTCGATGCCGAGCAGGCTTTGTTCGAGGTGGCGCCGGAAACCGCCGGTGATGACCGCGACCCCGCCGTGCCGTTGCCGTTTTGGCTGGAAATCAATGCCCAAGTATTGGCGGGCGAACTGGAATTGCGCTGGCGATACAGTGAAAACCTGTACCGCGCCGAAACCGTGCAGGGTTTGCTGGATGCCTATCGCGCGGAATTGACCGCGTTGGTGGAACATTGCTTGAGCGGCGCCAAAGGCGCGACGCCGGCCGATTTTGCGTTGGCCGGTCTCAGTCAGCCGCAAATCGACGCGCTGCCGGTTGCCATCGAGGTTGTCGAAGACATTTATCCGTTGGCGCCGATGCAGCAAGGCATTTTGTTTCATGCTCTGCTGGAGCCGGAAACCGGGGTGTACGTCAATCAGATGACGTTGGACATCGAGGGCCTGGACGTCGAGCGCTTTGTCGCCGCCTGGCGCAAGGCAATCGCCCGGCACGACATTTTGCGCAGTGCCTTTGTTTGGCGTGGTGAAGCCGACCGGCCGTTACAAGTGGTTTACAGGCAAGCGGCATTGCCGCTGGAAATCCTTGACTGGCGTGGCCGCGCGGCTTCCGAAGCCGAGTTGGCGGCATTGGCCGCCGAAGAACACGCGCGCGGCTTCGTTCTGGCGCAAGCGCCGTTGATGCGCTTGTTGCTGGTGCGGCTATCCGAGCGGACTTACCGTTGGATCTGGACCAGCCATCATGTTCTGTTGGACGGCTGGAGCACCTCGCAATTGCTCGGCGAAGTGTTGCAAAGCTATGCCGGTTCCGAGCGCGGCGCGGGTTGCCGTTACCGAGATTTCATCGCTTGGCTGCAACAAAAAGACCCGGCGGACAGCGAACGCTTCTGGCGCCGGCGTTTGGCGGAGCTGGAC
>NZ_JANIBK010000237.1 GCF_024505165.1 Methylomonas rivi
CGGCCGCGAGCCGGATGCAACCGGACTGATCCACTACCGCGCCAGAAGCTACGACCCCGGCCTCGGCCGCTTCGCCCAGCGCGACCCGGCGGGCTTTGCGGATGGGATCAATCCTTATGCCTATGTGGGGAATAATCCGGTTAGCTTTAGTGATCCGTTGGGGTTGTCGAAGGCGAGGCCGAGTGTAGTTGCTCCGTCGGCGTTTGCGGGGGTTCAACAACTTTCTAGCTACGCCAATAGTGCACTAAATGCAGTGACGCCAGGTTCACATGCTTTACAGCAAACGGCGCTCAATTACCAAGCTGGCAATTATAAAAATGCGGCGATTTGGGGGATTCAAGGAGGGTTGGAGATTGCGGCTGCGGCGGTTACGGGAGGCACTTCGCAACTTGCGAGCAGATCTGTTTCGAGTTTGGCAAAGGTTACCAAGGAACTACCTTCAATAAGCCCAACTGTTTTAGAGCTTAGAGAACTGGGGCAGAAGGGATTTCAAGCACATCACATATTACCGGAATATCTTGGTAAGATGCTTGGCTATACGTCAAAAGAAATGGTAAATCATCCAGGTACACTTGTTACGCAATGGACACACACTGGAAAGTTAAATCCAGATGCTTTTCACAAAGCAATTTCAAAATATCTCCCTCCGATGGTTACAGGTAAGCAGGCTTCATATACTGCTGATCAGATTGGGCTTGGTTTGGAAAAAGCTTATGGTGACTTAGGGCGACCCGAGTTGTTTAATTCGATCAAGGATTTAATAAAATAGTTAACAAGTGGGGCTGAATTTAGTATGACTGATAAACAGATATACGACTTAACGGAAGACGATTTGTTGCGTTGTCCTGTATGGTTTTTTCCTATGGACGAAACTGCGGCAGATGAACTAACAGTGCGGCCAGGTTTTAACCGGGAAGATTATGAATACGATAAGCAGTGCATTGTCCGAGCCAGTTTCGAAACGAGAGCACGAGAAAGTTTTATAGGTTATGTATATTGGGGGAAGCCTGAAATCGTCGAAAACCTGAAGCCAACTATGTTTTTAAGAGGAGAATGCATTACCTTTTGGTATGGAATGATGGTTCCTTCATTTGACGACTATGGGCCAATCTTGAATGAATTAAATAAAGTATTCCCAATAAAATTTAGATCGAGTGAGGTCGATGGATTTACTTTAATTGAAGGTTTACTTGAGGGGCTTTATTTCATAGATGACAACGATGTTATTCAATGTAAAACTCCTGAGTCCGTGACTTAAAACGGCCATACGGCGCATACCTTATAGAGGGTCATAAGGGTCTTCCTTTTTGCACTCGATTGCGGGAAAAGGGGCAGCCCGCGTACGGCCGTACGGCGGATCAATTTTGCGGTGGGGCGTAAGGCCGTATGGCGGATACGGCCGTACAGCGGATAAATCGCGTGGTGACGTGTCGTAAGGTGGATTCGCGAAGCAATCCACCATTGATGGCTTTTAATTTGCTCGCGCCCTTGCTATGCGGTTGGCTTGGGTTTTGGCGGATTGTCGCTGCGCTCCGAATCCGCCCTACGCCATTCCCATGGAGTTGCATGGCGGTGCACTTCATGGATTGATTTTGGGAGGGGTTGTGCCGAACTATCGACGGAATTTTGTGGCAGGCGGCTGCTATTTCTTCACAGTGAACTTGCTGGAACGCCAACGGACGTTGTTGACCGATCACATCGATTTGCTACGCGACGCGGTGCGTAGGGTCAAAAGGCTGTATCCGTTTCATATCGACGCCTGGGTGGTGCTTCCGGACCATATGCATATGGTATTGACCTTGCCGCCCGATACCGACGATTTTCCCGTGCGTTTGCGCTTGATGAAATTGTTGTTTGCCAAAGGATTGCCGCGCACCGAACGTCTATCGGCCACGCGCCGTAAACGCCGCGAGCGCGGTGTTTGGCAAAGACGCTATTGGGAACATACAGTCATCGACGAATTGGACTATGTCCGGCATATTGATTACGTGCACGTCAATCCGTTGAAACATGGCTATGTCGAGCGAGTGAGAGATTGGCCATATTCCACCTTCCATCGCTATGTTTTGAATGAAATTTTACCGTTGGATTGGTGTGGCGACATAGGCGAACTGCCGACGGTCAACGATGAGCGTTGGCGATGAAGGGTAAACGGTAAGGCCGTAAGGCGGAACGCA
Source organism: Methylomonas rivi (assembly GCF_024505165.1). GTDB lineage: Bacteria > Pseudomonadota > Gammaproteobacteria > Methylococcales > Methylomonadaceae > Methylomonas > Methylomonas rivi. The sequence continues at coordinate 2,178 of NZ_JANIBK010000237.1, forward strand.
TCGCGGTTCCGCCATATTGGGCGGATCGCCTAACGGTATCCTCCGGAGCCCGAGAAGGGCGGAACCGGTTTATCGGGTTACGCCGAAAGATACTTTTCTAGTCTGATTTGGCGGAACGCCTGTCGGCATCCGCCCGCGGGCTGTATATCATCGGTGTTAAATAACAACGACCGAAATTGATCGAATTGTGGTCATTGAAGCGGATTGAGTTACAGACCGCAACGGTTTCCAACCCACTCTGTGCTTTAGCCGAAATGCCATTTCCAACCATCCGAGTGGAAATGGCCGGGCAGGTTCAAAACACGAAACCAACCTTATTTTGCAAATAGCCTTTGTTAAAAGTCTTGACAATAGCCGCTAATAAGCTCTAGGCTCAGTTGACCTTGCAGCCGCCGGAGTACGCCATGAATTTCATACGAGTTGGTTTTTTAGGTGCAGTTTTATCGACTTGCTGGGTTGAGCATGCGGGGAGCGTCAGCATCACGCAAAGGGCCGGCAATAACTTTCGTACCGCCGCGAACAATCAGGAATTCACCCTCAACAAATCCAATGTGAATGCCGACGATTTCGGCCTGCTGCGCATCCACGACTTCAACGCCAAGGTGGAAACCCAGCCGTTAGTGGTCGAAAAGGGCGCCGGTTCCGACGATCTGGTGATCGTCACCACCATGAAAAACGAAGTCATCGGCATCAACGCCCGTACCAATGCCCGCGTCTACAATGTCAAACTGGGCCCGGAAATCAGTTCGCAGGACATGGATATGTGGAAACACACGCCTACCTGGGGTATTTCCGCCACCCCCATTATCGATCCGGCCACCGATACCCTGTATGTGGCCGCCTGGTTGAAAAAAAATAACGACAACCGCTTTCGCGATTATTGGGTGTTTGCGCTGAATCCTTTGGACGGCAGCCGTAAGGCGGAGCCGGTGCGGATATTCGGCCAATCCCAGGAGGGTAGCGGCTGTTGGTTTAACGACGCCGGCGCGGTTTACAGACAGAATAACCAGACCAAGCAATACGTTTATCCGAAATTGCGCGCCGGGCTGGCGCTTACCGAAAACCACGGGCTAGTGCTGGCGTTCGCGGCAAACGCCGAATCCTTGCTGGGCGGACGTAAAAATCCGCACGGCTTCGTGGTCGCCTACGATACCCGCGGTTTGCTGGGGCAGGATGGGGTTTCCCGGCAGCCGGCGATATTTTGCGCCACCTCGTTCAACAGCTGGGGCGCCGGCATCTGGCATGCCGGCGGGGCGCCAGTTACCGAAGGCGACATGATTTACGTAGCCACTTCGAACGGCACATCCAACAACGGCGATGTCGATCTGGCCGAAAGCATGATCAAACTGCGGTTCAAGCCCGGCAGCGGCGGCGCGCGGCCGCTGCTGGAAAAAGTCGATTACTACAAGGCGTTTTTGGACGAACGCAAGACCGGCGGCGGTTGCCTGTGGCAGGATAATCATTCCGAAGTATCCTGCGGACGCGGCGGCGCGGGCAGTGCGGCGGCCGACTGGGATTTCGGC
>NZ_JANIBK010000238.1 GCF_024505165.1 Methylomonas rivi
CGATGCGGTGCGCGAAGCGGTCGGCCAGGCCTCCGGCGGCGCGGCCGCTTTTGTGGATATGGACCGGATTGCCCGGGAAATCGCCAGCCCCAAGTTGGCCGATTCATGGCGGGCGGTACAATGCAGCGAAAATCACGATATCGTCCGCCAGGACAGGGGTTGGCGCATCCCCAAAATCGCCGACAGCGACGACAGCCAATCCTGGTATGCCCGCAGCCGCTCGCGGGTGGCGCTGGGTTTGACCCTGACCGCCGCCGGGATTGCGCAGCTGTTTATGGGGCAGGAATTTCTGGAGGACAAACAATGGAGCGACCAACCGCACAGCGGGCATGAAATCGGTTGGGACAATCTTAGCCAAGCCAGGGTCGATTTTCTGCGTTTCAGCCGGGAGCTGATCGCTACCCGTAACCGCCTGCCCGGTCTGACAGGCAGCGGTCTGAATGTGTTTCATGTACACAACCGGAACCGGATACTGGCTTTTCACCGTTGGCTGCCGGGCGCGGGGCACGACGTGGTGGTGGTGGCCAGCCTCAACGAAACCACCTTTCACGAGTATTGGCTGGGATTCCCGCTACCGGGTTTCTGGGCGGAAGCCTTTAACAGCGATATTTACGATAACTGGATGAATCCCTGGATGGTCGGCAACGGCAAGGGCGTTTATACCTCCGGCGCCGGCATGCACGGACTGCCGCGCTCGGCCGATATCGCTATTCCGGCCAATAGTATTCTGATTTTTGTCCGGTCGTGCTGATGTTGAACAAACGCTGGCGCGAGCGGCGCCCTGTTTTCTTCCGCGCCCAATAAAACCGCGCGTTCTCGCCAATATCCCGGCGACTACTTTTAGTGGGGCGTCACAGCCAGAATTTCACGGCCCAAAAAACCGCCGCAATCAAGATCAAGCTCACGGACACCCGCTTTTCCAGCTGGCTGCGGCTGTTTGCAATCAGTGCGGCTTGCATTACGGCCATGCCCAGCAGCAGCAGAAACGTAAATATCAGGTTGTCGCCCGACGGATCTTCCAGGGTTTCGGCGGACAGGGCTGGATCGAATTCCTGCATCCAGTCGTAGGGGTTGGCGGGCAGGACATAAAACACCAGCATCCCGGCCACGAATAACAGGTGCGCGAACAGCTTAAATACCGGTTTCATCGAAGCCCCCGAACTCATTTGAGCAAATCGGAAAAGCGCGGCCAAAACTTAACGATAAAATCGCCATAGCTGGTGTTTTTCATCAGCTCTTCCATCGACAATCCCACACCCCGGTTATAACGGGCCCCCACTATGCGTACCTGGTCCATGCTCAACACCGGCAGGCTGCCTTGCAATTTATCGTGTTCGATTAATTGTCTAAGGTGGCGGGCAACCACCTCGATGTTAAATACGTCCCGTTCCAGGCAGTCGGCCAAGTCTCTCAGTTGTTCGGTGGACATTTCGGCGGGGTTCAGGCCCAGGGTTTCCGCGGCGGCCCTGAGTTGTATGCTGACCGCGCCGAAGGAGGTTTTCGCCGGATGCCGGGTGACGGTTAAATTTCTATCGACCCACGGCGGGCCGCTCCAGTCGAAGGCGCGTACCTCGAAGGCTACCCCGTCGATAAAATTAGGGTCGCCGCCCACCTCTATCCAACAAACCCCGGCCAACAATAACGGCGGGATGTTATAGCGCGCCGCCGCGGCCAGGATGGCGGTTTTATTGTGGCGCACCCAGTTGTCCTTGAATGCCTGAATATACTGCTTGCCGCCGCCTAGCCGCTGCGGCAGCATTTTCCAGGCAAATAGATCGACCAGCCCCCAGGTGGCCGAATCGTTCGATTCATTGCAAACCAATTCCGACATGTAGTTCTCCCGTTCGAATTATGCCGCCATTACAGATTTCGGAGTGTACCTGCGTGGTTTCAGAGCTGTCGGGTCAGATGAAAATCTGCCGATACGCGGCATAACCGAGGTTGGCTATCGCCAACCCAATCAAGCCGTAAATCGTCAATTGCATGCCTAATATGCGGTGGCGCATATTTTCGCTCAACAATCCATTGGCATGCAGCACACGTCCCGCCAGGATGGTTATGCCGCCCAAATGAATCAGCAGTACGTGCCCGCCGTTTAATTCCAGCAGGATCAGTAAAATCAATGAAATGGGCGCATATTCCGTGGCATTGCCCTGCGCCCGGATAGCATTTTGCAAGGCGGTGACGCCGCCGTCGCCCAGACTGACTTTCTCGGTCCGGCGCAATTTGATTACGCCCAGCGACAGCCGGACGATGAACAGAGCCAATAAGGCCGCATAAATGGAACTCAGCATAACGTTTCCCCTTCAGGCGCTAACAGCGCGGGTATGTGGTATTCGATGTAGGCATCGTAGCGCATTCGCGGGGGAATGGCATTACCAAAATTTCCACCAGTGGCTGTCGGTTTTGCCTGCCGGCGTCACGGAGAGCGTGGCGGTCAATTTTCGCCGTCGGGAAGCGGCGGGGCAACGTCTGTCGGCGGCGTACCGGAAACCATGTCTTCACCGGACGGGATTGGCAAATCCGCGGCTTCAGCCCCTGACAGGATGGCGGCGGCCAGTGCGAAGGGCAAATTGACCGTGGCCGGTATGCGGACAATGGCGGGTTGAATGCAAGAGCGTGCGAACGATAAATGACCTGAATCCATTTTTTCACCTTGTATTGCGACGGATGAGCGAAAAATTTCCGCGGGTAGCCCGGGGGAAAGATACTTTTTTAAAAGTAAAAATACGTTAAGCGCGTGTAAATACGGGTAAATACGCAAGCGGTCGCGCCGGTCGCGGGTATTTGCTAATCCGGCCGTATTTCTCGGGCGGCGGGCGAATGCGTTTGCGCTTGCGAATGATATGTTATATTATAACATTACGAACTCATTCACAGTTCGTTCCGCCGAATTGGTTTGGCGGGTGTTATTGGTCTTCAGGAGAAAATGATGCAAAAGCAATGGTTAAAACACGTTTTAGTGCTGGGTATGAGTTTGAATTTGTCCGTGGCCGCGGCGGCGGAGCAACACGCCGGCGATATACAGCCGTGGAAGGTCGGCAACGATATTTATGTTAACGCCAGCTTTTTTGAAGCCGATTTCGGCGATTTGCCCGGCGGGCTTTTTAATACCGACGACCCCGGCTATGACACCGATACCGCCCAAGGCGCATTCGGTGCCGGCAACTGGCTACGATTTGCGGGGTTGGGGACGCTGCAATTTTGGGACGGTTCGATTTGGTCGAATACGCTACCCAACGGCGAACATATCGTCATCGAAGATGTGCTGGGCGAAGCGACCACTTTTACCGGCGCCGGCGTCACCAATCCGGTTGGGGTCATCGATCAATTGGACGCGGCAGGCGATTTGCACAGCCACCTGGATTTTACGATCTTCAACGCCGGCAACAACCCGGGCGGCAGCGTGGGGGCCTATTGGATCACGCTGCAAATTTTCGAAACGGCGGCGGAGTCTTTACAACCCATCGGCAATGCGTCAACCCCGTTTTCGATTTTCTTTAATCGCGGCTTGAGCCACGAAGCGTTCGAATTCGCCGTCGAATCCGCCGTATCGGCGGTGCCGCTGCCCTCGGCATTGTGGTTGTTCGGTTCGGCGATCGTGGGAGTCATGTCCATGGTCAAACGCCGTGGCGCAGCCTTATCCGCATGATGCAGGCCGGGCCGGGCGCATCAG
>NZ_JANIBK010000239.1 GCF_024505165.1 Methylomonas rivi
CGTAGACGCCGTCGCGCTGTCCGCGGCTGTCGAATTTGGGAATCGCTACCGGCCGCAGACCGCCCGCGCCCACCAGCAGGCCCTTGAGTTTGCCTTTGACCTCGGCGAAATCCGTGCGGTAACGCGGGTTGAGCGGCGGCGCCTCCTGGCCGTCGCTGATGAATACCAGCGCGGTGTCCTTATCCTTCAGCATCCGCAGGGTGTTCAACAAGCCGCTGCCGATGCGGCTATCCGCCGCCCAGGCCATGCGCCAATCCAGCGCGTCTATGGCTTTTTGCAGTTCGCCATACGCGGAACAAACCTCCACCGGCTCGAACAAGACCGCAGTGCGGCGTTCGGTAAACACGCCGACGCCGAGTTGCGATTGGCACGGCAAGCGGCCCAGCAGCTCCCTCAGGCTGTGTCTGACGAATGCCAGCCGGCTGGCCGGTTTATCCGCCAGTCGGTAGTCCTCGGCATTCATGCTGCGGGTAATGTCGACGACGACCATCAGCTTATAAACCGGCCGCTGCCGGGTTTGCGCCGGATAGACGGCCATGGCCGATAAAGCCGCCAGCGACAAGGCCAGACACCAGAAGCGATAATCTTTTAATAACGGGCGGATATTCATAAAAATGTAGGGTACGCACCGCGTACCTTTTCTGCAGAGAGTGCGATACATTGGGTAAAGCTACGCGGTGCGTACCCTGCAAAACGACAAAACGTTATGATCTCCACGCGCTGGCGCGGGAAGCGGAGAGGTACGTTCAAGGCAAGCCCCTGGGAAAGCCCGGTACGGTGGTCCACAGTTGCGCGGGTTGGGCTGCATCGTCGTCCGGTTCGGTCGGGGAAATACGGTCGAATTCCGGCAGCAACTTCATCGCCAGCTCCAGATTGTATTTGGCGTCCCAAAACCGGCTGTCCAGCGCCAGCGCCTGTCGATAGGCCTGCTTGGCCAGATTCAGCAAGGGCATGGCCTGCTCGATGCGTTCGGCTTCGATTTCGGCCATGGCCTGGGCCAGATACGCATTGCCCAGGTTATAGCGGCTTTGCCCTTGCAAGCGGCTGTCCGGCAGTTCCATCAGCAAACTCAAGGTATCCAACGCTTCCCCGTAGCGCTGCTTTTGCCGCAGGTACACGGCGCGCGCCAGCCGGACTTGCGGCGAGGCGCCCGGCAAATTGGAGACGGCGATATCCTGCCCATCGGCCAGTTCCGCCAGCCAGCGGTTTTCGCGCTGAATCCGGTACAGGCCGTATGACTGCAGGCTAGTCAGCAGCAAGCCGGCCAGCAATACCCCCCAGATCAAGCGGTGTTTCAGCGCCCTCATGCCGGCCTCGCTTCGCACAGTTTCAGGCCCAGCAGGCAGGCGATGAATACGGCCAGCCAGCGGTAACAGGCGGCGGATAAATCCTGCTTGGGGATGGTTTCCAGGTAATGCAGCGGCAGCTGCTCCAGGCGGTCGATGTCGGCGATGGCTTTTTGCATGGCGGTCGGATTTTCGGCTTCGTAGGCCTGATAGGGAATATTGAGGCTGGAAAAAAAGCGATGCAAATACAATTCAGGCATGGTCTGGGCGTTATCATCGCGGCTGTCTTCCGGCACGGCGAAAATGCCGGGGCTGTTTTCGGTGCGTAAAAACAGCCAGTACAAACGTATTTGCTGCTGTTTGAACAGCGTACGCAAGGCCGCTTCGCTGTCCGGGTCGATGACCGCCGCTCCGTCGGATACCAACAGCACGATCCGCGAACCCCGCACGGGCTGATGGTCGAAAAACGACAGCGCCATGCCAAGGCCCTTGCTGATGTTGGTATAGGCCAAAGCCGGCAGCGCGGTGGCGTCGATGGCGGCGTGGATGGCTTGCTTGTTTTCGGTTAACGGCATTACGAACAATGGCGACGTGCTGTATTCGGCAATGCCGATCAGATCGTGCGGACGATTGTCGACGAATTCGCCCAGCAGCCTGCGCGCCGCGTCTGCTTTGGACTGTTCGCCGCCGGCCGGGGTTTTGCCGGCAAACGAGTTATCCATGCTATTGCTGCGGTCCAATAACAACACGATGTGGGCGCCGTGGCCGATGCGTTCGACTTGCTGTTCTTTCAGATACAGGCCGGACAAGCCTAAAACCAGCGCGGCAATCGCCGCCATGCCCAACAGGCGGAGCAGCAGCATCAGCCATTGCGACAGAGGATCGGCCGGCAGCATCGCCAGCCAGGTGTAAGGCGTTGCCGGGATATTGCTGCGCAACAAAGGCAACAACACCAACAGCAAGCCGGACAGAGCCCAAGGGGTTTCGAAAGCCAGAGCGCTCACCGGCTGCCCCGTTCGATTTCCCGGCACAGGCCGCACAGCTCCGCCAGTTTGCCGCGTTCCTGATCGCCGTAATCCTGCTTGCCGGCGAACAATACCTGGTTGGAAAAATCGAAAAACCAGTCGAGTTGCGCGGCGGCCAAGGCGTATTCGGGGTGCGCCCGATAAAACGCCGGCAGGCGGTGTTGGTATAGCGGCTGCCGATATAGCGTATTCAAGGCGCGATGCATGACCGCCAGGGACCGCTCCATGTCCGCTACCGTTAGCGCCGACAATTCGGCGGCGGCGCGTTTGAAAATCCGCCGCCGCGGCCAAGCCGGAAAATAACCGTACAAGTAGGCGAGATAGCCGCCGCTTGCAAAGCTTAACGACAATGCCGCATAAAAACCCAGCCATTGCCTGTCGGCGGTCAAGGCGGACGGCAATACATCCGGCCGCATGTAAGCGCGCCCGTTTTCGTCCTTCCTGATCGCCAGCTCCTGCAGCGGCGACAAGGTGAAATGCCAGGCCGGCACGGGCTGTTCGACGCTCTTGCCGGCTTGGCTGAACCGCAGACTAAAGCCGGGAATGCTGAGCATTTTTACTTCGTTCGGCGCGTAGAACACCTGATATTCCAAGTCGATGGCGGTGTTGCCGCTATCCCGGTCGCTTTCGACCGTCACCCGGTTCAGTTGCAACCAGCGGTTGACGGCGCCTTGCCCGGGCACGCTGTTCAGCTCAAGCCGCATATCCTGGCGGGTTTCAATGACGATGCGGTGGCGGATTTCATCGCCGATCAGGTAGCCGTAGGGCCTTGGGGTTTGAAATTCGAAGCGGCTGATGGGCGGCAAGAATGCCTGGGAGCAGCCGCCCAGCAACAGTAAAAGCAGCAGGCCGGCATAAGTCCGGCCGGCGGCAGCCCAGCGGAGCACTTTCGGTATGCGGGCCGCCGCGGGGCTGAAAAAAAATGGCATCCGGCTGTTCATGGCGTATGTTGTTGAAAATAGCGTGTCATTGCCTCGGCCCGGTAGGCACCGCTTAAAAATAAGGGTTCCATGCCGAAGGAACGGAACACCTGTTGCAGCTGTTGCCGGCGGACCGTAAAAGCTTGGTTAATCCGTTGCTTCAAGGCCGGGCGCATCAGCACTGTGCGGGAACGGCGGCTTTCGGCATCCTTGAAGCGGACCAAGCCCCAGGCGGGTAAATCGGCGGCTTCGGCCGCCTGCCACAAAACCACCGGCACTACGGCATGCATTGCCAGAGGATGCAGTATTTGCCGCAGCCCGGATAAGGCAAAATGATAATCGGAGACCAGAAACACTAGGCTGCGCCGGGCCGGCAACAAC
>NZ_JANIBK010000240.1 GCF_024505165.1 Methylomonas rivi
GGCGGACAAGACGATTGGACTGAGGCGCGCCAGGCCTCGTAGGCCGGCGCCGGCAGACGGCCGTATTCTGTTTTGAAATGTATTCCGTTTCATAATGGTAAATCCGGGGAAGGGTGATCGGACGCTACGCCGCGGGGCCGTTTGCGGCCGCCGAAACGCCGAACCAAGGTTTGCACCGCGACATAAAACACCGGCGTCAACAGCAGGCCGAAAACCGTTACGCCTATCATGCCGCTGAATACGGCGGTGCCGAGCAATCTGCGCGATTCGGCCCCCGCGCCTTCGGCGATCACTAGGGGAAATACCCCCATGATGAAGGCAAAAGAGGTCATCAGGATCGGCCGCAGCCGGATGCGGCAAGCTTCCACGGCCGCGTCGAAGGCGCTGATACCGGTTTCCTGGCGGCGCTTGGCGAACTCGACGATCAAAATGGCGTTTTTGCTGGCCAAGCCGACCAGGACGATGAAGCCGACCTGGGTAAAGATGTTGTTGTCCATGCCCGCCAGCCAGATGCCGGTCATCGACGACAAAATACACATCGGCACGATCAGAATCACCGCGAACGGTAACGACCAGCTTTCGTATTGGGCGGCAAGCGCCAAGAACACGAAAATCACGCTTAACGGAAACACCAGCATTGCCACGTTGCCGGCCAGCACCTGTTGCAGGCTCAGTTCCGTCCATTCGAAGGCGAAACCGGGCGGTAATTCGCTATCCAGCAACGCGCTCATGACGCCGATGGCTTGGCCTGAACTGACGCCGGGCAGGGTGCCGCCGTTAATTTCCGCCGCCGGATACATGTTGTAGCGGGTGATTTTATCCGGCCCGGCTATCTCCTCGATTTTAGCGATAGCGCCCAGCGGCACCATGCCGCCTTGCTTGTTCTTGGTTTTCAGTTCGGTAATATCGGCCGGTTTCATCCGAAAGGCCGCGTCGGCCTGCGCCACGACTTGGTAAGTGCGGCCGAAGGCGTTCAGGTCGTTGACGTATAAAGAGCCCAAATAAATCTGCAAGGTGTCGAATACATCCTGCAGCGGAATGTCCATGGCCTTGGCGCGGGTGCGGTCGATATCGACGAACAATTGCGGCACGCCGGCCCGAAACGTCGTGAATAATCCGGCCAGACCCGGCTGCTGGTTGCCGGCGGCTATCATTTCGCCGGTCACCCGTTGCAGTTCTTCGATGCCGGCGTTGCCGCGATCCTGGATCTGCAATTTGAAACCGCCGACCGAACTCATGCCGCGAATGGGCGGCGGGGCGAAAACCGCGATCCGCGCATCCTCGATTGAAGACAACCGCCGGGTCAGCTGTTTGATTACCGCGTCGGCGTGTAATTCGGGGTGGCCGGCGCGCCGGTCGAAGTCGCCCAACCTTGCGAACAGGGTGGCGACATTGGATTGGTTGGCGCCGGTCAGCACCGACCAGCCGGCATAGGCGTTGACATGGGCAACGCCTTCGGTATCGAGAATAATGCCGGTGGCCTGTTGCACCACCTGTTGCGTGCGCGACAGCGAGGCGGCGTCCGGCAATTGCGCGTACAGAATCAAATAGCCCTGGTCCTGCTGCGGAATGAAGCCGGTGGGTACTTTTTCAAACGCCAGCAGATTCAGGCCGTTCAGGCCGGCATACAAAACCAGTACGACCGTGGTGGTACGGATCAAGCGGCCGACCAAGCGGCCGTAACCGGCGCCGAACCAGTCGAAAAAACGGTTGAAGCGCACGAAAAACCTGCCGAACAGCCTATCGAACAGCCGGGTGAAGCTGTCCTTGTCGTGATGGGCTTTATCCAGCAGCAGCGCGCACAAGGCCGGACTCAAGGTCAGCGAATTGAAGGTCGAGATCAGGGTCGAGACGGCGATGGTCAGCGCGAACTGCTTGTAAAAGGCGCCGGACACGCCGGTAATAAAGGCCGTCGGCACGAATACCGCAATCAACACCAGCGTGGTGGCGATAATCGGCCCCACCACTTCGCTCATGGCCCGGCGGGTGGCCGCGCGGGCGTTCATGCCTTCGGCGATATGCCGCTCGACGTTTTCCACCACCACGATGGCGTCGTCGACCACGATTCCGATCGCCAGCACCAAGCCGAATAGCGACAGGGTATTCAGCGACAGGCCCAGGGCGGACATGACCGCAAAGGTGCCGATCAGCGAAACCGGCACCGCCAGCAGCGGAATCAGCGTGGCCCGCCAGTTCTGCAAAAACACGATCACCACGATCACCACCAGCAGAATGGCTTCGAACAGGGTTTTGACCACCGCATCGATGGACTGCTGTATAAACACCACGGTGTCGTAAACCAACAGGTAGTCCAGGCCCGCCGGGAAACGGGTTTTCAGCTTTTCCATGGCATCGACCACGGCTTTTTTGGTATCCAGCGCATTGGAGCCGGGCAGTTGGAAGATCGCCAGCCCCACGGTCTGTTCGCCGTCCAGGAACAAGCCGGCGTTGTAATCCTTGGCACCCAGTTCGATGCGGGCCACGTCTTTCAAGCGGGTAATTTGGCCGTCCGGGCCTTGCTTGATGACGATGTCGCCGAACTGTTCCGCTTCCTGTAAGCGGCCCAGCGTGCTGACGGTGTATTGAAATTCGGCGTTTTCGGGCGAGGGTTGCTGGCCGACCACCCCGGCCGCCACCTGTACATTTTGCTCCCGAACGGCGCCGACCACTTCGGCGGCGGTCAGCTCGCGGGCGGCGATTTTTTCCGGGTTCAGCCACAAGCGCATACTGTAATCGCGGGCGCCGAAAACCAGGATGTCGCCGACGCCAGGCAGCCGCGCCAGAGTGTCCTTGATTTGCAGCAAGGCGTAGTTGCTGAGATAAACGCTGTCGTAACGCTTGTCCGGCGACACCAAATTCACCACCAGGCTGAGGTCGGGGCTGCGCTTCTTGACGCCGATGCCCTGGCGGCGGACTTCCTCTGGCAGTTTCGGTTCGGCCAAGGCCACCCGGTTTTGCACCAATACCTGGGCTTTGTCCAAATTGGTGCCCGGCTTAAAGGTAATGGTCAACGCCAAGCTGCCGCTGTTGGTCGATTGCGAGGACATGTACAGCATGTCTTCGACGCCGTTGACCTCCTGTTCGATCGGCGTGGCCACCGTTTCGGCGACCACCTTGGCGTTGGCGCCGGGATAATTGGTGGTCACCACCACGGTCGGCGGGGCGATTTCGGGGTATTGGGCAATCGGCAAACCGATCAGCGCCAAACCGCCGACCAATACAATGACGATGGACAATACCGAGGCGAAGATCGGCCGGTCTATAAAAAAATGGGTGAATTTGTCCATGGCTTATAGCGCTCCTTGCGGTGGATCCAGCGAAATGCGTTCGGGAGCTACGGTAATGCCCGGTTTCAGCTTTTGCGCGCCTTCGACGACTACCCAGTCGTCGGCTTGCAGGCCTTCGCGGATTACGCGCAATTGGCCGATGCGGGCGCCGGGCGTCACCTGGCGATAGCTGATTCGATTGTCCGGGTTTACCACCCAGACAAAGCGTTGAGCCTGATCGGCGCCGATGGCCCGGTCGGGCAGTAGGGTGGCGGCATGGGCGGCGCTGCCTTGTACCCGCATGCGGGCGAAAAAGCCCGGACTCAACA
>NZ_JANIBK010000241.1 GCF_024505165.1 Methylomonas rivi
GGTCAGCAGTAGCAAGCCGGCGCACAGGCCGGTTACGGCGGCGGCTAGCGGGCGGCGTTCGCCGGGTTGGGGTTTGGATAGCCACTGTGCGGTGGGGGTTATGGTATTGGCTGTCATCTGTGCTCCATTTGTTCGAGTCCGTGGAAAAGGCAGTGTCCCGTTTGCCGATATGGCATTGAGTCACTTACGGATAAAGACGACGCTGGAAAGACAGAGTATCCATTCCCGTAGGAAATTTTTTTGTAGGGGCGATTTCAATCGCCTTTTGGGGGCCTTAAGAGGCGAATGAATTCGCCTCTACTATTTCGCGGATAACAACACCAAATGCTCGCCGATTTTGCGGACGTCGACCGGCAGGCTTTGCGCGATGGATTGCAGGGCAATATCGGTATCGGTGATGTCGAAGACGCCGGTGATCGGCAGGTTTTTGATCGCATCGCTGAGGATGAAAATTTTACCGGGCCGGTAGCGCTCCAACTCGGCTACAACCGTCGCCAAGGGCTGGTCTTGAAATACCATGCGTTGTTTATGCCAGGCGGCGGCGCGCTGCAAGTTGACCGGGGATGCTTCCGAGATGCGGTTTCGGGTAAATTCCAGGCGCTCGCCTTCCGCCAGTTTCTGTTCGATCTGGCCGTCTGCGTTGGTGATTTTGACCGCGTGTTCGAACACGGTAACGCTGACATGGCCGTCTTGCAGTTTAACGTCGAAAGCAGTGCCCAGGGCCTGAACCCGGCCGGCTTCGGTCTCAACCACGAAGGGCCGTTTGCGGTCGACGGCCACCGTAAAGAATGCTTCGCCACCATGCAGCGTGACGGTGCGCTGTTGCCCGGAAAAGTCTATCGAAACGGCGCCGGCGGTATTCAGCAAAATACCGGAGCCGTCTGCCAATGTGATTTGTTGTTGCCGGCCTACGCTGTTTCGATAGTCGGCCAGATAAAATCCGAGCGGGTGATAAAACAGGCTCAGCGTCAACAACAGCGATGCGGCAATCGCCAGACCGGTCTTTACATATCGCGGTCCGGCTTTATTGGGTTGCGGCGGCTGGAATTCCAGCACTTGCGCGTTGTCCTGGTCGCTGATGTCTGCCAATGTCAGCTCATCCAGGCCGGTCCAAAAAGTGTTGATCGATTGCCAGGCGGCGGCGTGTTCCTGATTTTCCGCCAGCCAGATTTCGAACGCGCGGCGTTGGCTGTCGCTGAGCAAGTCCGAACTGAGGATGGCCTGCCATTGCATGGCTTGTTGTTCGGCCGAATGGGGTTGGGTGTCTGGCATGGAATTAATCGGCTAGGTTTACGGTAAGACGTTGCAGCCTTGGTTGACTATCCATCTTAAGTTGGGCGCTATTTTGCCGCATGGGCCGGAGCGAGGCCAGCGGTTTAGGGTTCATGCCGGTTATCCGCTTCCAGTTCCCGCATGCGCCGCCGGCAGTGTTCCATGGCCTTGACGATATGTTTCAGCACGGTGTTTTCGGAAATGCCCAGCTCGCGCATGATTTGCGAGTACGGGTAATGTTTGAATTTATGCAGGATGAATACCTCCCGGCACCGCGGCGGCAGTTCCGAGACGGCTTGTTTCAAGTGTGCCAGTTGCTGCCGACTGTATACTTGCCGCTCCAGGCTGGGCGTGGCATCGGCATGATTCAGCAATTCGTCTTCGTCGGCATGCCGGGTCTGTTCGCGGCTGGTTTTACGCAGATGGTCGATCGCCAGATTGCCCACTACTTTGTATAGAAAGGCGCGCGGGTTGTTGATTTGGCTGTGGGATTCAAACTGAGTCAGTCTGAAGTAGGCATCCTGCAGAATGTCGGCGGCGATATCCGGACAGCTGACGCGGTTGAGCAGAAAGCCCAGCAGCTCGTCGCGGTGGCTTTCCAGCAGTGTTGTGGCATCGTCCTGAGAGAATCCGAACATGGTGTGAAAAAACGGCTAATTTGACCGAATACTACAAAGCAATTTTTCCGCCAAACCGCGCCATCCTTTGTGTAACAAGGGTTTAAAAGTTAACGGGCTTGCGGGGGCCGGTTCTGGGTTCGCCGGATTGCGTGATATGCCGCAGCGGATTTTTACGGTTATTCTTCCTGGGTTACAAACGCCAGTTTGCCGATGCCCGCATGCTGCACCGTCGCCATGACTTCGGCCACTTTGCCGTAATTGACCGTTTGGTCGGCGTAAACGTGAATGCTCAGTTCCGGGTCGGTTAATAATGCGTTTTTTAAGCTGGATTCCAATTCGATTAGGTCGGCGATTGGCTGTTTGTTCAGGGTTATCCGGCCTTCCGTATCCAGGCCCAGTTGCATGGGTTGTTTTTCGGTATCCGGCTGGGTGGCGGCGGTCTTGGGCAAGGCCACGTTGACCGATTGGGTCAATAAAGGCGCCGTCACCAGTAAAATAATCACCAACACCAACATCACGTCGACCAGCGGCGTTACGTTGATTTCGCTGACGGCGTCCTGATCGTCCGATGGTGTTTTAAAGCCCATTCCGCTTATCCCCGCTTGGTTGTTTGGGTGTCGAATGCGACGTGCAGGAAGCCTTCGACGAAATGTTCCAGCGCCGTGCGGTGGTGTTTGGCCCGGCGCAGGAAAAAGTTGTAGGCCAACACGGCCGGCACCGCCACGGCAATGCCTATTGCGGTGGCGATCAGCGCGTCGCCGATCGGGCCTGCCACTACGTCCAGACTGGCCATGCCGCTGGCGCTGATATCGTGCATCGCGTGCATGATGCCGAGCACGGTGCCGAACAGGCCGACAAACGGCGCGGTGCTGCCGATACTGGCCAGCATGGTCAAACCGCTTTCCATGCGGCGCTGCTCGTTGAGGGTGCTTTCGCGCAGGGCTTGTTCCAGTAAATCCTGCGGTGTGCCGCGATATTTCAGACTGGTCGAGGCGGCCGGCTGATTCAGCGCCGCCAGCCAGTCAAAGCCGGCGGCGGCAATCCGCGCTTGCGGTCCGCGGGTTTTGTCGGCCGGGAGTTGCCGGGCGGTTTCCAGATCGGCGGCTTGCCAAAACACCGAGCTGTATTGTTTGTTGTAAAAGCCGTTTTTGGTGAATTGCCAAAACTTGAACAGGATCAACAGCCAAGTAATCGCCGAAAAGGCCAGCAGCGTATACAAGGTGGCGTCGATAACGACGCCGGGGGCAATATGGTAGGGCATGGGGGCTCCGGACGTTAATTGTGTAAGGTAAAAATAATCGGCACCAACACCGAGCTGGCTACCGCGGTTTCGCCGCGCCGGGCCGGCACGAATTGCCATTGCCGGACCGCCGCGACCGCCGAATCGTCGAGTATTTCGTGGCCGCTGCTGTATTCCACGGCCACGGCTTCGCTGCGGCCTTCCGCGGATACTTGTACCCGTAGCGTGACTTTTCCCTGCCAGCCCCGGCTTCTGGCTATCGACGGATAGTCGGGCTTGGGGTTGTGCGCGTAATTGGCGCGAAAATTGGCTTCGGTAAACTGCTCGGCATTGGTGCTGCTGATCACCTTGCTGTCCGCGGTACTGGTGGTTTGGCTGGCCGTGGGCTGGGCGGCCGGCGGCGGGTCAAGCGGCGGTTCTGCGGGGGCAAACT
>NZ_JANIBK010000242.1 GCF_024505165.1 Methylomonas rivi
GAACAGATGCGCCGAAATTTGAAGCTCGAAAGGTATATTTAGCGAATACCGGCCGTAACCCAACGCATCGGCTTATGGCGGTTCAACGACTTCGATTGTCGGGTTACGCTCTATCGGGCTTTTGTGCCCTGGGTAACCCCGGCCTACGCAATCGCACCGCATCAGCTGGCATTCACTGAACAGCTACTTTTAGCGGCGATAAAAACTAGCGGTATTGGTCTATTTCTTTTAAGCGTATCGCCAAACGCAAGCGGTCGTCGACTTCAAATTTTCTGAAAATGGAGGACAGATGGGCTTTGACGGTGCGCTCGGAAATATTCATGGCTTCGGCTATGCCGCGGTTGTTTTCGCCCAGCCGTATCATATTGGCCACTTCGATTTCCCTGGCCGACAGGGATTCGGACATGCGTATCAATTTGTCGCGCTCTTCCAGCGACAAATGCTTATTGTTGTTGGAATGGAGTTGGCCGGTGAGTACCCCGATCACTTTGGGCACCAAGGACCGGCGGATCCAGATATCGCCTTTCAGGATGCAGTCGACCGCGCGTTTCAATAGCTGGGCGGCTTCCGATTCTTCGCAATAGCCGGCGGCGCCGTGCACCATAACCTCGATCTGTTTGTGCTCTGGCCAATTGCAGCCCATGACCAGGAAACGGGTGTTCGGTTTGGTCAAAACAGCCAACAGACTGGCATCTTCGTCCAGCTTGCGGGCATCCAGGATAACCGCATCGGCCTGGTAGTCGGTTCGCGCATTCAATAATCTGTTGACGCTATGATCGGCTATCAAGGCGTGCATCCACTCGGCTGCCAGCTGGGGATTATTGGAATAAATCAAAATATTGGCCACGGCGAAATGTTCGGTTAAAAGTCAATCTGGGCAAGGATGCATAAATGATCCCATTTCAACGAACATTCAACAAGCACTGAGTTTAACGTTAGGTTATTCATGCGCGCCATTAAGCCAACGGGCCCTCAGTTTGTCGCGGTGTATATACAGCCATTGAATGGCGATGATGGGAATACCGGACTCGATTTTGCCGTCTTCCAGCATTTGAAACACCTCGTCGAATTTAACTGCGGTTACGTGTATGTCTTCGTCTTCTTCCGCCAGACCGTGCACGCCGCCGACCGCCCGGCTATCCACCCGGCCGCAGAATAGGGTGATGCGTTCAGAACAGCCGCCGGGCGTGGTGTAAAACTGCTGAATTTCGATCAGTTGTTCGATTTCGCAACCTGCTTCTTCCAGCGCCTCGCGGTAGGCGACTTCTTCCGCCGTTTCGCCTTCTTCTATCGCGCCGGCCACGATTTCGATCAGCCAGGCGCGCCGCGGCCGTAGCGCCGCGCCGACCCGGAATTGTTCGATCAACACCACTTCGTCCCGTTCGGGATCGTACAGCAATACCGCCACGCAATTGCCGCGCCGGAACAGTTCGCGGGTAATCGGCCGGCTCCAGCCGCCCCTATATAAGGTATGTTTCAGGGTGTATTGTTCCAGGCGGAAAAAGCCCTGGTAAACGGTTTCTCTTGCCAGGATTTCAAACTGTTTTTCGCTCACTTTTTATACTCGACCTTATAAATCACGCCCAGTTTGTCGTCGCTGACCAGCAAACTGCCGTCCGGCATCTGCAACACGTCCACCGGCCGCCCCAACACCTGGCCGGACGCCGTCAACCAGCCGGAAATAAACGCTTGCTCGCTAAACGGCTCGCCTTGGCTGAATTTGACCAAGGCCACTTGGTAACCTTGCGGCACGCTACGATTCCAGGAGCCGTGTTGGGCCACGAACAGCTGCTTGTAATAGTGCTCGGGAAATTGCTGGCCGGTGTAAAAGCGCATGCCCAACGGCGCAATATGGGCTTTATAGCGCCAGACCGGGCCTTGAAATTGGCCGCATTTCATTTTAGCGCCGAACTCCGGATCGGTAATCGCGCCGGCATGGCAATAGGGAAATCCGTAATGCAGATTGGCGCCGGTCCACTGGTTCAATTCGTCCGGCGGCACGTCGTCGCCCAGATTATCGCGGCCGTTATCGTTAAAAAACAGATGATGGGTGCCCGGCTCCCAATCGAAGCCGACGGTGTTGCGAATGCCGTTGGCCAATATCTGAAAACCGCTGCCGTCGGCATTGATGCGAAACAACGACCCGTAGAGCTTATCTTCCGGGTTGCAAATATTACAGGGCGCGCCAATGGCGCTATACAACTTGCCGTCCGGCCCGAACTTGAGATATTTCCAACCGTGGTGTTTATCGGACGGCAATTTATCGAACACCACACTGGGTTTGGGCGGATTGTCCAGATTGGCTTCTATTTCATCGAAACGGATGATGCGGTTGACTTCCGCGACATACAAAGCGCCGCTTTTATAGGCCACCCCATTGGGCAGATACAATTCCTTGGCCAGCGTAAAACGTTGTTCCGCCACCCCGTCGCCGTCGTTGTCCCGCAGGGCGTAGACATTACCGTCGCGAGTACCGACGAACAGCACCCCGCGTTCGCCCAACGCCATTTGCCGGGCATTCGGCACATCGCCGGCATAAATGGAAATCTTAAACCCGTAAGGTAAACGCAGTTGCTTCAGAACGGCCTCATGCTCGGGTTTTACCGCCAGACAGAGCGGGGAAACGGCCATTAAAAACAATATCGCCTTTAAACCTTTCATTTTTCAGTCCTCTAAAATAAACTTTGCCGCATCTTACCACTCCAACACTTGAATTTAACTATTCAGCACCCACCTCGTTTCCATCACCACAACACAGGATACTTAAAATGATGAGAATATTGCTGTTTATGGCTACCAACGTGGCCATCATGATTGCGATTACAATAATTTTTAACCTTCTGGGCCTGAAAAGCACCCTGGATGCGCAAGGCGTCGACCTGAACCTTGATGCCTTGCTGGTCATGTCCGCCATCATCGGCATGACCGGCTCGATCATTTCCCTATTCATGTCCAAATGGTCGGCCAAAAACGCCATGGGCGTGCATGTGATCGAACACCCGCAAAACCAGACCGAACAATGGTTGCTGAGCATCGTTGCCAGACAGGCCCAACAAGCCGGTATCGGCATGCCCGAAGTGGGTATTTTCCAGGCCCCGGAACCCAATGCCTTCGCCACCGGCGCCAACCGCAACAGCGCGCTGGTCGCCGTCAGCACCGGTTTGCTGCAAAGCATGAGCGCCGACGAAGTGGAAGCGGTGGTCGGCCATGAAATCAGCCACGTCGCCAACGGCGACATGGTCACGATGGCCTTGATGCAGGGCGTGGTGAATACCTTTGTGTATTTCTTCGCCACCATCATCGGCCACATCGTCGACCGGGTGGTGTTCAAAACCGAACGCGGCTACGGGCCGGCGTATTACATCACCCAAATGGTGGCGCAAATCGCCCTGTCCATTCTGGCTTCCATGCTGGTGATGTGGTTCTCGCGCTACCGCGAATTCCGCGCCGATGCCGGCGGCGCCAGCCTGGCCGGCCGCCAGAAAATGATTTCCGCCCTGCAAGCCTTGCAACGCTCGCACGAGCCGGCGCAATTGCCGGGC
>NZ_JANIBK010000243.1 GCF_024505165.1 Methylomonas rivi
GGCATCGTCGATAGCGGCAGCTTAAACCGCATGCGCCGCGCCGGCAGCGACCCGCAAGCCGCGCTGGACAACAACGATTCGTACCCCGCGCTCGAAGCGGCCAATGCCTTGGTCGTTACCGGCGCCACCGGCACCAATGTCGCCGACCTGCAAATACTTTTACTGTATCCTTATTAGCGAATAAACCCTCACCAGGAGAGACCATGTTTAACCCATCCATGACCATAGCCGGTTTTGACGACGAATTAGCCAACGCCATCAAACAGGAGCGCCGCCGCCAGGAAGATCATATCGAACTGATTGCCTCGGAAAATTACGCCAGCCCGCGGGTATTGGCGGCGCAAGGTACTTTGTTGACCAACAAATACGCGGAAGGCTATCCGGAAAAACGCTATTACGGCGGTTGCGAATATGTCGACATCGTCGAACAACTGGCCATAGACCGCGCCAAGGCACTGTTCGGCGCCGATTACGCCAACGTGCAAGCGCATTCCGGTTCGCAAGCCAACATGGCGGTGTTCATGTCCTTGATTCAACCGGGCGACACCATTTTGGGACTGAGTCTGGCCGACGGCGGCCACTTGACCCACGGCGCCAAGCCCAACTTCTCCGGCAAAATCTATAACGCCATACAATACGGCCTGAATCCGCAAACCGGCGAAATCGATTACGAACAAGTCGAAGCGCTGGCGCTGGAACACAAACCCAAACTGATCATCGCCGGTTTCTCGGCCTATTCCCGCATCTGGGACTGGCAACGTTTCCGCGACATCGCCGACAAAGTAGGCGCTTATTATGTGGTCGACATGGCCCACGTTGCGGGTTTAGTGGCGGCGGGCGAGTATCCCAATCCGGTGCCGATTGCCGACGTGGTTACCAGCACCACCCATAAATCCCTGCGCGGCCCGCGCGGCGGTTTGATTTTGTGCAAAAGCAATCCGGAATTGGAGAAAAAAATCAACTCCAACATCTTCCCCGGCATCCAGGGCGGCCCGCTAATGCACGTGATCGCCGCCAAAGCCGTGGCCTTCAAGGAAGCCATGAGCCCCGATTTCAAAACTTACCAGCAACAAGTGGTGAAAAACGCCCGGGCCATGGCGGACGTGTTCATGCAACGCGGCTTCGATGTCGTGTCCGGCGGCACCGACAACCACTTGATGCTGGTGTCCCTGGTCGCCAAGGGCATCACCGGCAAGGCCGCCGATGCCGCCCTGGGCCGCGCCCATATCACCGTCAACAAAAACGCCGTACCCAACGATCCGCAATCGCCCTTCGTCACCAGCGGCATCCGCGTCGGCACCCCGGCACCGACCACTCGCGGTTTCAAGGAAGACCAAATGCGGGAAATCGCCGGCATGATGTGCGACGTGATGGAAAATATGGACGACGAAAGCGTCATTACCGCCGTGCGCGATAAGGTTAAATTATTGTGCGCGCGGTTTCCGGTGTATTCGGAAGCTTAAATATACGCGGCAATACCTAGGACGCAATAGACGTTAGCCGTATTACGTCGCATGTTGGTGTTTAATCATACGGCGCATTAGCGTGGGCACGAAAAGCAGTGCCCACCCATGTCGTGTGAAATCACACAGCCATGTAGGTCAGGTTGCCCGATAGCGTTACCTGACATTTCTGAGTTGTTTGCCACATAACCGCTATCGCGGCAATGTGGCCTACGATCTTACACAGCCCTCAATCCTTACGCAGCTGATCCTTAATCGGCAACTGCCGTATCCGCTGGCCGGTGGCGGCGAAAATGGCGTTGCATAATGCCGGCGCGATCGGCGGCAGGCCGGGTTCGCCGATGCCGCCCAGCGGTTTGTCGTACTCGTTGCTCGACAACAGATGCACCCTGATTTCGCGCGGGGAGTCATCCATGCGGGTCAATTGGTAGGCGTGGAAGTTATCCTGCACCACGGCACCGTCCTTGAAACTGATCTCGCCCAAGGTAGCCAGACTGACGCCCATGATGCAGGCGCCTTCCAGTTGCGAACGGATGCGTTCCGGATTGACTTGCGGCCCGCAATCCACGGCGATGTCGACCCGGGGAATGCTGAGTTTGCCTGCTTCGTCGACCGCCACTTCCGCCACCACGGCGACATAGGTGACGAAGCTATAATGCGCCGCCAGGCCCAAACCGTGGCCTTTGGGCACATCGCGTCCCCAGCCGGCCTCGGCCGCCACCGCCTCGATTACCCGCCGCAAGCGGCCGGTATCTACGGGATAGGTTTCCGGCGATTCGCCCTGGTTCCAGCTATCGCTCATATCGCGCGGGTCTATGCGCCGGGCAGGGCCGATCAAATCGAGCAGGAAATCTTTGTGGTCGCGGCCCGCGGCCGCCGCCAATTCGGCCACGAACGACTGGATGGCGAAGGCGCGCGGAATATTGGACACCGAGCGAAACCAGCCGATACGGGTATGCGCTTCCGCCTCGGGATTTTCGACACGCACATTGGGAATGGCATACGGCACATTGACGACGCCCATCCCCAGCTCCACCGGCATTTGATGCTTGCTGTCCGGCCCGAAGGTGGCGCCTATGCTGGGCGCCACGGTTCTATGCAGCCAGGCGACCGTATTGCCCTGGGTGTCCAGTCCCGCCTCCAGCCGTTCGACCGAAACGGTGTGAAAATAAGAATGGCGCAAATCGTCCTCGCGGGTCCAGGTCACTTTCACCGCTTGGCCGCGCATGGCTTGCGACAACAGGGCCGCTTCGATCACGTAATCGGGTTTGGATTTACGCCCGAACCCGCCGCCCAATAGCGTGACGTTAACGGTGACGTTGTCCTCCGGCAGATTCAACCATTTGGCGACCCGTTCCCGCGTCAGTTGCGGCGCTTGGGTACAGGCCCAGACTTCGCAATGGCCGTTGACGATCCGCACAGCGGCGGCCGGCGGTTCCATCGGTGCCTGGGCCAGATGCGGCGCGTAATATTCCGCCGATAATCGCTGCGCGGCACCATCCAGCCCAGCATCGACATCGCCCTGATTGCGCACCACCTTGCCGGGCTTGCGCGCGGAAACCACCATCTCGGCCCGGTAGATTTCGGAATCGTACCCAGCATGCGGGCCGTTGTCCCATTCGATCTTCAGCGCCTTGCGGCCCTGAATCGCCGCCCAGGTATGCCGTGCGATCACCGCCACGCCGCCCAAGGGATTGAAATCCGCCGGCAGCGGGCTGCTTTTCAGCGCCACCACCTTGACCACGCCCGGTACCTTCAGCGCTTCGGCGGCGTCGTATCGCAACACTTTACCGCCCAATACGGGAGGACGCGCCACCACGGCATGCAACATGTCCGGCAGTACGGTATCGATACCGTACCGCGCCTGGCCGCTGACTATATTCCAGCCGTCTATGATGCCTTGTTCGCCCTTGCCGATATAGCGGAAATCCGCCGGCTGTTTAAGCTTTAACGTTTCCCGGTCCGGCACCGGCAGTTTGGCCGCCGCCTTGGCCAATTCGCCGTAACTTAGGCTTCTGCCGCTGGCGGGATGCAGCACATGATTCAGCTGCGCGCGCACCTCGGCCACCGGCACCC
>NZ_JANIBK010000244.1 GCF_024505165.1 Methylomonas rivi
CGCTTGCGGCGCTGCTTCCGGCGGCTGTTGGGTTTGGCGTTCCTGGCGTTGCCGGTCGTCCTTGCCGGCCAAGGTGCCGCGCAGTTTCAACAGGTTTTGCAGCGCGCCGTACCAAAACGGCGCGCCGAGGCTGAGTAGGAACACGGACAGGACGAGACCCATGGGGTTGACCCGTTCCCAATGCCGGCACCAGTCCTCGCTGCTATTGACTACGTCGATAACGCCCAATTGCTGCAAGGTGTTGAGTTCGGCTTTGACTGCGTCGATGTTGAGCGCCGGCTGTTGGCCGCCGGCCGCTTGGGTTTGTTCCAACACAAAAGCCTTGGCAATCAGCGTGTCGCGCAACTTGTCGTCCATCGACAAACGGTTGATGACGTCCAGGCTGTCCAACTGTATCGCCGCCACCACGATGATCGAGCAGATCAAACTCACGGCCCGGCTGCTGGCGGTAAAACGGCCGGATACCCTGTCTATGGTTTGATCGAACCAGCCGTTGATTTTACCCAGCAAACGGCTGTTGGCTTCCGTCAGCAGGGCGATGCCGTGGCGGACGTTGGCGGCCAGTTCCGGATTGCTCAGTTCCAGCCGCAAGGCATGGCCGCGCACCTTGTCCGCAGTTTCCTGGGGGTTGTCGATGCCGTTTTGCGCCAGCAATTGCAGCAGCAGTTGTTTCGCCTCCTCCGACAATGGATGAGCATGATTTTGCGGTACCTCGCCGGCGGCAAAATCCATCAGCAGTTTGACGAACTCTTCCCGGTGTATGGTATCGCCCAAGCGCTGGCCGACGCTGCTGATCATGGGGTGAGTGAGTACGGAACGAGTTATTTGCTCGGCGATGTTGCGCTGCAGGTTTGGATCGATCTGTTGCAGCAAATCGCTCAAACCGCGGGCCAGATTTTTACCGCGCAGGTTCAACAGCCCGGAAATCAACTGCGTCAACACCGTGACCGCCATGCTGGCGATCAGCATGATGACCGTCATGCCTAATAGAATATCGAGGGTTTTCAACATACAGGTCTCCTAAAAAAAGGGGGGTTATGCCGGTATTCACGCCGCGCCGGCGGTCGATGGGCTGCATTACCATAAGGTCCGGGTATCCAGCCAAATCGCTTGGCCATGCTGTTTTTGCACTTCCGCTACCATGTGCGCGGTGCCGCCGGGGCCGTCTCCGCCGCCGCCGTCCCACAGGCAGATGAACACCAGTTTTTCCGGACCGTAAGCCAGGCCGCTGGCCAGCAGCCACAGGTTGCAGCGTTCGTAGGCGTTCATATCCGGGGGCAGGGGGCCGAGTTCGGTAGGGGCCGCCAGCGGCGGATTCGGCAATTGCCGGGCGATGGCTTGGTAACGTTGCAGCCAGTCGGCGTGACCCGGCGTAACGGAGTTTTCGATGAATTCCGCTTCCGCGAAGGGCTGCAGGAGCTGCAGTTTTACCCCGCGTTGCAGGCAGGCTTCGGCGAACAGGATATCGCCGCCGTTGGCGCCCTGGGTGATAGCCAAGTCGCTGGACCCGGCTTGCAATTCGTCCAGTTTGCCGGCTATGCATTGTGCGGCGAGTGCGGTTTTTTCGGCCGGGAAGCGCGGCGGAGTGCGGTTGGGCGCGTCCAGCATGTGGCCGCTAAACAATAACACCCGTCGCGGTTGCCAGGCATGGCCCGATTCATCCAATGTTTGAAATGTGGCCGGTTGGATACTCATTGCGAACTTATCCGGATCAGCGACTTTAGTCTGTGTGCCGTCATTGCAACCGACTCCTTGTAATTGTTATCGAGCGCGGAATTTGGATTTTTGTTAACTGTTTAACAGAATCAGGGAATTGTCTGCAAATGATAATAGCCAATTTTCGTGAAATGGGGGGTAAAGGTATCCGCTTTCACTTTGCGTTTAGCGTAACGGCTAGGCTTGATTACGGTAAAAGTTCGCTGGCGAACACTTTGACGGGCTGGTTTGCAGCCGATATGGATGCGGTGGAGCGCATCCTTATCGCGTTCCGCGCGGGAATGCAGTTTGAACCGTTCAGCGGTGGACGCTGGAGCGTCTCTCGCCAGGTTCCCACGCAGAGCATGGGAACCATAAGCGGGAGCGTGTTGGGCTCCTTGAGCCTACCGTTTCATCAAGCCTAACAGGCCTTTCATCAGCACTTCCGGGGTAGGCGGGCAGCCCGGAATGGTCATATCCACCGGGATGACATTGGCGACGGCCCCGCAACTGGCGTACGACTCGCCGAATTCGCCGCCGCAAGCCGCGCAATCGCCGACTGCGACCACCCATTTCGGGTCGGGCGTGGCCTGATAGGTACGTAGTAGCGCGGTTTGCATGTGCCGCGATACCGGGCCGGTCACCAGCAGCACGTCGGCATGGCGGGGGGAGGCGACGAAATGGATGCCGAAGCGTTCGATGTCGTAATAGGGATTGTTAAGGGCGTGAATTTCCAGCTCGCAGCCGTTGCAGGAACCGGCGTCGACTTCGCGGATGGCGATGCTGCCGGCAAATCGGCGGTCGATATGGCGTTTGATTTCCATGCCCAGCTGTTCCAGTTCGTTATCGTTCCCATGCTCCGTGCGGGAACGCCGCTTGACAGGCTCGGTAACGATGCCGGTGGCGAGGATTTTCTTAAAGAGTCTAAGCATGGCCGTTACCTATAAATCGTTGCCCGAATAGGAGCCGTTGACGGATTTGTTGCAGACCGGAAAATCCGGGACGATATTGTTCAGCACCAGTTTTTCCAGGGCCGGCCAATTCAACTGGCTGGGATCGCGCGGATAAAAACGGCTGATGCTGTTGTCGGCGCCGAAGCGGATAAAGCTGACGATTTCGCCGCGCCAGCCGTCGACGATGCCCAGGCCGGTGCTACCCGCTACGGGAACCTGCCAAGCGGCGGCGATTTCGCCGGGTTGCAGCAAGGCCATGAATTGTTCGATCAATTTCATCGAGGCCATGATTTCCTTGTAACGTATCCAAAACCGCGAGGCGATGTCGCCCTGGTTTTCTGAGGCCACTTTTACCGTGACGTGGTCATAGGGCGGGTAGGGCGCATCGCGGCGCACGTCGAAATCCTGGCCGCTGGCCCGGCCGACGTAGCCGACGGTGCCGAAGGCGGCGGCGATGTCTGCGGACAGAAAGCCGGCGGTGTACAGGCGGTCTTCCAGCGACGAATTCAGGTCCAGCGCGGTGATGATGTCCGACAGTTCTTTTCTGAGTTTGAGGTTATCCGCATTGAAGGCGTCGCAATCGGCGTCGCCTATGTCTTTTTTAACGCCGCCGGGAATCACACAGTCCATCAATAGACGGTGGCCGAAAATTTTGGCCTGGGTACGCAGCCAGTCTTCCCGCAGGCGGCTGAATTGCATGTGCGCGAAGGTGAAGGCGACGTCGTTGCAGATGGCACCGATGTCGCCCAAATGGTTCGCCACCCGCTCGCGTTCGGCCAATATGCCGCGCAGCAAGGCCGCGCGCGGCGGAATGCTTATATTTGCCGCTTGTTCCATGGCCATGCAGGCCGCCCAGGCGTGGCCGGCCGTGGTGTCGCCGGACACC
>NZ_JANIBK010000245.1 GCF_024505165.1 Methylomonas rivi
GGGTTTCGTCGAATGACGGCCATGGCGCTTCAGCTTCCACGGCGGGCTGAACGGGGACGGATGGCTCCGATGCTGCCGGCTCATCGGCAAAAAAATCCGCCGGCAAGGGCGGCAAATCGACCGGCTGGCCGCTGCCGACGGGGACTGGGCTACCCGGCAACTCGTCCAACTTGGACAGCAAATCGCCGAAATCCAGCTCGTCCGCCGCCGCGGGAGCCGAGGTTGCGGCGATTTGCGGCGGGGTGAAACTTTGGTGGAAGGCCGAAGACTCGGGCTGTTCGACAAAACTGGAAAAAAAATCCGCCTTGGGTTGCGGCGGCGCCGGCTGCGCGGGCGCGAAAGGGCCGTCCAGCACGCTGTTTTGGGCCAGATCCAGCTGCCGCACGGGTTGTTCTATGCTGACGGCAAATCCCGCCGTGGCGGATTCCGACAAGGTAGCCAGCAATTCGTATTCGCCTATGCGGATTTTTTCCCCGTCGGACACCGGCGCCCGGCCTTGCTGCAGCGGGATGTCGCTGTCGCCGAGAAACGTGCCGCCCGTGCTGCTGTCTTCAATAAAATACCGGCCGGCTTCGCAATGAATGCTGGCATGCACGCGGGAAATAAATTTTTCCGGGTCCGGCAGCACCAAGTGATTGTTGGGCGCCCGGCCAATCGAGCCGCCTTGGGCATCGAACTGCGCGCTGATAGGCTGATTGGACGGTAAGCCTTTATAGCTCAGGACCCTGAGAATTAACACCATTTAGCGTACCTGCCGAGTAAAACGTTTCGTTGCATTTAAGCCTCGGGCACAAAAAAGAAGGGACTGCCTTCGTGGCCGGCATGTTGCAAGGGGGCATATTGCGGCGTTTGCTCGAAACCGGCCTTGGACGCGGAAACCCGCACCTGGTTGGCCACATCCCGGAAAATATCGTAATCCTCTATCACCCGTTTATTGCCGCGCAGCACTTTTAAAAACGCGTTGGCAAACACGGAGTGGCTGCCGCCGCCCTGGTCCATGACCGGCTTAACGCCGCCGGAGGTCAATACGGTACGGGCCTTGCGGCTGTTCATGGCCTTCAGCCAGCGTTCGCGCTTGGCCGCGTCCATACCCTCCGGCAAACGCGCCACCGCGGAGCCGGTCAAGGCGCCGGAGTAACAGGAGTCGGCCACCACCATGATGTGTTTGGCTGGCATGATGCTTAAATATTCGGTGATGCTTTGGCTGGAAATCCAGTTGGCGGTATTGCCGGCTTCCGAATCCACCGGCAACCAGTAGGCGCTTTGGGATTTTTGGTCGATTTCGCCGTGGCCGGCATAATAGATCAGCAGATTATCCTGCTCGGTGAGTTTTTGGTTCAATTCGTTCAGCGCCGACATGATGGCGTGGCGATTGGCGTTCAGCAGTATTTTGGTTTTAAAGCCGTAACGTTCGCGCAGCAGCACTTCCAGGCTTTTGGCGTCGGTAACCGGGGTTTGCAGATCCGGATAGGCTTTGTAATCGTTGTTACCGATAATCAAGGCGTAAAATTTACCAAACTGGATATCGCCCACCTGACGGGTTTCGGCGGTATTGCTGTTGGCGTAAGTCGCCTGTTCGCCGTTTTCCGACGCCAGCAAGCGCAGACTTAAGTCGCTGCTTTGATTGCTTTTATCGGTGGCGACCAGGCGCACTACGGTTTCCTTGCCTTGCAAGGCCAGATCGGTCTCGAACTGGCCGTTGGCATCGACCGCCAGCGGCTTATCGTTGAGCAGCAAGCGGGTCAACCCGGCCTTGGTATCGATGCGTCCGACCAAGCGCTTGCTGGCCTCGCCCAAACCGAATTGGATGCTGGGGATACCCCGCGTCACGGTAACGGCGGGTTCCAATAGCTCGATGCTGGGCCCGTTGCCGGCGGAGGCCAATTGGGTAGGTTGTTTTTGTTCCAGTTTTTCCTTCAGGCCGGCGATTTCCCGCGCCTGTTGCTGCAACGCCAATTTGCGGGCGTCGATTTTCGCCCTGTCCAACTGCTTACCGGAGGTCAACCAAGCAGTCAACTCGGCGGACTGGCTTTGATAGGTTTCGATTTGTTGGTTGAGGCGGTTTTCCAGTTCGTTGCTTGCGGTATCCGCCGCTTTTGCTGCGGTTTTTTGCTGCTGGGCGGTTTGCAATTCCTGCTGCATGCGTTTACGTTCCGCGCTCAGGGTTTTCGTCAACGCGCCCAGTTTGGCTTGCTGGCTGGTTAACTGGGCTTGTTTTTCTTTTAACTGCCGCTCCAGAGCCGATACCTCGCTGGACCCGGCGGGGCTTTCCGATTTTTGCTGCTGTAATTTGTTGCGTAGGGCTTCCAATTCGTCTTGGGCCTTGCGCAGGCTTTCCTGCTGATCCAAGGCCTCTTGGCGAGTATTTTGCAGTTGCTGGCGCAATTGTTCGGCTTCCTGGCGAGATTGCGCCACTTCTTCCCGTAGCGTGGCTAATTCGTTGCTGACATCGCTCGCGCTGAGCGCTTGCGCATCGACCGCCGGAGTAAATTGCAGTCCGGCCTCGTCCAGGCCGGCGGATTTGCGGTACCAGCGCATCGCCGTTTCCTTGTTTTGCGGCACCCCCAGGCCTTTCTCGTACAAATGCCCCAAATTCAACTGGGCCTGAAAATTGCCTTGGTTGGCGGCTTTTTCATACCATTGCGCCGCCGCCTGATAATCGGCTTTTTCGCCCAGGCCTTTTTCGAAAATTTCCCCGACATACAATTGCGCCGCCGCGTCGCCTTCCTGGGCCTTGGGCAGCCAGATGTTCAAGGCACTGGCATAATTGGCGCGGTCGTAAGCCACGTATTCGCCGCCGCGCACTTCGCAATCGGCGGCCGTGGTGCGTATCGGCCGTCGGGCGGATAAATAGGTCATTTGCGAACCCAGTTTACGCACCTGCCCGGGCAGCAGACAATCCACCACAAACAGTTTGTTGGTATCTTGAATCACAAAACCCTCGGTGGCTTTGGCCATTTCCTCCTTACTGGCTTCATGGGCGCAGGACGCCAACAGAATAGTGGAAATCGCCAACACCAGTTTACGCGCTTTAAAAAGCTTTACAGACATACGGCCGCCTTGTCGTTGTGTTCAAAACCTGCATCGAAAATAGCAGAAAACCGCCATAGCGACAAATGCCTAATGCTTTTCGGCTATCCTGTTCAGTATTTGCGGCCATAGTTTCCGCCAGCCGTCATGATGGTCTATGGCCGGTATAACTTGGACATGCGCCCTTGGCCGGCGCAGCAGAGCCGCTAAAAACAAATCGGGCGGCACCGTTTGGTCCCGTTCCGCCAAAAAATGCCATTCCGGAATGCCGGTCTCGGGTTGCCGGGCCGGATTGAGCGATTCATGCAAAGGCAGGTAATGATGATGCGCGGCCCAGATGTCGATATCGTAATTCCCCGCCAGCGTAACAATTGCACTTGTCTGCGGCAGCCGCCCGGCCAATAGCATGGCCAACCCGCCGCCGCCGCTATGCCCCATCAACACCAGCCGCCGAAAGCCGCGCTCGGCACGGAAACC
>NZ_JANIBK010000246.1 GCF_024505165.1 Methylomonas rivi
GTCGGCGGCGGCGAAGTCGGTTAACAGTTGCGCCAATACCGGCGACAGGGTGGCGGCTTCGCGCAGGCTGCGCACTTGGCCGGCGCCCTGCATGTCCGGCAGCGTTTCGAAGCCGGTGGTGTCCAGCGTATCGGCAAACTGGCTGTGGAAGGTATCCTGCACCAGGTTGATGTCGCCCAGATTGCCGCTGACCTCGCCCAGAGTTCCGCTGCTACCGTCGGTTTTGACGAAGCTGCCCAGGTCGGCCAGTTGGTTGCCGTTGGCAAGGATTTGGCTGTGTTCGGTGCTGCCGGTGTGAATGGCGGCGATGTTTTGGCTTTCCAACGTGAACAGTTCGTTAGCTTGGCTGACGCCGTCCTGGTTCAGGTCGCGCCACAGGCGCAGGTTGGCGAATTGGGCGTCGGACGCATCCACCATGCCGTCGCCGTTGCTGTCAAGGTCGCGTAAGGCGTCGAAACCGTCGGCGGCCAGTTGGCCGTCGCTTTTGATAAAGGCGTCGCCGAACAGTTCGCGGCCGTTGTCTATGCTGCCGTTGGCGTTTTTGTCCATCACCAAAAAGGCGTCGTCGGCGGAGACCCAGCCGGTGGCGGTTTTGACGCCGTCGGCGTCGTGGTCGAAGTAGATGGGGTTGGCGGTGTCGATGCCGGTGGTTTCCAGGCCGTCGTTGTCCAGGTCGAAGGTTAAGGGGTCTCGGCGGACGGGGGCGGTGGCGACGGTGGCTGAGGTGAAGAGGTTGGAGATGCTGTCAAATAATACCGGAGCAAGTTTAATTGCCTCGTAAGCACCGTATACCATTAATACCCCTCCAACAAAGGCTCCAAGTGGTATCCCAAGAAGTGCACCAATTGCAGTTGCTGCAAGTTGGGCGCCTCCGAACATCGCCGCCCCTTCGGCAAAATCTAACAGACCATTTGCAATGATTTGCTTCGCTTGGTCATGGTTACCTGCTTGCTCCGCGGCGATAGCTTCTGATGCAATAAGCATCAATCCCATAACTATTCCAGCGGCGTTTGCGCGACCCAAGGATTTGCTCGTTTCTGCGGCATGAGCTAAGTCGCCCACGGATTCGAATAGGGTAAGTCGTTCTTGATGATAGCCTTTGAGCACTTCGTTGGTCGCCATAAAGTTTTTCAAAGCATCCTGCTCGGCGACTGTCACCGGAATTTTTAAGACTTCCGCATTACGCCCTAGAATATCCGCACCGCGTTCAACGGATAAATTATTTAAATTTAGTTTCTGAAAATATTCTTGAGAGCCAACGCCAGTTAACTTTTTAGTTTCGGAATCGATCTGAAATTTTAAATTTTCGGTTTGCAGGGCAGATTGCCGATTGACATAGTCCAAAGTCATCCGGCTAGCCTCAACATCGTTTATAGCAAGGCCTTTGGTAACCAGATCGCTTTGCAAGCGTCGTAAATCCTCCACTGAATCACCATTAATGCGGCGATTGCTCAGATCGGGATTATTCAGAATTTCGGTGAGTTCGGATTGAGAAAATACGCTGTTTTCCAGCGCATTAGGCGTTATGGCAAGATAATCGCCCGGTGCCGAACGGGCAAGCATCTTGGAAGCCATATCCCACAAGCTGTCACTGCTGATACGGTTTTTGGAAAGGTCTTTGCCATCCATTATGCGGGCGTACTCAGCTTCATTTTTGCCAACTGCTTCAAAAAGGGCATCAGTGAAATCTTTATGCTCCAATAAATCCGCTACATCCGTGTCAGCAATCGTAACCACCTGTTTCTTGCCATTGGCATCGAACGAATGGTCGCTGATTTCATTGGCGGCTTGCCAAGCTTCAAGCTCGCCAATCTTGCCGCTGTATAACAGAGTCAGCGCGTTTGTCGTGGCATTGCGGGCAATTGCAGAAGTTTCGCTGACCAATCGTTGTAGACCTGCAACGCCGGTATAACCTTCGGTACCGATTTTGCCGAGTGCTTCGTTAAGTGTTAGCGCCATGATTTTGTTCCCTGCTTATTTAAATTCGACGTTAAAAGAGAGTATGTTCCAACGCTCAACTGTATTTGGGTTATCTCGAGTACCGCCATTGGCAAAAGGTCGGAAATATGCGGACTCTTTCAGCCCTTCCCTAATAAAGAGCTTAATTTCTTCTTTGCGCGATTCGAGGTTTTTGGGTATCTTAAGATCGTGTACAGTCCAGTGATGCTCCATTCCAACAGATTCGTCACCTAACCAATGGTCCTCAAGCTTGAAAATAACAAAGTCATTCTCGATACCCAGTGCGTAATAAGCTAGCTGATCATCTTCTCGGCCCTTGCCAACCAAACAAACCAAGTAAACGCCTCGATCATGATCGCACGTCCATGTATTTGTTGTGCTAATGTGAAACCCGTGAATCCAACGGTCGCGCTCCTTTACCTTTTCAAACGTAATAGTTGACAACAGTCTTTTTTTATCTTGGTCCGATATTTTTTCGTTTACGAATGCCATGTTGATGTTCTCCTGTTGAAATTGTTCGAATCTGTTGTTGGTATGTTTTACCGAGTGTATTGATGTTATCGTCATGCCGCTATTTTCCATATTGACTCATTCGCCGCCGTGCCAGCCGGCACGGTATTAAAGGTGCGGCCGTTGAAGTAAGCCAAAAGGGGGCAAAGCCAAAAGGGGTCAGGTCTTGCATTAATACATTTTGTTGACCTTCTCATACCGCCATGTTCCAAGTTTTGTCGCATGATGCCGCTCCCAGCAGCTCGGTGTTAAATGTGCAGCCGTTGAAATGATCCAGGATGATCAATTTATTGAGCAAGGTGTTATAAGCTGCACTGTCGGTGGTGAGGTTTTGCATATTGACGGTTAAGTTGTGGCTGTCGCAGGCATTGCTGATAATGGTAGCGGCGAAGCTGGTCAAAAGTTTCGCCAAGACTGTATGGCAAAATAACCCGCAGGCATCGCGCTGTATCTTTAATTTGTTCGAATCATGCAATTTCATATCAATCTCCGTCTATATCTATTCAGCCAGATAACAAGGCGCCGCCAACTGCTAATCCACTTGGTTACCTTTATTCGCTTCCCGCGGGCTTGATGCGCCGATACTCTTCGTCCGGACATGCGGCGGGCGGCAATGTAACAAATCCTTTTGTAAGAATGTCCTTACAGGTTTCGATACACACGCTTGTAGTTCCCGCCTGCCACACCCGCTACAGGTGCGGCATCCCTTCGGTGTATTCAAATTTATTCAATAGCTTGCTAATAGCCCATCCCTTTATAGGATTCGGTTTTTCGGTGTCGGATTATGTGTTTTTCACGCGGTGCTTGTGCATGCGCTAAGCAATGTATGCTAACGATGAAAGTTAGCGTATTGTCTCTAATAGCCTTACTCGTTGCGATTGTCCGAACGTACAATCGGCGAATACATAGTCGCGCAAGCCGGTCAGCACCAAGACCG
>NZ_JANIBK010000247.1 GCF_024505165.1 Methylomonas rivi
ATGAGGCCGTGGCGCTATCGCGCCACGGAATTAACAAAGAGATCAGATGAATAAAAATCTCTGCTCTTGCTTCAATGAGGCCCAAGGCTAAAACCTCCTTGCATAAATCCTGGGGCGGTGGATGATTCAGCAGTGAATCAAAGAGTGGCTATTTGAGCCGAACCGAAATGTTTATTTCGATGTCCTCGTTGCCAGACTTGGTTTTTTGGCTGCTTTTCAGCTTTTCAAAAATGAAGTCGACAAGGAAATCCAAGGCTTTTTTGAACACGTAACCTCCATTATAGTGAGTGGGTTCGGCCAAGATGATAGGTTCGGACAATGATAAATGCAAATTATTTTAAGAGAATAGAATTTTAAAATTAATATATCACTTTCATCCTCTCGACCTCCTTCGCCAACAACTCCCGCAAAAACCCCGGCTCTACCACCTCCACCTCGGCGCCGTATTTCAAAACATCCATCAGCAATTCTTCGTGGCGGTTGAAAGGGATGCGCAGTTGGTAGCGGCCGTCGGCCAGCCACTCGCATTCTTGTTGGCTGTGCCAGCATTCGTCGGCGACCCAGCGGCCGGCTTTGGCGGAGAAATTCAGGATGGCGGTGTGCTTGGGTTTGCCGGCGAAGATGCCGTAGGACGAGCCGAAGTGTTGTTGCAGCGTGTCCGGATCCAACAGATACGCTGCTTCGCCGATAGCGGTTGCGGATTTGATCCGGTCCAGCGCGAAGGTGCGCGGTTCCTCGCGTTGGTGGCAATAAGCGTCCAAGTACCAGTTGTCCTTGTACAAGACAATATTCTGTGGCGATATCGGCCGCTGGCTGGTTTGGTCGTCGCCGCGGGCATGGTAATGGATCAGTAGCTTTTGTTGGTCGAACAGGGCTTGTACCAACGTCAGAAACAAGTCGTCGTTGCGGTTGCGGTAAGCTTGGCTAAGGATTTTGACCCGGCCCAGTTGCGGGGATTTGACGCCCGGCGAGCGGTCCAGCAGTTTTTCCAGGTGGCCGCGCAGTTGGCCGATTTCGTTGCGCAACAAACCCGGCGCCAGATTGCCGAGCAGGTGCTGGCAGGCGATCAGGGCTTGCAGTTCCTCGGCGCTGAGCCAGATGCCGGGCAATTCGAACGGGTGGCGAGGGTCGTCGCGGTCGTAGTAATAACCGCCCGCGCTACGGTTGCAGATCAGCGGCGCGTTCAAGCGGTCGCGCAGATCGTCTACCAGACGCTGGCGGGTGGCTTTCGAGCACCCCAGCGCTCTTTCTATTTCCGGTCCCGAGATCGGGGTACGGCGGTTTTTCAGCAGGTTGTGGAGTTTGACGATTTTGTCGATGTGATGCATCGTGCTTCTATTCCCTAAAGCTTTGCCAAGCATGAGACTGCGGGCAAGACGATTCGATTTGAGCGAAGTTCGCCCCGGATTTACTCGTACATGAGTCCGTGTTTTTAGTACATAAAGCGGAATCGCGCAAGCGCATGACTTGAACCGGCGTTGCATTAGGCGCCGTTTCGGTAAACCGCTTCCGCCCGCGGCACTTCCCCCGCATCGGCTCATGGGGCTGAATGACGCCGATGGCCGGGTTACGCTCTATCGCGCTTTTATGCCCTTGAGAATAATCCCGAGCTATGCAATCTTGGCGATAGCCCGTATCGAACCAGCCGGCTTTGTAGATTCGACAGGGTAAACCATGCCGGAGAAAAGGCTCCCGGCAAACATAAATCCGGCTTACCCGGTCCTTGTGCAGCCAATTTTTCCGGCTGGATCATAGCCTACACCCATCGCCTATTTGCCCGCCAATTGCCGAGCCCTGGCATGGCGGCATTGTCGAACCGGCTCCAGGCACTAACGAATGGCCAACTTCCTCGTGTTATTATTATGCGCTATGAACTCGGACCAATTCGACAGCCGCGCCCGGAACAACGGGCTATTTCGCGCTTATCTGCGGGAGTTGTTACGTTTCGATCCGCCGGCAATCCGGCGCGCCGCGCTGCTCAATATTGTTTCGGCGGCCACGGAAGGCGCGGGATTGCTGTTGCTGTTACCGCTGCTGACCCTGGCGGGCGTGTTTGACGCGGAAGGCGGCGACTTTAAGACGGCCGGCCTGAAGCCGAACTGGAATTTCGAAACCGCGCTGGTGGTTTTTGTGTTCATCATTGCCGTGCAAGCGTGGCTTGCGCTGCTTAGGGACCGGGAAATCCGCTCGCTGCAATTGCGCTTCGCCGATCATTTGAGGCAGCGGCTATACGCCGCGATAGCGCACTCGCGCTGGAGTTTTCTGATCGGCCGGCACAGCGGCGAAATTCTCAACGTTCTCACCTCCGAAGTGCAGAGGGTCGGCATCGGCACCTTCTTCCTGTTGCGTCTGTTTACCCTGTCGCTGCTGGCGCTTGCCTATCTGTCCGTCGCCTTCCGCATGTCGGCCGCTCTCGCCCTGCTGGCGCTGGGCGCCGGCTTGCTGCTTTGGCTTTTGCTGCGGAGCACGGACCGGACCAGCAGAGAAAGCGGAATATTGTTGGGACAGGCGAACCGCAACCTATTCACCCGGACACAGGACTTCCTGTCCGCCTTGAAGCTCATCAAGATACACGGCGAGGAAGCCGGCCACATCGGCCAATTCAATGCCGCGGTCGCCGATGTCAGCCGGCGCTTTATCGATTTCCAAAAAAGCTGGACCCGCGCGCAAATGGCCTACCGCATGGGCGGTGCCTGCGCCCTTGCCTTGTTCAGTTACGCGGCGCTCGTCTTGATGCAGCTGGCGCCCGCCCGTTTGCTGGTGATGATTGCCATTTTCGCCCGCATGCTGCCCCAACTTTCCGAAATCGCCGGCGGCAGACAACAACTGTTGCACATGCTGCCGGCGTTTTCGGCTTGGCAAAACCTGTTGGCGGACGCTTCGGCACACCGCGACTTTCCGCCGCCAAGCGATGAGCCCGCGCCTTTGCGGCAACACATTGTCCTGGAAGGCGTGGTTTTCAGCCATCCCCAATCTCACCTTACGCTGACGGTAGAACACTTAACCATCCCCGCCCAAAAAACCACGGCCATCGCCGGCGTTTCCGGTTCCGGCAAAACCACCCTGCTCGACTTGCTGAGCGGTCTGATCGTGCCCGACAGCGGCGGCATTTGGGTTGACGGCGTACCGTTAATCCATCTCGCCGGCTGGCGCAAGAGTATCGCCTATATTCCGCAGGAAACGCTGATTCAGGACGGCAGCCTCCGCGACAATCTGCTCTGGGGCAACGCCGCGCCGACCGGTCGCGAAATCGAACGTGTCCTTGAGCAATCCGCCTTGTCCGGGCTGGTTGCAAAGTTGCCGCGCGGCCTGGACACGCCCATGGGCGAACGCGGCGTCAAACTTTCCGGCGGGGAGAAACAGCGTCTGGCGTTGGCCCG
>NZ_JANIBK010000248.1 GCF_024505165.1 Methylomonas rivi
GACGGCGTCCATCAAGGCGGCAAAATGGGCCGGGTCGTCGGTATTCGAGGGACGGTGGCAGGTCAGCAGACCGTATGCGCCCGCGCTCAAGCCGAGCCGGCGCAAGATGCCGGAACGCTGGCGCGCGGTTTCCGCATAGCTCAGAGTAGCGTCGGCAATGGTGTTGCCGGTGACGTGGATACGGCCGGCGTGGATGCCTTCCGCGGCCAGGTAGCCGGCCTGATTGGCGGTCGGGCAGAATAGGTGGTCGGAGAGATGGTCGATCAATACCCGGTTGATTTCCTCGGGCATGCTGCGGTCGTGGCTGCGCAAGCCGGCCTCGACATGGGCGACGGGAATGCCGAGCTTGTTGGCGGCCAGACCGCCGGCCAGCGCGCTGTTAGTGTCTCCCTGCACAACGACAACGGCGGGCCGCCGGGATAGCAGCACTCGTTCTATGCCGGTCAGCATGCGGCCGATTTGTTCGCCGTGGGAAAGGGAGCCGATACCCAGGTGGTGGTCGGGCTCGGGCAGTTCCAGTTCGTTGAAAAAAACCCGGTCCATCCGTTCGGCATAGTGCTGATTGGTATGAATAATCGAAAACGGCAGCCCTTCGCGGACGCTGGCCTGAATCAGCGACGCCAGCTTGATGATTTCGGGGCGCGTGCCCAGGATGTAAGTGATGTGCATGGTCTATCGGTGTAATGACGTAGAGAACAGGTCCCGGTACAAAGCGGCGTATCCGTTCGCCATGTGCTCCGCCGTGAAATAGTTCCAATAGCGTTGTTCCGCGCGGCGACCCATTTCGGCGGCCTCGGCCGGGTTATTCAGGAGGTGGAGCATGGCCGCGCGCAACGAGGCGGGATCGCTGGGCGGAACCACCAGCCCGGTTTCCCCGCCGATGTTGACATAGGTGGTGCCGGTGCCGATTTCGCATGAGATCATGGGCTTGCCGTGCATCGCCCCTTCCAGCAGCGAAATGCCGAAGGCTTCCGAACGCAAATGCGAGGGGAAGACCACCGCGTAGCAAAGCGTCAGCAGAGCCGCCTTGTCTTCTTCCGGCAAATAGCCGAAAAAATGGATGTGGCGCAGCTTGAGCCGTGCGGCTTTGCGCTTCAATTCGTTTTCCGTCGGCCCGGCGCCGACGATGGCGACGGCAATGCCGGTATCCTTGGCGGCTTCGAGCAGGATGTGCAGGCCTTTGTAGTAGCGCAATACGCCAACGAACAGAAAAAAACGCTCCCCCAGTTTTTCCCGCCAATACCGCAAGCGGGCAGGGGGCGGCATGGGATAGCCTGCTTTGTCCAATCCTATCGGTATGACGCTGACCTTGGCGGCGTAGTTTTGCAGCACCGGGCTGGTCGCCAGGTAATTGGGAGAAGTGGCGACTATACGGTCGACATCGAGCATAAACCGATTCATCAGCGGGCGGTAGAAGGTTAGCAGCAACCTTTGGCGGATGATGTCGGAGTGGTAGGTTAGCAGACAGGGTTTCTTGACGCGGCCGGCAAAATGCAGCAGGTCCATGAAGGGCCAGGGGAAATGGTAATGGATAATGTCGGCCTGCCGCGCAAGCCGGCTAAAGCACGGGAGTGCGGAGGCGGAAAACCCGGTCGATGCCAGCTGGAAATCGCGGCGGACGCGGTGGACGCGGTAGCCGTGCACCTCGAGCGGATGCGTATCCGCTGTCGCCGTCAATGTCAGAACATCCGTCTCGATGCCCAGTCTGTTGCTTCCCCTGGCAAGTTGATCGATGACTTGTTCGATGCCGCCCATGGTTTCCGGGAAAGCCGTTTTGAAGAAATGCAGTATGCGCATCGCCGGCCTGAATTTAGAGCCTTGAAGCCGCGGCATAGGCCCGTAGGGTCAGTTCCGCGCAGGCTTCCCAGCTAAACCGCGCCGCTTGCCGCAGGCCGTTTTCCCGAGCCGCCGCCCGCCATTCCCGGTTTTCCAGGCCCATGGCGATCAGCGAGGCGAGCCGCTCCGTGTCTTGCGGCGCAAACATGGCCGCCGCGTTACCGGCCACTTCGGGGAGCGAAGCTGTATCGGCGCATATAACGGGAACGCCCGAGGACATGGCTTCCAGTACCGGCAAGCCAAAGCCTTCGTAAAACGACGGAAAAACGAAGAGCCGGGCACCGGCGAACAAGGCCGGCAGGAGCGAGTCGGGAACGAAGCCCGGGTAACGCAGCCAGCCTTCCCGAGCCGCGCGCCGGATCCTGTCGAGTAGCGCCCGGTTGTTCCAGCCCGAGTGTCCCGCTAGAACCAGCGGGAACAGCCCGCGCAAGTATGGCGGCAAGCGTTCGTAGGCATCCAGCAGGACGCCGAGGTTCTTCCTCGGCTCCACGGTGCCCACGTAAAGGCAGTAACCGCCGGGAAGCAACCGGCTCGGCTTGAGCAGGGGCGTAAGTTCCGTGTCCGGGCGCGGGTAAAATATGCCGGCGCTTGCCAAGGGGGTTACGTAAATCCGTTCGGCGGGCCAGTTGAATTGCGCCATGATTTCCCGTTTGGAAAACTCCGAAACCGTGATGACGGCGGCGGCCCGCCGCAGCGCCAGCGCCGTTTCCTTGCGCAGAAATTTTACCCGGTCTTCCCGGTGGCAATCCGGCAGCGTGAATATCGAGATGTCGTGGATGGTAACGACGCTACGGCCGGCGAATTTCGGCAGATAGTAGTTGGTTCCGTGGTAAACGGCGTTGTTGAGGTGGCGGATGGAACTGGCTTTGCCGAAAGAATGGATTTTGCGGTAAGCATCGAGCAGCGGACCGTATTTGCAGAAGCCGTTGCGCAACCAAGCGACGGCGGTAGGTTGCCGCCGAGGTTCGGGAATATGGCGCAGCAGTTTTTCGCCGTGCGAAAACCAAATCTCGCCGATGTCCCGGCGTTGCGTCAATTGCCAGGCCAGCTGGCTGGTATAGCGGCCTATGCCCGTCAGCGGCTGCCTGATGGCATCGGTTGATAAAATAATATCCATTTAAGTTTCGGGGAGAGATTGGATTCTTACTTGGCGGCCGGTAAAGGCGGGGCGATTCCCCGGCGGACTGCGCGGAATGTTAATACGACGGGCGGCAGCAACAGCCAGACCGCCAGGAATACGGCGATAGCGACCGGCAGCGGGCGCCGGAGCAATATGGGGGTACGAAAGTCGGCCGGCAGGGTTTTAAATCGCCAAAGGTCGGCATACAACACCGGCCCCTGCAAATGCAAATCCAAGTCGTGCGAGACTTCTTGCGCTATCGGAGATTGAAGGTCGGTCGACGCAAACAGGTGTTTTTTCCGGTCGTCCAGCCAGGCGGCCAAGTCGCTGCCGGCAAGAGGGGGCGGGGTGCCGATACCGGCCAGGAAGCGGCCGCGCAATGCCATTTCCTCCTGCTGGCGGCGCAC
>NZ_JANIBK010000249.1 GCF_024505165.1 Methylomonas rivi
CGGCGCGGTGTTCTGCGGCAACAGCGGACCCGGCGGCCTCAGCGGCGGCAATACCATGGCCGGCATCGCGGTGGCGATGATCGATTACCACTTGTACGACGACCGCGTCCCTCCGCGCGGCCGGATTTTCAACAACCAAGGCCTGCACATTCAGGCCGGCCGCTTCGACCTGCCGTTCGGCACCGATTATCAAAACTTCGCCAACAAAGACCGGGTGACCGTGACCGCGCCGCTGACCACGTCACGCATGCAATTGGGCGGTTACAACAGCGACGGTATCCGCGCGTACGGCAGTTGGGGCCATTTCAATGTTGCCGGGTTTTGGACCGACGCCATTTACGCCGACGCCGGCCACGGGATCGGCGGCCGCCTGGGCCTCCGCTTCGGTAACCGGCCCTACAGCGTGCATAGTCCGCGCAAGGGTATCGAACTCGGCGTTTCCCATCTCAGCGAACTGGATGGCGACAACCGTATCCGTTATAGCGTCTACGGCGCCGACCTCGGCATCGGTTACGGCATCTGGCGCTTGGACAACGAGCTGATGCTGTTGCAGGCGCATCGAGACCGGACCTTCGACGCCGACGATAACTTATTGGTCGACGAATACGGCAATCCGATCGGTAAAGGGCATCAGTTCGGCTACCACTCCACGCTGGTGCTTGACTTGGAGTCGGTGATCGAACGGCCGGTGCAAGCCTTTGCCCGCTTCAGCCGTTGGCAACCTAAGCAAGCTCTCGGCCTGGACTACGACGGCAGCGCGGTGGCGATCAATGACATATCGATGCTGAGCCTGGGCTTCAACTATAAATTCAGCGATTACCTGCAATTGAAATTCGAATACAGCGACACCTTGGGTACGTCGACCGGCGAGCGTTACTTCGATCGGAAGATAGGTATCGGCCAAATAGTGGTGTCTTTTTAAAACGGGAGAAGCAAAATGCCTAAACCCACTGTTTCCGCCCTGTTAAGCAGCGCCGCTTGCTGGGCGTTGTTTGGAGGTTTATTTGCGGCTCACGCCGCAGCCAACAACCCGCATTCGATCGACAGCCAAGGTAGCGGCGATTGCCGGGGTTGCCACGTCTCAACACCCGCCTGGACCGGCACGCAGCCCTTGGACAGCCGCGACGCGGCCTTTATTGCCGATCGCTACAAGCTCAACGCAATCGCGATGTGCGTGTCCTGCCATCCCCGAGACCATTTGCACGCCGAGGTTGGCGACAAAATCGACTTCGCGGTGCCGCCCGATATGCCGCTAGGAGAAAATAACGGCCACGTTTGCCTGACCTGCCATTACACCCACGGCCGGCTGGACAGCGAGCAGCCGCGCGCCAACGTCGATTTCCTTGACCGCTGGTTCGATACGGCACGCATGCGTAAAAGCTATTTATTGCGGCGCGACAATAGCGACGGCGGCTTGTGTTTAAGCTGCCACAATCAAGGCATTTCACCATGAGAAAATCGGACAAATCCTTAGCAAAATCCTCAGTTGTAAATGCCCGCCGTCGGGCCTATACTCGAATCATCGCTACCGTACAAGGTTACCGTGACCCCGATCCGGCTACCACCGGCGACAATCTGATTTCTACAGCCACCGATACCATCCTTATTAACAACACAAGCAGGATGCTCTGGTTTAAGCCAGTTGCTTACACTTGTAAGATTCATAATCCGTCGGCAAGCCGCCGCCAGCCGACCGATTTTTTCATGGAGGCAAACGTATGCCGACTTTCGAACAACTCTGCGGCTACCTCAATAAAGTCCGGATCGCCCACCATATCCGCGGCCGCATCCGGCTCCGTCTCGAGGCTTACCCCAAGGAACTGCCGTTACCCGGACGCGGCGACACCGAACAGTTACAAAGCCTGGTCGAGCAAGCTGCGGGCGTGCGCTCGGTGCGCATCAATTTGCTCGCTCGCTCCTGCCTGATCGAATACGACCCCGCGGTGATACCCGACCAGGCCTGGCGGGATTTTATTGCCGGCGTTTCCTCGGCCGCCGCCCTAACTCTGGAAAACATCCTGCGCGACACTTACCGGGAGATCAGCCATGCCCAATTATGACGAAGCGATCCTGCGTTCGCGCAGGCTCAACCCCAACGCGCCGTTTCCTATTCTGCATCAGGCGGTGCGGATTGCACTGTACGACGAATATGCCGCGCGGGCTTTCTACGGCAAGGTCGTTGAAGCCTTCGGCCCGCACCAACCGTTCGCGAATATCGTGCGCGCCGAACAGCGCCATGTCGACGCGCTGTCCCGCCAATGCGAACGGCTCGGCATTCCGCGGCCGTTGGACCCATTTCCGCTGGAAACCGAAATCGAACCCACCTGGCGGGCCAATTGCGAGCGTGCCGTGGCCGGGGAAATCGCTAATGTACGGCTTTATCGCTATTTGCTGCCGCATATCGGCGACCCGCAGGTCGGCAACGTAATGCTGAATTTACAGGCCGCGTCTCTGAATAACCATCTGCCGGCATTTCAGGAAGCCGCGGCCGAAGCCATGGCGCAGGAGCGCTACCACGCCGAGCGTGGGATTCCGCCGCAACAGGCTTACGAACACCACGGCCCTTTGGCCGATCTGGTGGAAAAAGCCCTGGTTCATCTGAGTCCGCACGCCGGCCCCATCGGTTTATTCAGCCCTCTGCTGCGCCGCACCACGCCGTCCATGTTACTCGGCCTGGCCGCGGGCGGCGCCGGGATTTATTTTTACCGCAACCGTTTAGGTCGCAAAAAACAGGAGAATTGACATGTTACATCTAATCCGTTTTGCCGCCGGCGTAGCCGCAGGGATTGTCGCCATGCAGCTGCTGAAAAATAAATCGACCCGGGACACCCTGAAAAAAGCCGGAGCCTCCACCAAGGAGTCCCTGGAAAAAGCCAGCCAATCGACCAAGGACACCTTGGAAAAAGCCCAGGACAAATTGCGCGACGCCACGGTGTCCGGTCTGGAAGCCATCGAAAGCGCATCGGCCAAGGCCCGCGCCAAGTTAGGCAGCGAAGCTAAAGCGGCACCGAAAAAGCTTGCCTCGCGCAAACACGCCAATAAACACGAAAAAGTGGAACACGATCAGGAGTAACCACCATGAAACACATTGACTACCCCTACGCTCCCAACCCGGTGCGAGTACGCAGTGACGGCAGCTTCACCCAAGGTTTTGTCGCCTCGGCCTGTATTTCCGCCTTTCAGGATGTGGCCCACCCCGACTCCAAGGCCGATTACCAACGCATACTGCGGCATGGACTGCAAGGAGGCGCCGCGTTGGCGGCCGGCTCGCACGCCGCCCACTCGTTGCGCCGGGGCGATTACACCAG
>NZ_JANIBK010000250.1 GCF_024505165.1 Methylomonas rivi
GCGCGGCGACAAAGCCCTGTCCGGCACATTGGTGGAGGAAGGCCGCATCCGCATCTACGCGGAACAAGTCGGCCGCCAAGCCGCCGCCGCCCGCATCGCCGATCTGGTGGAACAATCCCTGACCGTCAAAAGCGAAACCCAATTGGAAGCCTCGCGGTTGGCCGACAAAACCGTGCCTTTGGTATTGGCGCTGGCGGCGGCGACTTGGCTGATTTCACGCGACAGCGAACGGGTCGCCGCGGTATTGCAGGCCGATTATTCCTGCGCCCTGAAACTGGCGACGCCGGTGGCATTCAAGTCGGCGATGTACCGCGCCGGCCACGGCAACATCCTGGTCAAGGGCGCCAATGCCCTGGAACACTTGGCCAAGGCCGACACTTTCGTCTTCGACAAAACCGGCACCCTGACCAGCGGCGCCTTGCAGGTCACCGACTCGATCGCCTTCAACCACGACTATAGTCC
Source organism: Methylomonas rivi (assembly GCF_024505165.1). Classification (GTDB taxonomy): domain Bacteria; phylum Pseudomonadota; class Gammaproteobacteria; order Methylococcales; family Methylomonadaceae; genus Methylomonas; species Methylomonas rivi. Next base: position 463 of record NZ_JANIBK010000250.1, read on the forward strand.
GGAAGACTTGATCAATCTGGCCGCCTCGGTCGAGGAACATTACTTCCATCCGATGGCGCAAGCGGTGGTCGAAGCCGCGCACAGCCTCAACCGCCACCAGCACTTCCAGCACCAGGAGGTGGAATTCGTCGTCGCCCACGGCGTCGCCAGCGTCATCGACGGCCAGCGCATCGTGGTCGGCTCGAGGCATTTCATCGAAGACGACGAAGGCATTGCCCTCGACGAATACAAAGACGTGCTGGACAAAATCCACGCCGAAGGCAAAACCATTTTATATATCGGCTTCGGCGGCAAACTGCTGGGGATTTTGGTGTTAACCGACACGGTCCGCCCCAACAGCGCCGCCACGGTGGCGCGCCTGCGGGCGTTGGGCGTCAAGCGCATTTTGATGCTGACCGGCGACCATTACGACCGCGCCCGTCTGCTGGCCGAGGAACTGGGTCTGGACGACTTCCACGCCGGGCTGTTGCCGCACGAAAAGGCGAAAATCCTGGAACAACTGGCGGCCCAAGGCGCCAACATCGCCTTTGTCGGCGACGGCGTCAACGATGCTCCGGCCCTTAGCGGCTCTCATGTCGGTATCGCCATGCATCGCGGTGCCGACGTGGCCCGGCTGGCGGCCGACATCACCTTGCTGGAAGACAACATCGCCCGCGTCGCCGACGCCCGCGCCCTGGCCTTGGCCACCAGCAAACTGATAGCCAGCAATTTCAAGCTGACGGTGGGCCTGAATACCGGCATTTTGTCGGCGGCCGCCTTCGGCTGGCTGAACCCGGTCAAGGCCTCGATGCTGCATAACGGCAGCACGATCGCGATTTTGCTGCGCGCCTTGCTGGGCGGCGGCATGCCGCCGAAGGCTAAAATCCCTGCCAACCGGACACCTCGAAGCCTCAAACGCTTGACGGCACCAACCCAAGACCCGGCATGACCTTAAAAGAACTTGCCATCGGCGACCGCGCAAAAATAGTCGGCTTCAACGACAGCGGCAAAGCCTATCGGCGCAAATTGCTAGCCATGGGGCTAACGCCCGGCACCGAAATCAGCCTGATTCGGGTGGCGCCGCTCGGCGACCCGGTGGAAATCCTGATTCGCGGCTACTCGCTGTCATTGCGCAAAGGCGAAGCCGACGCCATCTCCGTGGACAAACTAGCATGAAAACACGCTACACCATCGCCCTGATCGGCAATCCCAACTGCGGCAAAACCACGCTGTTCAATGCCCTCACCGGCGCCAAACAACGCGTCGGCAACTGGCCCGGCGTAACCGTCGAGAAGAAGACCGGCGAATACCTGCATGACGAAGCCCGTTTTGAAGTCGTCGATCTGCCAGGCACCTATTCGTTGGACGTCGCCGACCGGGAAGTGTCTCTGGACGAAAAAGTGGCTCGCGACTATGCGCATAGCAACGAAGCCGATTTGATCGTCAATATCGTCGACGCCTCTATTCTGGAACGCAGCCTGTATTTGACCAGTCAGTTGGCGGAAATGCAGGTACCGATGCTGACGGTGTTGAATATGATCGACGTCGCCGAAAGCAAGGGCATGCAGCCTGATGCGGCCATGCTGGGCGAGCGTTTGGGTTGTCCGGTGATTCCGGTGGTGGCCTCGGAAAATCAGGGAATCGCCGCCTTGAAAACCGCCATCGCCGAGTCAGCGGCCAGCCCGAAAGCGGCCGGTGCCGAAGTCAGATACGACGACGCCTTAGAGGAAGCCGTCTCCAAACTGAGCGGCCGTTTAAGCGCTACCGCGAAACGCATGGGATGGTCCGAGCGCTGGCTGGCCGTGCGACTGCTGGAGGGCGACGACTTGGCATTAGGCTTGGTAGAACCCGATCTACGCCAAGAAATCGATGCTTGGTCTCGTACCCTGGGCGAAGACATCGACATCATGATGGCCGACGCCCGTTTCGAGTTGGCTCACCGGATCTGCAAAGACGCCCTAAAAATCAGCGGTCTGATCAACCGCGACCTGACCAACCGCATCGACCGCATCGTATTGAACCGGGCCTTGGGCATTCCGATATTCCTGATGATGATGTATCTGATGTTCATGTTCACGATCAACATCGGCGGTGCTTTCATCGACTTTTTCGACCAAGCCGCGCAAGCCTTGTTCGTGGACGGCTTCGGCGTCTGGCTGACCGGTATCGGCACGCCGGACTGGCTGACTTTGCTGCTCGCCAAGGGCATCGGCGGCGGCGCACAAGTGGTGGCCACGTTCGTGCCGGTCATCGGCTTTTTATTCCTGTTTTTATCGGTGCTGGAGGACTCCGGCTACATGGCCCGCGCGGCGTTCGTGATGGATAGATTCATGCGCTGGATCGGCCTGCCGGGCAAGTCGTTCGTGCCGTTGATTGTCGGTTTCGGTTGCAACGTACCGGCCATCATGGCCACCCGCACATTGGAGCATCGCCGCGACCGGCTGATGACCATCGCGATGGCGCCGTTCATGTCCTGCGGCGCGCGGCTGCCGGTGTACGTGTTGTTCGCCGCCGCGTTTTTCGCCGACGGCGCGCAAAATATCGTGTTCGGATTGTATTTACTCGGCATTGCCATGGCGGTATTAACCGGTCTGATTCTAAAAAACACCCTCCTACAAGGCGAAGCCACGCCGTTCATCATGGAATTGCCGCCCTACCACCTGCCTACCTTGAAAAGCATCGCCATTCATACCTGGGACAAGTTGAAGGGGTTTGTCATGCGCGCCGGCCGGGTCATCGTGCCTATGGTACTGGTGTTGAACGTACTCAACTCGGTCGGCACCGACGGCAGCTACGGCAACGAAGACAGCGAGAAGTCGGTGCTGGCCGCGGTCGGCCGCGGCATCGCGCC
>NZ_JANIBK010000251.1 GCF_024505165.1 Methylomonas rivi
CGTGGCTCGTTTCCGCGCCATTTCGCTTGCCTGGGGCGGGCTGCAAGCGGCTTGGCCGACCACCGCACTGCGGTCGAACGGGCTGAACACAGTAATAGTATCGCCGGCGTAGGCTTGGCCGCTCACCAGCGGCGCGGCTTGCCAGGTTTTGCCGCTGAACTCGGCCAGATCGGCTTGCCATTGTTGCAGTAGCCCCAGGTCGGTTAAATTCAAACCTTGGGAGTTTTTGCGTTGCGGAGCGAATAAATCTTCCGGCAGGGCAATGGGCGCCGGTTCGGCGTCTTGCAATGCCAGTACCGGGTCCCGGCATAAGGTTTCCGGGCTGATGGCCGTATTTTCCGCTTGGTGGATAAACGAGGTATTGGCACCGTTTTCCAACAGGCGCCGTACCAGATAAGGCAACAAATCCCGGTAACCGCCGACCGGCGCATAGACCCGGCAGCGGAGAAGCGGGTGCGTTTCCAGCAGGCGGTCGTACAAGGGCTGGCCCATGCCATGCAAGCGTTGAAACTCGAAGCCGGGGTGATCTTGACCCAGTCGGCAAATCGCCGCCACCGTGTGGGCGTTGTGGGTGGCGAATTGCGGATAAAAAGCCTCCGGCCGGGACAGGATGGCCTTGGCGCAGGCCAGATAAGACACGTCAGTGGCGGCTTTTCGGGTAAAAACCGGGTAATCGGACCAGCCGTTTTCCTGGGCGCGTTTGATTTCGGTATCCCAATAAGCGCCTTTTACCAAGCGTAGCGGAATCACGCGTTGCTGTTGCTTTGCCAATTCCGCCAGCCAATCGATGACCGCCATGGCGCGTTTTTGATAGGCCTGCACCGCCAAGCCCAAGCCGTGCCAGCCGGCCAGGGCTGGGTGTTGGACCAGCTCGGCGAATATCGTCAGACTCATCTGCAGCCGTTCGGCTTCCTCGGCATCGAGAGTGACGCTAATATTGGCGGTTCTGGCCTGCTTGATCAAGGGCAATAGCTTTTCGCCGATGGCGGGAATGGCGCGGCTGGCCTGCAAGGCTTCGTAGCGCGGATACAGCGCGGATAATTTGATGGAGATGCCGGGGTTGGCGAATAAATCCGCGCCGGCCACCGTCGCCAGGGTGGCGATGGCTTGGGAATACGCTTGAAAATAGCGTTCTGCATCGGCCGTGGTCAGCGCGGCTTCGCCCAGCATGTCGAACGAATAGCGGTAGCCGGGTTGGGCGGCGGCCCGATCCAGCGCTACGTCTATCCGCTCTGCAAGCACGAAATGTTGCGCCAGATACTGCATGGCTTGTTTGACGGCGTTACGTATCAATGGCTCGCCCAGACGCGAAAGCAAACCGGCAAACAGGGATGGGTGGTGGTCCAACGCGTGCAGGCGAATCCGCTGTTCGACTTTGCCGCTCAGCAGCAAGGCGCTACTGGCCAGATTCACCATTAGCGAATCGCTGTGCAGCACATGGCTGTGCCAATCGGCATCGGCCAGTTTTTCCCGCAGGAAGCGGTTTTGGGTGGCTTGGTCGGGTATGCGCAGCAAGGCTTCCGCCATGCTCATCAACACGATGCCTTCCGCGCTGTCGAGGCTGTATTCCTGTAAAAACGCTTCGAAGGGCGAGGCCTGATTGTGTTGGCCGCGAATGGCGCCAAGCAAACGTTTGGCAAAGTCTTCGGTTTCTTGCCGGCCGTAATCGCCGAGCATCCGAATCAACTCGGGAACGAGCAGCGCTTCAGGTTGTAAAAACGCCCGGTTTATCCGGTCGCGAAATGATGCCAAAGCGGGTCGGTTCATGGCTGCTCCCCTGGGTGCTTATGCAAAGCCGCGCGGAATTGCACGTTGAAACGTTGTCGATTACGACAGCTAGCCGGACGGTTCGTTGCATGGAACGGCGATGAAACGAACTCGCGTTAGAGCGTCTGGCCAGTGACATACCAATAGCCCGCCGCGATCAATCCCAGAATCACCAGCGCCAGCAATACGTTCAGAAACGGCTTGCCGTTTGCCTTGGCGGCGGCCTGGAATTGCTGCTTGGCGAGCGGGTTGGCGTCGAGATAGCGCTCCACCGCTTCCTTGGCATCTTTCAAGCCGCAACGATTATGGTTGCGGTAATGTTGGATAGCCTCTATCAACACGCCGTTCTTCAAGGCCAGCAGGGCCGCAACCGGCATCTCGGCGGATGAGGCGGCAGTTGTGCTTGGCGACGGGGAGTGTCCAAGTCGCAGATACGCGTCCACCAAGTCCTTGGCTTCTTTGAGGCCGAGACCGGTTTCCTCCCGTACCTGTTTAATGGCCTCAAGCAGATTGCCGGCGTCGGCCGCCGCGGCGGCCCGTTCGGAAAGGGTGGGTTCGGATGCTTGCATACTGTATTACCTCGTGTTTTTGTCGTGGCCCAACCCGGCGACGGCCGGCGGTGCCTGGCTATGCTTGGAAAAATCGACACCGGCGGACGTATTTGCCTGCAAATGCGCCCGCCGGTGTCAAGTGTAGACAACACGCCCGCGCAGGCAAATAAACATAAACGCGACAATTCCGTGTAGACTGCCTTGCAGTGTGGCGAAACCCCGTTTAGGGCCCCGTTCACGTGTAAATGAGTCAATGCCGCCACGAGAAACGGGATAGTCTCTGCGATTTGCCTTTATCGACAACCATAAGGTTTACTCAAACTATGATTCGACGTTACCGGTCACTTGATGATCTATGGTGCGAGTGGGGCGACGCCACCACAGCGATTATGGAGCATATCCAATTGAAAGAGCCCTTGGATTCCAAATTCCAATGGATTTTTAGCGACGCGGCTGTCGTTATCCATCATGCCGATTACTATGCCGTAACCGTCATTCATACCGCGCTCGATTCAACGATCAATCAAAAAATCTTGCTTTCGGTACAGGCCCGCGTCTCGGAAAGCGGCGGCATTGCGGTATCGACTTTAAGAAGATCGGTCATGCCTTAAAAATATAGTGCGCCTGTTTGTTTTGGAGATTGCCTATGCCGGATTTTTTAGGTTTGTTTTTAACATCGGCCGTTGCGCCGTTTCGCGATGGTTTGCGTACGCCGCTTCAATCCGGCTGACTACAAGCCGGTTTGCGTTCGGCCCGCCATGACGCGCGGGTTGAGTTTATCGCTGTCGACCTTCATTCTGGCGTTAGCGATGCAGGCTTGCGCGTGGCGGCAACCGCTGGTTATCCCGGCAAAGCCGGATTTGGCCGGTTGCGCGGTTTTTTTTCGGGACATGGACGCCGGGGTGGAGGCGTTCGGCGTGGCGGATGCGGCGGCCGCGCGCATCGAGGG
>NZ_JANIBK010000252.1 GCF_024505165.1 Methylomonas rivi
CTATCCCGCGGAACGCTTGGGCTTTATGCTGACCGACATTGCGCCCAGCGTGGTTTTGACGCAAGAGCGATTCGCCGGGCTGGAATTTGCCGAGGCTCAAGCACTCAGCCTGGATAGCGATTGGCCTTGGGTTGCTGCTTACCCCGCCGATAACCCACAGCCCGATCTTCAACCCAGCAACCTAACTTATTGCATCTACACATCCGGCTCGACCGGCCAACCCAAAGGCGCCGGCGTGCCGCACCAAGGCATCTTGAACCGCTTGCAGTGGATGCAGGCGGAATACCGGCTGGATCATACCGATCACGTATTGCAGAAAACGCCCTACAGCTTCGACGTGTCGGTCTGGGAATTCTTCTGGCCGTTGATGACCGGCACCCGTTTGGTCGTGGCTGCGCCGGAACTGCACAAAGACAGCCAAGGCTTGATCAAGCTGATCCGTAGCGAAGGCATTACCACGATTCACTTCGTACCGTCCATGCTGCAAGCCTTTGTCGATACGCCGGGCGTCGAACACTGCACGAGTCTGAAGCGGGTGATTTGCAGTGGTGAAGCACTGCCGGCCGATCTGGTGCAACGCTTCCAACAAAAACTGCCGGCCGAACTGCACAATCTGTATGGTCCGACCGAAGCCTCGGTCGATGTCAGCTACTGGGCCTGTCCTGCGGACTGCAAAGAAAATGCGATCCCGATCGGCAAACCGATTGCCAATCTTCGTCTGCACATTCTCGACCGCAGCCTGAACCCGGTGCCGATTGGCACGCCCGGGGAGCTGCACATCGGAGGTATCGGTTTAGGCCGAGGCTACCTGAATCGGCCCGATCTGACCGCCGAGCGTTTCGTTCCCGATCCATTCGGCCCGGTAGGCAGCCGGCTATACAAAACCGGCGACCTCACGCGCTACCGCCCGGACGGCAACATCGACTACCTGGGTCGCATCGACCACCAAGTCAAGATCAGAGGCTTTCGCATCGAACTGGGCGAAATCGAAGCCCAATTACTCAAGCAACCGGAGATCAAGGACGCCGTGGTAGTTGCACGAGAAGACCAACCTAACGACAAACGCTTGGTCGCTTATGTGGTTCCACATACGACGGCAGCGGATGCCAAGGCAGAGCACGCCATCGTCGAGCGCATCAAGGCAGCGCTCAAACAAAATCTGCCGGACTACATGGTGCCCAGCGCCTTCGTGGTAATGGAAGCCATGCCACTGTCCGCCAACGGCAAATTGGATAGGAAGCTGTTACCGACGCCTGACTTCAGCGAGCAACTGAAAAATGCCTGTGTGGCACCGCGCACCGAAACCGAGCAAGCGTTGGCTGAGATTTGGCAAGAGGTCTTGGGCGTCGAACAAGTGGGCATCGAAGACGATTTCTTTGAATTGGGCGGACATTCGTTGTTGGCCACGCAATTGATGTCGCGAATTACCAAGCGCTTTTCGGTTGAATTGCCGCTACGCCACTTATTTAAGCATGGCCGGCTTGTGGCCTTGGCCGAAACGATAGCAAGGCAGCAAGCCGACGGGAATGCGCTACACGCGGTCACGATACCG
>NZ_JANIBK010000253.1 GCF_024505165.1 Methylomonas rivi
CCCGCCGCCCGCACCGCCTCAATCCCGCTATCCTACGCCCAGCAACGTCTGTGGTTTCTGGACCAACTGGAGCCGGACAATCCCTTCTACAACATCCCGGTAGCGCTACGCCTGACCGGGCGTTTGGACCTTACCGCACTGAAGCAAAGCTTCACGGCCATCGTCCGCCGGCACGAAATCCTGCGGACCGTGTTCGACACCGGCCCGGACGGCGAGGCGGTGCAAACCGTCCGCCCGGACCTGACGGTAGAACTGGAACGCATCGACCTGTCCGACTTAGAGTCCGGCCAAGAAGCCGCTTGGCAGGCGCTATGCCGACAAGAAGCCGCCAAACCCTTCGACTTGTGTAACGGACCCTTGATCCGTGCCCGCTTATTGCGGTTGAGGGACTGTGCCGAACAGCAGGATGCGGTACTGTTGTTGACCATGCACCACATCGTCTCCGACGGCTGGTCGGCGGAACTCCTAATTAAGGAATTCAGTTCGCTGTACCGAGCGTTCACACAAGGACTCGCCGCGCCGCTGGCGGAATTGCCGATTCAATACGCCGATTTTGCCTGCTGGCAGCGTCAGTGGTTGAGCGGCGAGGTACTGGAGCGCCAGTTACATTACTGGCGGCAACAACTGGACGGCGCGCCGCTGGTGCTGGATCTGCCCACCGACCGGCCAAGGCCGGCGGTGACCACCTACCGTGGGGCTAGTCTGGCTTTCGAACTGCCGTTGACCGTGGCGCAAGCGATACGGGCGTTGAGCCGACAACACAACGTGACATTGTTCATGGCGCTATTAGCCGTGTTCCAATTACTGCTCAGCCGCTACAGCGGCCAAGCCGACCTGTGCGTCGGCAGCCCGGTTGCCAACCGCAATCGGCCGGAAATCGAAGGTTTGATCGGCTTCTTCGTCAACACCTTGGTGCTGCGTGCCGATGTATCGGCAAACCCGACGGTGGCCGAATTTCTGGCGCAAATCAAAACCACGGTCCTGGACGCCCAACAGTACCAAGACCTGCCATTCGAAAAACTGGTCGAAGCGCTGCAGCCCGAGCGCGACCCCAGCCGCAGCCCGCTGTTCCAAGTCATGTTCGTACTGGCCAAACAAGAGCCGCTGACGCTACACCTTCCGGATTTAGCCGTCGAACTGATCGAAGATTCCGGCAACATGGCCAAATTCGATGTAACCCTGCACATCCAAGACTGGCCGGATGGGCGGATCAGCGGAAGCTGGGAATACAACACCGATCTGTACGATGCCGCCGGTATCGAACGTCTGGCTCGGCACTACCAACAGTTGCTGCAAGCGGCCGTCGCCGCCCCCCTGCGCAGAGTCAGCGAACTGCCGCTGCTGAGCGAAGCGGAAAACCGGCAAATCCTCGCCGACTGGAACGCCACCGAAGTCGAATACCCGCAAGACCGCTACATTCACCAGCTGTTCGAAGCGCAAGTCGAGGCAACCCCGGACGCCATCGCACTGAGTTTTGAAGATCAGCATCTCATCTACGCCGAACTGAACGCCAAAGCCAACCAACTGGCGCATTACCTGATCGAACGGGGTGTCGGCCCTGACGTATTGGTCGGCATTTGTCTGGAACGCTCGCTGGAGATGGTGATCGGCTTGCTGGGTATCCTCAAGGCCGGCGGCGCTTATGTGCCGCTCGATCCCAA
>NZ_JANIBK010000254.1 GCF_024505165.1 Methylomonas rivi
ACTGCCGGCGCAAAACCGGGCCGCCAGACGAAACCTGCGTCTGGCCCTGGCGTTGATGTGTCTGATATTCGCCGCCATCATTGCCGCCGTCGCCCAGGGCGCTTACGTCGCCTCCGGTTTCAGCTGGCGGCGGCTGTTCACGCTGACGCTGGTATTTGCCTGGCCGGTGGTGCCGACCATAGGCCTATTGGAGCGCTGGCCGCGCGGCAGGATTTTTTTCATATCGCTGCAATACGTCGCGCTTTCCAGCGTCATCGTGATGCTGAATTCCAACGAAAATCAGCAATTCCTGCCGGTATTGCTGTGGTTGTTCTCGGAACAATTGCCGCTGCTGCTGATCGTGTTTTTCATGACCGGGCCGACCTTGCGCAGCACCGGCCCTTACCTGATCCTGGTGTTTTTCGCCTTAACGCTGTCGTCCCTGCTGGGCTTGAACGCCCTGGAACATAGCCTGGGCGACGGCATCGACAGCTGGGTGGTGGATTTATTGATGCTGACCAACGTCAACGTGGTATTCGGCCTGTTCAGCATAGTGCCCTGGCTGGCGGCGTTTTTTCCGGTCCGCTTTATTGCCCGCCGGCTGGCGGCCGCCTACCAACGCAAGGCCTTTTCCGAACCGCTGTATCTGGCGGCCGGTCTGTGGCTCATTACGCTATTAATCCAGGCCCTGACCTTGAGCCATTCCATGGGTTGGCGGGCTTATAACCTGTTGCTGGCCGGCCTACTGTTTCCGCTGTTTACGCTGGCGATGAAGCCGGCGTTGCAACCCCGCCATCAACCGCCCACCCTGTTGCTGCTACGGGTATTTCGCGGCGACCGCGGTATCGAAGCCCTGTTCGACCAGGTTGTCGAACAGTGGCGCTACTCGGGCAACACCTTGCTGATTGCCGGCAAGGACTTGGCCCTGCGCAACCTGGAGCCGGACGAATTGTTCGGTTTCTTGAGCGGCCGCCTGCGAGAACGTTTTATTAACGATAACGCCGGCTTACAGCAAGCGTTAAGTTCGCTGGATTTAAGCAGCGATCCGGACGGCCGCTATCGGGTCAACGAATTTTTTTGCTTCGACAACACATGGAAAATGGTGCTGGCGGCCCTGGTCGGCAAAGCCGACCGGGTGTTGATGGATTTGCGCGGTTACAGCGCCGACCGGGCCGGTTGCAGCCATGAACTCTCGGTGTTGGCGCGGCAAGCCCATTTGCAAAAACTGGTGGTCCTGTTCGACGCCGACACCGACAAAACCGGCGCCGAACGGCTGCTGGCGGACAGCCGGCTGAAAATCGACTGGATAGACAGCGGTAAAAAAACCGAAGATTCGGCCGGCGCCGTTCTGAAAGCGCTGCTGAACGGCGCTTGAAACCCAGGGCCCAAGCGGTTTAATTTCTGGCATAGGCCACCTGAAACCCCTTCAAGGTGGGTTGCCGATGCAACTGGGCGGCCAATTGCGGCAAGGACACTTTTTGGCTGGAGGCCGCCAACAGCACCAAATGCCATTCCTGATGCCGATTTCGATATTGAATGCTGGTGGAGCCTTCGGCGATGCGGTAGCCCAGGTCGGCGACCAGCGCCTTAATTTCCAGTTCGTTCGGTAGCCAATGCAAATCGAAATACAAGGTCACCACCACCGCATGCCGCGATGGCAATATATTTTCCAACTGCACGCCCCAAATCATGGCCAGCAAGGACAGCAGGGTCAAAACCACCGCGGCCAGATAAAACCCCGAGCCGCACAGTACCCCTATCGCCGCCGCGGACCATATCGAAGCCGCCGTGGTCAAGCCGCTGATGTTCAGGCCTTCGCGCATGATCACCCCGGCCCCCAGAAAGCCTATCCCGGTCACCACCCCCTGTATCACGCGGGTGGGCTCGGCGGCCACCGGCAGGCTTTGCAAGCCGCCGTACCAAAAATCCGGAAAACCGGCAATCACCGTCACCGCCGAGGATGCCATGCAAACCAGGCCGTAAGTGCGCATGCCCGCCGCCCGCCCATGATAAGAACGTTCGTAGCCGGCGATAATGCCCAATAAAAACGCCACCAATATGTTGCCTATGATCATCGCATTGGCTTGGGTTTGCGGCAGGGTACAGTATTGAAACAGGTTTTCCAGGGTGGCGTTCATGGTAGGTCGTGGCTAGGCGGTAATCAGTTTTTAAACAATAGCAAAACAATCGGTACAATAGGCTTAATTAATTCGCCCATGTGCTTTTAGCCCGCTTATCTTTCACGCCTTTGTCCACTATCAGTTATTTATTCAGCCGCCCGCCGCAATGGAAAACCCAGTTGCGCGGCGCGGACGCGCAACCGCCGGCGCCACTGCGCCCCTGGTTGAACGAAACCGGCTCCTTGACCAAACGCCTGCGCGGCGTATACGGCAACCGTCTGGCCGTCAAGCTGTTGTTCCACCATTGGAAACCGGCCTTTGCCGAGGAATGCCAAGCCTTGCAGGTGCCCCACCATCGCTATCATTTGATTCGGGAAGTGCTGTTGCATGCGGACGGTAAACCCTTGGTGCTGGCCCGCACCGTACTGCCCGAACAGACCATCCGCATCGCCCACCGCAATCTGTCTCATCTGGGCACCCGGCCCCTGGGCGAAGTGATTTTCGCTTATCCGGATTTGGAGTTGCGGCAACGCTATTTCAGCGCGGCGGCGGCCAATTGCTGGTCGGCGGCGGTGCAAGGCGGGTTTGAAATTGAACCGGGTGTCTGGGGGCGGCGCACGCTGTATGCGATTCACCGCCAGCCTTTACTGGTCAGCGAATTTTTCCTGCCGGCCGTGCTGGAAGCGCAACCGGCCGCTACCGGCGGCGCGGCGTAGGCAAATTACCGCAACACCCTGATCGAACCCAGCATCCCCGTTTCGACCGTCACGCTGAGCCGGGTGATTTTATCGATACGGATGGCATTTTTCGGTTGCGCCGGATCGACGGTGAACTCATCGCCCTCCCGCACCATGAAAGTACCGAAGCCCTTGATTTCCAGCAAGGCGATGAATTCGCCGTTTTGGCTCAACAGCCCGCGCAATTTCATTTCCGGTATCTTGCCGCCGGCCTGCGACGGAAAAAAGCCGTAATTGCCGGGATTGTTGCCGGCGCTGGCGCTATCGTACATCAGCGTGCTGGGGCTGAACGGATCCCGCACCGGCGACAGCGCCAACGCTTGCGGCAAGGCCGGCGCCG
>NZ_JANIBK010000255.1 GCF_024505165.1 Methylomonas rivi
CGCTGGCCGGCGGCTTGGTGTCGCTGGCGTTGGCTGCGGCCGTGGCGCACGAATGGCAATACACCCGCATGGAATTGGCCTTGTTGAATGCCATGGCCAAGCAAACGCCGCAAAGCGAACAAGCGTTGATCGATATTTGCCAGCAAATTCCGGACACCGCGCCGCTGTTGAAACCCTACATCCCGGTGGTGTTCACCCTGACCGGCCACCCGGAAAATCCGGCCATGCGCGAGCAACTGCTGGTGCTGGCCGAAGCCGCCGTGCGCTTTACGCCTACCCAAAGCCTGGTCTATCGTCTGGCCTTGCTGCAAGCTTTAAACGACGACAAGGCCAATGCCCGCCAAACCATCGATAAAGCCTTGGCGGCCTATCCGAGCGGTGCGATTGCTTTCGCCCAAGAGTTATTGCGCATCCAGGCCTATGCCGGGCCGCGTATCGACGTGCTGATGGCGCGGCTGTTGCCGGTGGTCAATCCGCAATTGCAAGCCAACCTGCCGGCTGGCCTCAAGGCCAAGGTCAAGCAGGCAACCTCGCAATGACGGCCGCGCGGAACAACGCTAGGGTACCCAGCGCGTACCCCGTGTCCCAAGCCGGCTTCACCCTGATGGAGCTGTTGCTGGTCATCGCCTTGCTCGGCATTCTGGCCGGGGTGGCGACCATGGCTTACGAGGGCGTGCCGGAACAGGGCCGCGACGACGTCACCCGCTTCGAAATGGCGCAAATCCGCCAGGCCTTACTGCAGTTTCGCCGCGATACCGGCGAGTTCCCCTGCCGGGTTTACTGGGACGGCGCTTATGCGCCCGACGCCGCCGGCATCAGTCGGCTGAATTTTGCCGGCTTGCCGGCAACCTCAAGCTTGGCCGATTATCAAACTTGGTGCCGTAACGGCTTTGCCGGCCAGCAAGACGATGCCTTGAGCCTGTTATTGAAATTTCCCTATGACGACACCGACACCGGTTTTATGGGTTTGTTATGGAATCCGGATACCAAGCGCGGCTGGAACGGGCCTTATCTGAAAGATGCCGGTCTTGCCGACGGCTGGGGGCGGCGCTTTGTGCTGCTGTATCCCGAACTGGATTTTCGCCCGGCCTATCGTTGTAAAGCCGGCGCGGGCGGCGCCTTGGATGTGACTTCCGGCGAATATGAATGCCTGACGGCGGACGATCCGAATTGGGACGACGCGACCTTTACAGAACCGGCCGATACGGCCCGGCTGGTGAGTTTCGGCCCGAACGGCGTTTTCGACGGTCAAAATGCCGCCAACCCCTGCGATGCAGTCGGCGACGATCTCGTGCTGTGTTTACTGAGGTAGCCGGAGCATGAAAGTGTGTTGCTATTCCTGGTTCCCACGGTCCGCCGTGGGAACGCATACGGCCCGAGGCTTCACCCTGCTGGAAATGCTGCTGGTGATTTTTTTGATGGCGCTGGTGGCGTCCACCGGCCTGATGCTGACCGACGGCGTGGAAGAGCAAAGCAAGTACGACGATACCAAGCGCCGCATGGAACTGATCCGCAAGGCCATCGTCGGCGACCCCACCCGTACCGTGAACAGCGCGCCGGAGATCGGCGGCTTTGCGGCCGATATGGGGCGCTTGCCGTTGTGTTTGGCGGAATTGCTGGAATTGGGGGATGAGATAACCCCGGCTACCGACCCCAGAACCTTTGCATCGCCGTGCGACGATACTGTCAGCATCGCGGCATGGAACGTCGACGCCACCACCGGCCATGCCTCCGGTTGGCACGGTCCTTATCTGCAAGTGCTGCCGGAACGAAACGGAGCCTTGCGTTTTCGCGACGGCTACGGCAATCAGGGCGCGACGCTTGTCGAAGATGCCCTGAACTCCGGTTGGGTCTGGCAATTGTACGAAACGGACGAAGACCTCACGGCGGTAGCGGACGACGCGGCGATTTTGCGGATACAAAGTCTCGGTCTGGACGGCACGCAAACTTATCCGCCGGGGCTTATTACCGATGCGGTCGCGGCCAACCGGCCGAATCCCTTGGTGATCGGTAACGATTGGCAGGTGCAACTGCCGGCCACGGTGAACGTGACGTTTAAGAATCAGAGCGGCGGGAATTTACCGCCAACAAGCTCAAATCAAAAACTTCTATTGCGAGTCTATCTGTCCGATTTAACAACTGCCATTGACGCCGATGACGGCTCAAATTCATATTTGGACTTAACCGCTGAGTCCGTTTTGGCGGGGAATAGCAAAACCGTTAATTTCACTCTAAACACGACACCGCAAATAGCTATCGGCATGCGCGCGTATGCTGTGGTTTGTTATGAAGTACCCGCAACCGGCGCCCCGGATGATTATGTGATTTTTGACGGGAAATGTGAACCGACCGATGACGTCCCCAACACCGGCAATATCCGCGCTTTTGCCGTGACACCCCGACAAAACCTGAACCCGAACCTGGATTGGATCATACCGTGACTTTATGCCGTTAATACTTAGCCCTCCGCAGTCGCCAAAAAACCGTAATGTCCCGGTTTCCTTGATCTCCGCTTGCCGGAAACACCCGCCCTTGCTGACGCTGGGCGGGCTTATTCCGGCCTACGGTCGAATCCATCAGTCCAGTTCGCGCGCCGCCCTTCAATGTGGCCGGTATGCATTTCTATTTAGTTATACACATTTCGAAGTAGGCCGGAATAAGCCTGTTAGCGCGTCAAGCGCCGGACAGGCGTTTCCGGCAAGCGGCTTGTGCCCCATTGCCATGGTTCCCACGGTCTCCGTGGGAACCCATACGGCGCTCGAATCTGGATATGGACCCGATACCGGCGCGGACTCGCCGGTCTGCATTCCCACGCGGGAGCGCGGGAACGAGAAAAGAAAACACTCATGAAATTTAAACGCCTATTTCCTTTTGCCAAGCCTTCGCAGCTGTTGGTGTGCGAAACCGACGGTTTTTCGCTGCGCGCGGCGGTGTTGCGGCGGGTGGACGACGATATGCGGCTGGTTTGCCAGGCCGCTACCGAGCAGGTGGACATGGCCGAGGGGCTGGCGGATGTGATGGCGGCCTTGAAGGCCGAGGGCTGGCAGGGCGGC
>NZ_JANIBK010000256.1 GCF_024505165.1 Methylomonas rivi
CGCCGGTGGCTCGCGGCATTCACGCCCTGCCGCGCGGCGCCGGCCCCGGCGTATTGGTGCACGAGTTGATGGAGCAATGCGCTCAACTGGGATTCGGCCGCGTGCAATCGCATCCGGAACTGGCCGGGCAACTGGTGGATACTATTTTTAAACAGCCGGATTGGAACAATAGTCGGGAAGAAATCGGCCGGGCTTTAAGGCAGTGGCTGGCCTTGCCTGTAACGGCGCCGGACGGCGTCAGTCTGTCCGGACTGGCCCCTGCCGAATACCAGGCCGAGATGGAGTTTTTGCTGGGTGCCGACAATGTCGACGCGCCGGCCATCGATGGCTGGGTATGCCGGCACAGCTTTGCCGGCCGAACCCGGCCGCGTTTGCTGGCCAAGCAAATCAACGGACTATTGAAAGGCTTTATCGACTTGGTGTTTGTCCACAACGGCCAATATTATGTACTGGACTACAAATTCAACGCCCTGGGCAACGATGCCGAGGCTTATAGCCAGGACAAACTGGAACAGGCCATGCTGAACAAGCGTTACGACCTGCAAGCGGTTTTGTATCTGTTGGCGCTGCACCGCTTGCTGAAAACCCGGCTGGGCGATGCTTATGCGTACGATAAACATATCGGCGGCGCCGTATATCTGTTTTTGCGCGGCGCGCAAGCCGCCGGCGCCGGCAGGCTGTTGTTCAAGCCGCCTAAAATTCTGATCGAAACCTTGGACGGGCTGTTTTGCGGCGAATCCGTAACGGGCATGGCGGCATGAGTCAAGCAGCCGTATTGGAGCGCATCGAACATTGGGTGGCCTTGGGTTGGTTGAGCCGCCTGGACCATGCGTTTGCCGGTTTTTTACTCGACCTGGAACCGGCCGCCGCCGACGGCGTGGTATGGGCCGGCGCGCTGGTCAGCCATCAGCTGGGACGCGGCGAAGTGTATCTGGATCTGGAAAAACTCGGCGCCAACCCCGGCCTGGCCCTGTCAATTCCCGGCGATGACGTCCGCTGCGCCGAGGACGAAGCAAGCGGCCGGGAATTAGCACTTTTCAACGCCTATACCCTAGCCGACTGGCTACGGACGCTGGCGCAATCCAGCCTGATAGCCGCCGCCGAAGGCAATACGCCGCTGGTGTTGCACGGCACTCGCTTGTATCTGCGCCGCTATTGGCGGTATCAGCAAATTCTGGATAGCGAAATCGGCCTGCGTTTACGGCCGGCCAGAGACAGCTTGCCCGCCAGCCTGCAAGCCAGCTTGTCCGCTTTGTTCGACAGCGGCCCGGAACAACCCGACTGGCAGAAAATCGCCTGCGTGCTGGCTTTGCGGGCCCGCTTTGCCATCGTTACCGGCGGCCCCGGCACCGGCAAAACCACCACGCTGACCAAGTTACTGAGCCTGTTGATCCGGTTGGCCGCCGACGAACAGCAACGCAAGCTGGCCATTTTGCTGGCGGCCCCTACCGGCAAGGCAGCGGCCAGGGTCAGCGAATCGATAACCAACGCCTTGGAACATCTGGCGCTGCCGGACGATATCCGGCGGCAGATTCCGAAAAAAGCCGCCACATTGCACCGGCTGCTGGGCAGCCGCCCCGATAGCCGGCGCTTTCAACATCACCGGCATAATCCGCTGCCGGCGGACATCGTCATCGTCGACGAAGCCTCAATGATCGATCTGGAAATGATGGCGGCGTTACTGGACGCGCTACCGGCCACGGCGCAATTGATTTTATTGGGCGATAAAGACCAATTGGCGTCGGTGGAAGCCGGCTCCGTGATGGGCGATTTATGCCGGGGTGCCGAACGTGCCGCTTACGACCCAGCCGCGCAACAATGGTTGAGCCGATATGCCGGCGCAATTCTGCCGGGTGCCGAAGCAGGCTCGGCCATTAACCAGCAAACCGCGATGCTGCGCCACAGCCACCGCTTCGGCGCCCGTAGCGGCATCGGCCAACTGGCAAGGGCGGTAAACCTTGGCGATGCCGACTTGGCACAAGACATATTGGCGGACAAAGCAGGCTATCCGGATTTACAACACCTGCTGTTATCCGACGCGGCCGACGCGCGCTTGCAACAACTGATCACGGCCGAAGCCGGCGATGCGCCGGGCTACGGGCATTATCGGCGCATCATGCGCCAGCCGCCGCCAGATCCGGCCGATTACGATCGCTGGGCATGGGAAGTCTTGCAGGCCTTCGACCGGTTTCGGCTGCTGTGCGCCTTGCGGCGCGGCGACTGGGGCGTGGAAGGCCTGAATCAACGCATCGAACAATGGTTGTTTCCCGGCAAAAAATCCGCACTCTGGTACCCAGGGCGGCCGGTAATGATCAGCCACAACGATTACAATCTGGGCCTGATGAACGGCGACATCGGCATCGCTCTGGCCGACGCCGGCGGCAAGCTGCGGGTGGTGTTTCCCGATGCCGAAAACAGCGGCGGCAACATACGCTGGGTATCGCCGATGCGCCTGCCGGATGCGGAAACCGCCTTTGCGATGACGGTACACAAATCCCAAGGTTCCGAATTCCAGCATGTAGCGCTGGTGCTGCCGGAAACCCGCGGCCCGGTGCTGACCCGCGAACTGGTCTATACCGGCATCACCCGCGCCAAGGCGCAATTTACCTTGCTGGAAAGCCGCCCGGAGGTGTTTAAGCAGGCCATACTCAACAGTATCCGCTAAACTCGCGGAGGCTTTACGAGGTTATAGTTTCCGCAGTTGAAGTTTCAGCACATCCGCTCCATCGTCCTCAGGAGGTTGTCGTAAAAGGTAGGTTGGGCTGAATGCAATGAAGCCCAACGGTTTGATTTTGTTGGGTTACGCGACTCTAACCCAACCTACATTTTGGCTTTTACAACAGCATCCTCAGGATGGGTATCGGAGTGGGACAAAAAAAGCAGCAATTTGACGTGTGCCGACTATAAAACACGCGGCAGCTTTGCAGAACAGCGTAAGTTTTTATATCCTCGTAGCCTTTTTATATGGAGAACACCATGAGTAATCGAATCATCATGCGCACCGGCGAAGCCCTGGTTGCCGGCGGGCCGGCCGGCACC
>NZ_JANIBK010000257.1 GCF_024505165.1 Methylomonas rivi
CTCGTGTAGCCACGATTAGCGTGAGCGTAATCGTGGGAATGTTAGGCTTTTCTTGGCGATAAGTATTTTTCTTCGGTTACGCTTCGCTAACCGAGGCTACGAAGGCGTCTTATATACGTTATTCCGGCCTACGATTTCAGCCAACCTGACGGCCTTGCCGCACCACAGATTCGAGATTTTTCAATATTCGGCGTTAAGCTTGGGCCGACCCTGGCTGGGCTTGGTCTTCCAATTGGGACAGCACTTCTTTCGATGCCAACTCCAAGCCGCGTTTGAAATATTGGCAGGCTTTGTCTTTGTCGTCGTTTCGCAGCATCGCTTCGCCCAACAGTTGGCAAACCCCTACGCTGGCTTCGATGTTCAGGCTTTTCAGTAAATATTGCTCGGCTTTTTCCATTTGGCCGACTTTTTGCGCCAGTTTGCCCAGCGTCTTTAACAAGGTCGGGTCGTTCGGATACACGGCCAACCATTGCTCGGCGGTTTGCAATTGCCTGGGGGCGTTCTCCGTTTCGATATTGGAGTACAGTTCCAGCAGGGTGGCGTCCCAGTGTTTGCCGAGTTGCTTGATGATGGCGTCTTCAATGCTGTTGCCGGCGCCCGCCGCGATCATGGCGGCAAAATAGATGTTGGCAATGCCGGGCAGGGATTTAATGTGGTCGGGAATCTCGTTCCAGCTGGTTTGAATGGCCGCTGTATCGTTCTGTTCGGCGGCTTTTTTCAGCTGGCCGCTATAGGTCTTGGTTTGCAGCAGTTTGACTTCGGTTTCCATCAATACCTTGTTTTGCTGCAGCGAAGGCAACAGTTTGCTCAAGCCTTCCCAATCGCCGAGATGTTGATAGGCCTGATGCATCATTTTCAATACCCGGCCATGACCGGGGTTGATGGATTGCAGCTTGCTCAAGGTCTCTATGGCTTGCTCGAATTGCTGTTCGGACATATGCAGTTCGGCCTGGGTCAGGCCGACGGTCAAATTATTATCCGAAGATTGTTCGGCGGCTTTTTGCAAATATTCGTCGCGTTTGTCCAACGCGCCGCGGGATTGGGCCGCGCGGGCAGCCGTTAGATAATGCAGCAACGGCGCGCCGCTGTTGGCGGCGTGTTTGATCAAGACTTTTTCGGCGCTTTCCCAATTGCCGTCCGCTGCGTCGAACAGGCCGGCGATCAGAGCTTCCTGCGAGCGGTTGAATTTGATGTTGCGGCGGCGTTTGGAAAATTGGCCGGGCAGGCGCAATAAAACCCCCATCAAGCGGAAAAAGCTGTACAGCGCAAAAAAACCGATCACTAGCGCGACGGTAAATACCGTCAGCGAGGTTTCCAGGGACCAGTGCCCGAAACCGATCAATACGTAGCCTGGGTCGTTATGTTGGGCCAGCCAGCTGTGCAAGGCAAAGGCCACGGCAACCGCGCAAAGCAGGGAGGCAAGGAAGTAGAGTGCGTTTCTCATGGCGCGGCCCGTTTAATACTGTCCAGCCGGCAGCTCGGAAGCAGCCGGCGCGGGTGCGGCCGCGGCGGGCGGCGGATCGGTAAGTACGGCTTTATCGGTTTCCAGTCGCAGCTTGCCGATGTCCTTGAGCAGCTTCAACGAGCCGCTGACGTCGGGATATTGGCTATGCAGCCGGACGCCGGACAGTTTGTTCAGCTCGGCGATGAATTGTTCGGTTTGCAGGTTTTCGGCAAAATTCTTCACCAGCCATTCCTTGGCGTTTTCGATACTGCTGGCGAACAGGGTGTCGTTTTGCTGCACCAGGGCAATTTCGATCATTTCCAGCCGCACTTTCAATTGCTGCTTGATGAAATGGGCTTCCTCGGGTGATAAAACGGCGTTGACCGGCTGTTCGGTATGCCGCAATACCACGTAGCCTTCCAACTGCTTGGCCACCTTGTCCAGAATTTCATGGCCGTGTTCGGATAAGTCTTGCGGGACAGCGGCTTTTTCGGGGTCCTTGCCGGCATGCGGCAGAAATACCGACAATTCCTCGACAGCCGATTGCAAATGCTGAATGCCGGCATAAATGCCGACGATATCCGGCACTACCACGTTATTTAGCAGGGCGATTTCCTTGGCAATCTGTTCGCGCACTTTAAATACCGAGGCGTCGCCGCTCTCCCGCAAGCGTTGGTCGGCGGCTTCCAGCGCTTCGCGGGTGGTGGCGACGTCGCCCACCAAATGCAATCGCTGGTTCGCCACGCTGAGCAAATATTCGGCATCCGCCAGCAGCCAGTCGCCGCGGGTTTTGCCCAGCTGGCGCTGCAATACTAGAATCGAGGTTTCCAGCTCCTTGCGGGCGGTATTCAGATGCTCTTCGTGCAGTTTGGAGAAATCCGCCAGCGTCTGCGTGAAATGGTTGTCCTTGCCGGTCATTTCGGCATTCAGGTTGGCGATTTGCGACTGCAGACCGGATAATTGCGATTGCAGGTCGTTCAGTTCCTTGTCGATCTCGATCAGTTTAAGGTTATCCTGACTGCTTTCGGTATCCTGCGTGGCGCGCAACTGCTGCATGAAGTAAAAACCGGCCACCGCCAGGCCGATGACCAAAATAATGGCGGTGATGCCTATCCATAAGCCGGCGTGAGACTTTTTTACCACCACTGCCGGGGCTTGCTTTTCCTCTTGTTGTTCTTCAATTACTTCGGCCACTGTTTTCCCCGTTCAATAACGTCGTCAATGTCTCTAAAATTGCTGCATCCGTTGGCTGCAGGCTGACTGCAATTCGTTCAAAACCCAGTTCAAGCGCCAATTGCCCGATTCTGCCGCTCGCCACCACCAAAGGCCGTTTTCGCAGCAGACTTGCCGCCGCCGGTTCCAGCATGGCCAGCAGATTTTGTAGCGCTTCGCCGCTGGTGATGGTGACCGCGTCCAGCTGTTCTTGCCGCAAGGTCTGGAGCAGTTCGTCCTTTCCTGTATCGGGCAGGCGGCGGCGGTAGACTTCCAGGTATGCCACCTCGGCGCCCCGGTCGCGCAGGGTTTGCGCCAACTTTTCCCGGCCGCCGACGCCGCGCACGATCGTGACGCGCC
>NZ_JANIBK010000258.1 GCF_024505165.1 Methylomonas rivi
TGGCATGGGCTTGTTCCGGCACGGATGCCGACGCCGCGCCGTGGCTGCAGGGACGGCAACCTCCGCCGGAACACGACCATGCCAAAAACCCGGCGGCAAGCCGTATCGAGCAACGCTGATGGCCGCCCTGTTCTTGCTTAACCCACTCTCCGCGCGTTGCGAAGACGCGGCGGCAGCCGACCAAGAACTCGACACCGTATACGTGTCGGCTCCGGAAGAAAAATCCGCTCCCGCGAACCAAGCCGGCAGCCAATCGAGCATGGACTCCGTAACCATAGAACAGCGCATGGTACGTAATATCAAGGACTTGATCCGCTACGAACCCGGCGTCAACGTCGGCAACGACCCGCAGCGCTTCGGCGCCAGCGGCTTTACCATCCGCGGCCTGGGCGGCAACCGGGTGTTGATGCAGATCGACGGCGTACGGTTGCCGGAAGCCTTCCGCATCGGCTCATTCGCCAGCGCCAACCGCAATGCGGTGGACATGGACGCTTTAAAAGCGGTAGAAATCACCCGCGGCTCGGGACCAGCCAGTTACGGCGGCGATGCGATGGGCGGTACGGTCAACTTTGTCACCAAAGACCCGCGCGATTACCTAAACGCGTTCGGCAAGGATGTCTACACCGGCCTGAAACTGAACTACAACACCACCGATAACGGCTTTGTCCAGACCGGCACATTGGCCCGCGCGCTGGGCGGCTGGGAAGCCATGGCGCTGTTTACCCATACCCAAAGCAACGAAACCGACAACAAGGGCTATATCGACAGTTTGGGGGGCGACCGTACCGCCCCCAGCCCGCAAGACAACCGAAGCTATAACCTGCTGGCCAAACTGCTGTACCGGTTTAACGACGACAACGTGTTACGCTTGACCGGCGAATGGCTGGACAGCCAATCCTATGTGGATGCCCTGTATTTACGCGGCCCCGACATCAGTCTGCGCACGGTCAACAGCATGCTGACCACGGATACGCAATCCCGCTGGCGGCTGACATTGGACCACAGCTTAAAACAACTGCAGACGCCGGTATTCGATGAGCTGATGTGGAAGTTTTACACCCAAAAATCCGCCACTAGCCAAATCACCCTGCAAGACCGTACCGCCAGAACCGACGGCAACACCCTCACCGAGCGAATTTTCGCTTTCGCCAACGACGACTTCGGCGGCGAGTTGAAACTGGCTAAAAGTTTCGATTGGGCGGATACCCGCCACAATCTGCAATACGGCGGCCAAATCAGCAAAAACAGCATAGCCCAGCTACGGGACGGCAGCTATGCCTGCATCAGCGGCTCAGTTCACCCGATCAGCGGACTCCCAACAGCCACTTGCCCCAAAGGCACGATCAGCAAAACGGTGACGCCTGACGAATTTCCGGTACGCGACTTTCCGTTATCCGCCGTCACCAAGGCCGGCGCCTACCTGGAAGACACGGTTGAGCTGGTCGACAAGCGCATCGAGCTGATACCGGGCGGCCGCTGGGAATATTTCCGCTTATTGCCGGCCAGCGATTATCTGTTCCAAAAAGCCTCCGATGCCGCCGTCGCGGAAGGTGCCGATCCCGTCGTACCCAGCATCATCGACGCCTCGGCCTTTTTACCGAGATTCGGCGCCTTGCTGCACCTGAATAACGTCTTCACCGTACATGGGCAATACAGCCACGGTTTCCGCGGCCCGAACTTTAGCGAGAGCAACCTGGGCTTTACCAACGTCACCGGCGGCTACAGCAATCTGCCCAATTACAACATCCAACCCGAAACCAGCGTCGGCGCCGAAGTCGGTCTGCGCGGCCAGGGCTCGGCCGGCCAATTTGATGTCAGCGTCTACCGTAACGATTATGAAAACTTCATCTACAACGCGGTGATTTGCAACCCGGCCACCGCCGCCTGTCCGCCGCTGGGATTCACCACCTATCAGAATATCAATAGCGCCGATCCGATCCGAATTCAGGGCATAGAACTGAAAAGCCGGCTATATCTGGACTGGCTAAACCCGGCATTATTGGGTACCAGCCTGCTGTTTAGCGGCTCGTTTACCGAAGGTGTGAACTTGAAAACCCAGCGGAACGACGATGAAGCGCTCAGACAAATCAGCCCGATGAAAGCAGTCGTCGGCCTGCGCTACGATCAGCCCGGCGGCGACTGGGGCACGGAACTTAATCTAACACTGGTCGGGGCAAAACAAGCTTCGACCCTGCCGCAACCGGCCGACGCCGACGAAGAACGCGCCCGCTTTCTGCCTGCCGGCTACGGCGTCGTCGATTTCAACGCTTACTACAACGCCGGCAAACATCTCAGCTTTAATGTCGGCGTCTTCAACCTGCTGGACAAGAAGTATTTCGACTGGGAGGACATCAATACTCGCGCCGGCGACCCGCATGCCACGCTGGGTAATTTTGCCAGCGCTGAATATTGGGCAGATCGCTACTCACGGCCGGGACGCAACATTGCCGTCACCGTAAAAATGGCATTTTGAGGGAGGACATGGCACAGATGACCAAGGGAGAACGCGCTAAACACGAAGCTCAAAGAAATTTGGAGCGCTTGTTCAATGACTTGCTCAACCACAACGGCTTCGCGGATTTGCGAATAGAAATGCGCCTGCTCAAGCGGGGCCAGAAGGAAGTCATCATCTACTGCGGCAAGCAATACCGCTACGTCGTGGACTATCCGCAACAGGAGGCTCCGACAAAACCCGAATAACAGCACCGCCACCGCCATGGCCCGGCCATGGGCGGACAGCCGGCTTGGGGCCGAAACGGCGGCAACTATTGATACAAACCCACGACTCGTCTTCGCGGCGAAGAGATTCGATTATTTATCAACCATAGGAAATACCTTATGAAACATACGCAACAACTGACTTTATTCGCCGGCCTGCTGGCCGTCTCCACCCTGGCCTCCGCGGACATTACCAACGGTCCCAACCCTTACGCCGCCGGCTTCGGTTTCGACACCCCGGCCGAAGCGGCC
>NZ_JANIBK010000259.1 GCF_024505165.1 Methylomonas rivi
GACGCCGAAGAGGATGGCCCGCGCCAATTTTTTTTCCTGCCGGCGGCCGATCAGCACCGCGGCCATGCCGCCTCCCACGGCGGATAGAGTCCAATCCAGCAAAACCGGTAAGCCGAGTTGTAACCAAGCGGAGGGTACATCCCGGCAGCCGTTATCGCAGCGTAACGCGACGGCAAGGAGCAGCAACGCCAGGGGCGCGAGCAGTAGGGCGGCCATCGCGCGCATCGGAGACGCCGCATCTTGACCGTTTGCCGCGTGCGCTACCAGCAAACGGTTGAACTGGCTAAGCATGCCGGCCGCGCCGCCGAGCATTTGCCCCAGCAATAGATAAGCCGGCAGAAAACCCATGGCCGTACCCTCTATCAGAAAGGCCGTCAGGCGGTCGTTGGCCACGCCGAGAAAACCGAGCATGGAGAGCGTCAGCGATGCTTTCAGCATGCGCCAACCGCTACGGCTGAAACTGGGGGTCAGCAAGGTACTCAAGCGAACGCCGATCTCCGTTTTACCGCTCCAGCGCCGTATTACCGCAAGATTGAATGCTGCCTGGATTAGATAACCCATGCTGACGCAGCCGCCGGCCAGTAACACAGGGGACAACGTTTGCACCCGTAGCGGCCAAGTCAGAGCAAAGCAAACGGCGGCGGCCGGCCAGGCAATCTGCTGCATGGCGAAACCGGCGTTGTGACGCCCGGCGGCCAGCAATGGCGCGGAAAAGTTGAGTAAGGCCAGCAGTGCGGCCGGTGCGGCGGCGGCCAAGTAAAGCAAACCTTCGTCCGCACTGCCGTAACGCGTTATCCAGAACCCCGCCAGCGCGGCAAAACTCAGCAAGGTTGCCAGCAAACGGTGGCCGAGCGCCGAGCGCCAGGCCTTGAGCCAGTGTTCGGCGTTCGGTTTTTCGCGCAGGAAATACAGGCCGTAGCCGAGGTCGCAGACGAACAGCAGGGCGGTAAGGCTGATGTGGGCAAGGCCGACATGGCCATAGGTTTGCGTACCCAACGCGCGGAGCAGCAGCAGTTGGAACATGAGGTTGCAGGCCTGCCCGGCAAGGTAGGCCAATGCCCCATTAAATAGTTGAATGGCCATGTTATGCGCCGTTCTTGCCGGGAACGCACACGGCGATAATTTCCGCCGATTTTAACGGGCAAAAGCGGGTCGTCAGGGTTCTGAAAGCCAAAAACACGGTTGTACTAATGTTCAGAAGCAATAATGAGCGGATGAAAAGCAAGCCATTATGCAACTTGAGCGTTTCTATTTCCCAACCGGTGGCGATAAGCAGGTTCTTCAATGTCGTCGGCGTCCACGAAAACAGGTGGCAATGTTCATCGTATTCGGTCAGCGATTTTGGGATGCCGCCGGCTTCGACGGGGACGGCCAGCAATATTTTTCCCGCCGGTCCGAGCTTGCGGCGTAAGGCCCGCAGCGTCTCATAGGGAGAAGCGACATGTTCCAGGCTGTGTCTGGCAATGATAATGTCGGCAATGCCGTCGGGAACGGCTTCCAGCGAGTCGGTCCATTTGAACCCCTTGGCTTCGCAAGCCGTTCTGGATTCCGGCGCGATATCCACGGCCCATTTTTCCCGCGCCTGAATCAGCGCCAGATTTTGCCCCAAACCGGCGCCGAATTCGAGGACGGCGGCGTATTCCCTGTTTTCCACTCCCATGGTTGCCAGCGAACCGAGCGCCCAGCGCCGGGCAAAGGCGTCATTATCGAAACCGGCATAGACATTGCCGTAATAGGATGCATCGTAATGCGCTTTCAAACTATTGTTAGGTTTGTCCACTATTTGTCCGCCTGCGTAGTCATCGTATTGTTCGGCCGCATTTCAGTTTTATGCCCGCAACCGGCGTCGTGCGTCTATAAGCGATAAGTTCGGCCGGCGCCAGTCCGGCGTTTTGTAAATGTTCCAAAACATGCGGACACCTTATAGCATTGAACGACCCGTCCGCGGCGTATCCCGGGCGGCGATCCGTTTTTGGTGCCTGGTTCGTCATCGTCCGCTATTTTTGCAAAATGGTGGCGGACAACGCTTGGTCGAATGACATGCGGGCCGTCCAGCCGAGCAGCCGCCGGGCCTTGCCGGGGTTGCCCAACTGGCTGGGGCGGTCTATCTTGCGCCGGCGGCTTGGATCGGTCTCGATGCGGATATTTCGTCCCAGCAGGTTTGCTATTTCGCCCGCCAGTTCTTCGACCGAGCGTTCGATGCCCGAGCAGAGGTTGAAACAATCGTAAGCGGCCGTTGGGCGATCGTCGCGCAGAACGGCTATCAGCCCGGCGGCGGCGTCTTCGGCGTGCAGGTAATCGCGTTTGGATGCCAGATTGCCCAGGCGTAGCGTAACGGCGCCGGCGCTGTGTCCGAGTTGCGCGGCGATGTCCGGGACCAGATGGGCGTTCGGATCGTCGTGGGCGAGGGTGTTGAATATCCGCGCCGCCCGGCCGATGCCGCCGGTACGTTGCGTCCAGAAGCGTAATTGGGATTCGTTGCCGGTTTTGGCGAGGGCGTAATTGTCGCAAGCCCAAAGCGGGGTGCCGTCCTCGCTCAGCGCGGTATTTTCCCAGGCATAGACCGCGCCGCTGGAGGCTAGGGCGACCCGGCCGATGCCGGCATGTTCCGCCGCGCACAGCACGTTTTCGGTGCCGGTGACGTTAACATCCAGGCAATAGGCGCGTTGCGTTTCGCAGGTGGGGATGTGGTGGACGGCAGCCAAGTGCAGGATGGCGTCGGGGCGGAAATTGCGGATCAGCCTGTCGAGAGCGCCGGTATCGCGAATGTCGCCGCGTACCGCGAACGCGGCGGAGTCC
>NZ_JANIBK010000260.1 GCF_024505165.1 Methylomonas rivi
ATGCGGGCGACGATACCCGGCACGATGGGGATCGAGGTGCCGACCGAGAATAAATTGCGTTCCACCTGTTTGCGCGGCAACAGTTCCACCGCGCTGGGCAGGCCGATTTCGCCCACCACGGTGACTTCGCCGTTGGGGGCAAAGGCAATGCCGACCGTGCCTTGCAGCCACGGCGCGATTTGCAGCGTGGCGGAGCCGCTGCCGTACATGATCATGGTTTCGGTCGCCTCGCCGGTAGGCTGGCCGGCATTATCCAGGGCCCGGTTGGTCGCGCCGACCGTGGCTTCGCCCGCCAGCATGCCGCGCTGAAATTGCGCGTGGCCTTCGATGCTGAGCGCGCCGTTGTCGTAACTGATGGCCAAACGGCTTTCGAAACCGGGAATATCCGGCACCGCCTCGCCGCTGGCACTGATACCGTATGCGCCCTCGGCGGAGCGCGTCAATTCCACGCTGACCTGTCCGCTACGAATGCCTGGAATATCCGACGACAAACCGAAGGTGCCGCCCACGGCAAAGCCGTCCTGTTCGGAATAGCTGACATTCATGCTGCCGCGTTCCACGCCTGGAATATCCAGCTCCGCTTCGCCGGAGGCGCTAAAACCCTGTTCGTTAAAACTGGCGGCGATAGTGGCGCTGCGTATGCCCGGCACCTTGGAACCCGGAATGCCGATGCGCCCTTCCCCGTAAAATGCATTGTCGACATAACCTAGCGTCACCTGCGCCGGGTCGAAAATCTCGGAGTTGAAATTAAACGCGCCCTCGACGCCCAAATGCCGATCGCTGCCCAGCCGCCCGCGCAAATAGCCGCTACCCAGCTGTTCCACGGCGAAATCGACCTTCCCTTCCACCGCCAGACCGCGGGTACCGGCCGATACCGTTAACGAACATTCGCTGACCTGCAACGGCGGCGGCGCGGCAATATCGTTGATGCTGAAGGTTTTGGAAAAGGTAATGTCGCGGCCGCTGAGCTCGAAATCGATACCGGCATCCTGCAACAACGGCAGCGACGGCAAAATTTGCCCCTGCACGATTAAACCCTGGGCGGGGTCGACCTCCCAATGGTCGATGGAAATCGGACTGGCTTGCTTATGTTCCAATACCGAACTGCTTTCGCCGTCGGCCAGGCGATGCAGCCCCATCAGCAACGGAAAACGCGCCATCGGCGCCAGCCCTACCCGTTCGGAGCCTTCCAGGGATTTGATGACCAGCGGCTCGTCGATGTTTTTACCGGCGAAATGCGCCGAATCCTCGGGTAGGCGAATATTGAAGCGCAGCAAGTCGTCGTTATCGACATTGTCGGTTTTGGTCAGGCGAAACGGCGCCAGCATGTCCCGGTATTCGTTTTGCCGGTTGGGGTCTATGGTCTGCCGGCGGGTGCCGAACAGTATCATGCGTTTATTCGCCGGAACCTGTGCGTCGAGATCCGCCGGAGTGCGGTAAAAAATCCGCGCGGTGGCGCCGGCATCCGGTTGCAAGGCGTCTATATGCGTACCGCTTTCGATATCGGTTTGCGACCAAACGTTATTGCCGCTGGCACCGATGGCGTCGCCGGCGGTCGCATTCATGAATTTCAAACTCAGCCGGGATTTCAATTGGGCGTTGGTCCATTCGCTGAACGCTTTGCCGTCATAGGTATCGCTGTTGTTCTGCCTGAACCGGTCCAAGGCCGAATCGATGGCCTGGTCGAGATTGCGCACCTTGACGTTGCGGTTGATGTTGCCGTCCAGCAGAAAAAAGTTCGCCATTACATGCACATCGTCGCGCAGGCTGAAATCGCCGGTCGGCAAGCGGGCGCCGAAACGTTGTTCCAGCATATGGTCGACATCGTAACTGCCCATGGCCCGGCGGTTGCTGCTGGCGGATGCGTGCGGATTGCCGGCTTTATCCCAGCGCGGAATCGCCGCCTGGCGGGCGCACTCTTCCAAGGAACTGCCGTTTAAAAATTCGGTACCGCGGCCGCGGCCTTCGCTGGCGCGCGGATAGTCGTGCGCGGAAGGCACCTCGAACAAATAGCGCGATGGGGTGGTGCCGGCGCCCAACCGGCGGCCGGCAATTGCTTGTAATTTATTGCGGGTGGTCTGCACGCCGATGCCGTCCCGCCAGACTTCGGTCTGGTCGTTGCGCGCCCGGCTGTAAGCCTTGTGATGGATGAACGGTGCCCTGCTGGTGTAGGCGCTGAGTAATTCCGACGGTACCGCCAGGCTCGGAAATTCGATAAAGCCGGTCTTCTTTTCGCCGAAGCGTTCGCCCGTCGCCGTATCGGTTACTTCCCGCTGTACCAGGCCTATCGTACCGTTTTGCTGCACCACGTGGGTCAACTCGTGCGCCAACAGTTTGCGCCCCTCGGCGCTGTCCGGCGCGTACTCGCCGGTGCCGAAAAATATATCGTGGCCCACCGTAAACGCCCGGGCGTTGATGCCGGCCGCCAACGCCGCGGCCTCGCCGCCGGTATGAATGCGCACGCCGGAAAAATCGGCCTGCAACTGTTGCTGCATATCGTTTTTCACCGCTTCCGGCAGCGGCTCGCCCTTGCCGCGCAAATTATCGATGCGTTGTTCGGTGGCCTGGTCTATTTGCGGCGCGTCGCCCTTGGCTTGCAGAGCCGGCTTGTCTTCTTTTCTGTTCAGTTTGTCGTCGGCCTTTTTTGCCGCATTTTCTTCGGGTTTGCGGCTCAGGGTCGATTCCGGTTTTTTGTCCTCGGCCGCCGGTTTCCGGCACAGGGTTTGTTGCGGGTCGCCCAGATCCTGGCCGGGCTGCAAAGTCGCTCTTTGCACGCTGTCCTTCGCCGGGGAACCGGCC
>NZ_JANIBK010000261.1 GCF_024505165.1 Methylomonas rivi
GGAACCGCAGCTGAGCATGTGCGGCGTGCCGGCGGCCAGACGGTGCAACCCCAGCGAGCGGGCGCAACGGCTCAACATACCCAGAGCGCTGCCGGCATGAGCCGGAGTTTCCAACCAACCGAAATAAGCATCGGCGCTGTCCAGGGCCAACCAATCGTCCAGCGGGGCGCCGACGATACGCTGCTCGTACCAGCGTAGCACGTCGTCCAGTACCGCGCGGCAAGCCAATATCCGCCGCATATCGGCCGACAGGGTGACTCCGCCGGGCAGCATGTAGGACGAATGCGGCCATTGCCCGCCGAAATGGGCGACGATTTCGACCGCGCGGCGGGTGGTTGCCAGCGTTTCGAGATAAATCGAGCCGCGGAATGGCTCGAACGCCGCCAGCGCCTCGGCAAACCAGGGCTGTCCGCTGTAACGAGGGTTACAAAAATCCGGAGCGAAAAACAAAAAGGTTTGCCGAAAATCGTTTTGCAGGCCTTCGGCAATCAAACACAGGTTACGGATGCGCGTGGCATTGGCCGGCACCGGCAGTTGCCAGGCATGTTCCAGCGCCAGCACCGCCGAGTACAGATGCGCGGTTCCGCAAATGCCGCAGACACGAGGCGTAATCACCAAAGCATCGCGCGGCGTGCGTCCCAGCATGATTTGCTCGAAACCGCGGTAAAGCGTGCCGACGGTACGGGCTTCCGTCACCACGCCATCTTCCAGCACTAGACCGATTTCCAGATCCCCTTCCACCCGGTTGAGGTTGACATTGACAGCAATTCTGGCCATTTCAGCTATCCATTTCCTTATCTTTGACCCGCGCCGGCGCGGCGTGGTGCGCCAAATTTTTGTAGGCCATATACCGGGCGCGCTCCACGCCCAAGGGCAGGCGCAGCGGGATGTCGCCGATTTTTTCGGTACTAAAAAGATCGATGTCGCGGGGAAAGCCTGGCGAAGTACAGCCGAAACAAGGTACGCCGGCACGGGTTTTACTGCTGGTGCCGTTCCACAGGTCGCTGTTGCACACCGCCTGGGTCATGGGCCCCTGACAACCCAGATTGAAAAACAGGCAGGCTTGCCCTCCCGGCACCGTCTCCTCGATATCGTATTCATGATATTCGTTGCGGGTACATCCCTGATGCACCATGGTGTTGAAGAAGGCTTTGGGACGATTCAAGGCATCGAGTTCCAGGGGTAGGCCGGTCGCCAGCCAAGCCAAGGTTTGGGTCATGGCATGCGGATGGGCCGGACAACCGGAGATGTTAATCACCGGCAAACCGCCGCGCGAACGCCACTCGGGAGGAAATAGGCCGCCCGGCTGTTCACGGTTATATTGCAGGCCGATGCAGTCGCCGGGATTCGGCGTGGCGGCGTGAACGCCGCCGAAAGCCGCGCAAGTGCCCATCGCCACCACCACGCCGGCATGTTCGGCCAATTCTCTTGCCATATCCATTCTGGCCCGGCCCCGGTAACTGTCGTACAGCCCCGTGCCGCGCGGCGCGGTGACGATGCTGCCTTCCACGCACAGAATATCCAAGGCCTGGCCGCCGCAGACGATGCGCTCGAACATGGCATCGTGCTCCCGCATGCCGGCGTGGGATAGCGAGGGATGCCAGAGCAGCTCGATATTATGCGCGGATAAAAGTTGCTCCAGGCTGGGCGAATCGGCGCTGAGAATGGCCAACGATTCGCCGCCGCAGGCTCCGGTTTGCAGCCAGAATACAGTATTCATATTTACTCGCCCAGTTTCAATTTTAACCGGCGATTGTATTGAATTTGAAAGCCGGCGTGCAATGCACTAATGTCCAATGTGTGTTTAGGCGGGGCCGAATCGGCCCCAAAACCGGGTTGTCTACGTCAAGAGCGTGCATATCGATACGATAGGCAGTCCGGTTTTATATCGGACAAAAAGTTGTGGATATTATTCAAACACCTTAAAAACAAGACCGAAGACAATATCCAGCAACCCCTCTTCTCCGCCCATGGATTCGTATTGTCCGCCATAACCATTGCCCGGCCTACCGTCTATTTGAACCCGCTCTTGTTTGGGTGGGCGTTTTCTCTGCTGCAATTCCGCTTGTTTTTGTTGGTGCAGGATTTGCCCGCCGGCTTTTTTCCATTCCAACAAATGGCTGATTTCGCCGCCATCCAGCCAAACGCCGTGGGCGCGGCATTGATCGACGACCACCCCGCTCTTATGCCCGAACGCCACCCGGCTCATCATATTCAAACACACCGGGCATTCCAGGTATTTGACCGGCTTATTGCGTTGATAACGGTCATTGTTGATATTGCCGAGCAATTCCCGGTTGACCGTATAAACCGGCGAAACCGCCGATTCCAATAAGGCTTCCACTTCGCCGGGATCGAAAAACAAACCGAAGCAGCGGCTGCAGCGTTCGATGTGCAACGGCGGCTGCATTGCCAAGGCAATGGTTTGCAAATGAATATTGCATTCCGGACAGATGCGTTCCGACGCCTCGCCGACCACCCTATAATCGTGCTTGCCGTGCAAATCGACATCGTTACGCACCCCGCAATAACCGCAATACTGGGTGTTGGGCGGCAAGGGCGCCGAGCAATTGTTGCAACGCGCCATGGTTAAAAACGGGCCAGCAATTCTTGTTTTTTGGCGCTGTATTCGGCTTCGGAGATCAAATCCGCCTCGAACAACTTCTTCAATTGCGCCAATTTGCCGGCAATGTCTTCCGTTGCCGCGGCGGCGGCCGGCATATCCAATGTCAGGCCTTGCGCCATGTTTTGCCCCAGCGCCACCCCGGCGCCCAATCCCATGCCGGC
>NZ_JANIBK010000262.1 GCF_024505165.1 Methylomonas rivi
GGCCACCGCTTCATCGGCCTCCCAAACCGGCTGCAGGGTCAGACGGGCAACGGTTTCGATGCGGGCGTCGCGCAGCAAATCCAGCTCGTCGCGCACGCAGGCGGCGAACTGGCCGTTTTTATCCACGGCTTCCAGTTCGCGTATCACGCTGAGAAAATAGATGCCGTGTACCGCGCTAATCGGATTCAGTTCCCGGCTGCGCCGGTCCAGATACTCGGTTTTTTGCTCTTGCCAATACTGGTCCAGCGGAAAAATCATGTTGACGATTTTGCCGTCGCCGCCCACCGCCAGCCCAGGACGCACCCGAAACAGCCAGTCGTTGGTTTCGCTGTCTGCCAACGGCACTTCGCCGGCGGCCACTTCGAAACCGTGGATAATGCCCGGCGCATGCCCGCACAGCAATGGCGCCAGGCGCTGCTCGGCATAGCTTTGCATGATGTCGAACTCGCGCTCGCCCAGGCTGCGGCCGGCAAACAGATTCAAGCGCAGCCGGCCTTGCTGCTGCAACGGATCGGCGGCCAAGCCGTTGCCGGGCGCGGCTTCGTGTAAACGTATGGTCCGATTAGCCATGGCTCATCCCCCCAAGAATTCCGCGCTACGTTTCCAAACCTGCAGAGTGTCGTCTTTCAGGCCGAGATCGGCGCCGGCATTGGCGATGAACTCATGGGCCGGTTTGTCGGCTTGCAGGGTTTCCAACAGGTTCAGCAACAGTTTTTCCAAGGAACCGGCTTCCAGGCTTTGCAGCAGACTCGGCCAGAAGGCCCGGTCGTAGACGCTGTCCAGTAATGTCAGTACCCGGCCGGTCAACTCCTGCAGTTTGGGTTGATTGGCGATGTTGTCCAGATATTTTCGCGCCGCCGTCACGGCGGTTTTATCCCGCAGGCCGCGGGCCTCGATCTGCGCCGCCAGACCGCCGCCGGTTTGCCCGCCGCTGCTCAGCAATGCATCGTAGTCGGTTTTCAGTTTGGCGTATTCCTGCTGGGCCGATTTCAACTGTTGCCGGCTGGTCTGCAGTTGAGCCTGGAAGCTGTCCCTGGCCTGTTCGGCCTGTAGCAAACGCTGGTTGAGTTGCTCCAGCTCGTTGTTGTCGGGCGGCAAGGCTTCCGGTAACTGGAAGCCGCGCGCCAACACCACGGTGCTGACATGATTTTCGGCAATGCGGGCCGGGCGGCGCAGATAGCGCAATTGACCTTCCCCCACTCTGTCCCAGACATTGCGCCAGTAATTGGGCTGACTGGTATCGACGGCCGGACGGCGCAAGGGCCGCACGCTCAGGGTCAACGGCAACAAGCCGGGCAACAAGCGGGTGGACAAGGCGAAGGGTTCGTCGGCGGGCGTCGCGGTCGGGGCTTCCAGGCGGCGGGCGTAAAAATTGAAATCGGCATCCGCCAGGGGCGCCAGTATCATGATGTCCACGTCCGTGTCCTGACTCAGATTAATCGGTTGTTCCAGCATGGCTTCGGCTTCCAGTATCGGCAAATCCTCCTTGCGCACCGGCAAGATACCGACCCGAAAACTTTCCGGAAAAAACCGTTGCAGCGCCGCTTCCGGGTCCACGGCCTGTTTGGGCAGGGAGCCGACCGGCGGCAGCCATTGAAAAAACTGCCCGGCGCTGAAGGCCGCCTGCAATGACGACCAGTTTCGCGCGGTCAACACATCGGCCAAGAGTTCTTCGTAATGCGCGGCCAAAAGCTGTTGTAACGCATTGTCTTGCAAATGCATGCCGGCAGGCCGGTACAGCAGCGAGCGGTCCAGCCACTGGCCGATATTTTTATCGATGGCCAGCAAACCCAGCGCCACCGCGCCGTCCGGAATCTCCGGCAAAGGCTGCAATTGCGGCAGGAATTTTCCGGCCAGCGCCGCCCGCGTGCTCAATTCGCTGCCGGCCGGATAAGTTTCCCGCAACGGCACCAAGGCCAGTTCGACGCCTTCTTCGTAGCTATTGATGCGCGGTTCTATTTTTTGGCCGATGTCTTCCGGATAGGTTTCGGCGATGCCGACGCCTTTTTCGGTATATTGCAGAATCAAGGCATACAAGCCGCGGTTGAAGTAGCGTAGCGGCGGCTGGTTGAGGACCGCAATATCGGCCCGCTCGGTCAAGTCGACAGTCAAACTGTTGACCGATTCCAGCACCCTGCCCGACGCCGTGATGGCCAAACCGGGGCTGACCGAGATTTTTTGCGCGCCGCTCAATTCGGCCCGCAAACCTTTTACCACGCCGCTACCCAATACCCGCCCGGTTTGCAGTAAGCGCTCGTCCAGATATTGCTGGTCTCGGGTCAGGTCGGCGGCTTTCAACAGGCGGCCGTCGAAATAATTGCTGCGGGACAGAAAAGGATCCAGACTGCTTTTGCGCAAGCCTTCCTGGCTGAGTTCCTGTACGGAAAAAGGCTGAAATCCGATGGTATGGCTCATGTCACTCTCCAGTTTAAGGGGCTACAGACCGGTGCAGGCTGATCAATTGCTGCGGGGTGGTGACGAAGGGTCTGAGCAGGTTATTGATTTGCATGCGCTGCGGGTTGCTGACCACCTTGCGGTCCGGATTCAGCTGAATGCGGATACGGGCCAACAAGGTTTGCGCGGCCTCGGTTTCCTTGGCCAGCATGTCCAGGGCATTTTTACCGGTACCCAAGGCATGCAGCATGGCGGCGTTCAGATTCAGCAGCCCGCCGGCGTCGGCATGCGCGGCCAGATAGGTTTGTTCGTCCGGATTCAAGGCCGCCGCCGGATCGGCGGGCGCCTGGCCGTGTACGTGGCCGGCCCGTAGCGGGTACAAATAAG
>NZ_JANIBK010000263.1 GCF_024505165.1 Methylomonas rivi
ACCGGAACTGGCGGCCGTGGCTTGGCTTGCGCGGCCGATGCGGCGGGTTCGCTGGGCGCGGGTGCTTGAGGCCGCCAATACAGCCAGACGATGCCGGTCAATAAAATGCCCGCCAACCAGACGGTAGGTCGATAGCCGCCGCGAGGCGGCGGCTGGCCGAATTTAATGTCCAGCGTTTGTTGCGACGGAGGATTCGTCCGGCCGGCAGGGTTGCGCTGTTCCAGATCGCGCAACATTTGGTTGATCAGGCTCATAGAGGCAGTGAGGGTGAAAAATACAGATAAATGCCGCCGCTCAATAGTAGCAGCCCGATTAACAGGTATTTAAACCGGCCTTGCTGTTCTTGCTCCCGAGTGGCGTCGGTATCCCGCGCCGCCAGCCAAATCTGCCGCCAGCCGATGCGGCTCAGGCCCTTGCCGTAGGCGGCCAGCATGGCTTTGTGGGCCAGAATGTTCAGCAAGCGCGGGATGCCCCGGCTATAGCGGTGCAGGGCAAATATGGCGAGTCCGGAGAGTAAATCGGTATGGGTATTGCCGGCAATCCGCAGCCGGTGCAGCACATAGTCCTTGACTTGCGCGCGGTTGAGCGGTTTCAAGTCGTAACTGAAGGTGATGCGCTGGCGTAACTGGCGGATGGATTTTTTTTGCAGCAGTTGGTCGAGTTCCGCTTGGCCGAACAAGACGATTTGCAGCAGTTTTTGCTTTTCGGTTTCCAGATTGGTGAGCAGGCGCAGTTTTTCCAGGGTTTCCAGCGGCATGGCCTGGGCTTCGTCGATAATCAGCACGATTTTGTCCCCCCGGCTGGCGGCGGCCAGCAAAAACGCATGGATCAGCGTCAAGGCACTGCTTTGCCCGCAGTTGGGCGGGTACTCGATTCCCAATTCGTCGGCGACGGCGTAGTGCAGTCCGGCCGGGCTCAGTTGAGGATTGGGGAGATAAGCCGTGACGAAAGGCGGGGGCAGCTCGTTGAGCAATTTTCGGCACAGCAAGGTCTTGCCGGCACCGACCGGGCCGGTGATTTTGATGAAACCTTCGCCGCTTTGCAAGGCAATCAACAGCACGTTGAGCGCCTCCCGGTGGCTGGGCAGGTCGCAGAAAAACTCGGTGTCCGGCGTCAGGTTGAACGGTAATTGGCCGAGGCCGAAATGTTGCAGATACATGGGAACCGGCAATCGGGGCTACATTATTTCCACAGTTGTTTTTTCTCCAGGGTTTCCATGCGCCGCCGGCTGTCTTCTATCGGCGCGTCCCAGTCCTGACTGTTGCCGATGATGGTGGGTTTCAGCAGAATGACCAATTCGGACTTCCTGCCGTTGCCCTTGTTTTCGCGGAAGGCGTTGCCCAGATAGGGGATGCGGGATAAAAACGCCACGCCGCTTTTGTTTTCTTCCCTATCCTCCTGCATCAGGCCGCCGATGACGATGATTTGGCCGTTTTCGGCATGCACGATGCTGTCGGATTCGCGGACGGTATTCAGGGCCATGGGGATGTTGCCTTCCTGGCCGTTAATCGTGAAGTTTTTATCCTGGTTTTCCACCCGGGTAATGGAAGGGTGGATGTGCAGCGTGACTTTGTTGCTATCGGCTATCTGCGGCGTTACGTCCAGGGCGATGCCGGAGAAGAACGGCGTCCAGGTGATGTCCTGCGTGACGGTATTGGTGGCGCTGCCGCCGGTCAAAATATTATTGGACGAGACGTCGGTGATGAAATATTCGTCCTGGCCGACTTTAATCACGGCTTTTTGGTTATTGAGAGTGGATATTCTCGGGCTGGACAGGATGTTGGTCTTGCCCTGGCGCTCCATCAGCGAAATGAAGGCGTAAAAATCGCCGACGTTGCCGCTCAGGGTGAACACTTGCGCCGAGCCGGAGATGGCGTTGGTGGCCATGGCCGGAATCGGGTTGCTGGCCATTAAAAAGGCATTGGCGCCGTCGCGCACCATGCTGGCCCAGTTGACGCCGTCCTGATGTTCATCGTTCAGTTCGATTTCCAGAATCTTCGCTTCTATCACCACTTGGCGGCCCAATTGGTCTTGGGTGCTGGCAATCAGTTTTTCCACTTCCCGCATTTGGCCGGGGTTGGCCCGTACCACCACGATGCCGGTCTGTTTGTTGAGAACCACTTTGGTGCCGGTTTGCGGGTTATGCAATTCGCCGCTGTTATCGGTCGCGGGGGATACATCGACGATGGCCGTCAGCGATTGTTGCAGTTCGTCCCAAAAATCGGTTTTGGAAGTGGTGTTAATCCAACTGCCCGAGGTGGCGTTGTTCTGGTTTGCGTAAGGAGTATTCGGGCCGCCGGCGGTAATGGGGTTAATGCCCTGATTCAGCTGATTGAATGCGCCCGAGCGCCTTGAGCCGTTATTGATCTGTCCGGACGACACCCGTGTGTTGGAGCTGCCTTCCCGCAACAAATCGATGCGGTCGATTTTAAAGATCTTGGTTTGCAAGGCGGCCGGGTAAATGATGTAGCCGATATCCGTCTTACTGTAATCGTAACCGTAGACTTTTTGCACCGCGCTCAACACTTGCGGAATGGTGACGTTTTTTAATTCCAGGGAGATGCGTCCGCTGACATCCGGATGCACCACCATGTTTTCCTGGCTGTCGAATACCAGGCTCATAAAGAATTCGCGGGCCTCCACGTCGTGCACCGAAATATTGAAACCGCTTGGCGCGGGCGCCAACGGTTCGTCGAGCGCTAGCGGATTGAACTCGGGCATCAACGCATCGGTTACCGCCGCGGGCGGCGCTAGCGTGTCGGCGGCC
>NZ_JANIBK010000264.1 GCF_024505165.1 Methylomonas rivi
CGCGCCGGCGGTCTTTTGACCGACCGCCTCGGCAGCCGCGTTGGCCGCTTCCGGATTCGGCGCCGGCTCGAATGCGGCGGGATTACCGCGGTTTTGCAGAAACTTCCAACCCACCTGGGCGAACATGCCGTCGATCAAGGCGTCTTCTTCGACGAATTCGGACAGCTTGACGCCCTCCGCCTCGGCCTTGCGTTTGACCTCGGCCACCAGCTTGTCCATCTCCGGCTGCAGCAAATCCGCCGGCCGGCAGCTAATCGGCTCGGCACCGTTCAGCACCCTGGCCTGCAATTCCTTGTTGACCGGTGCCGGCGCCGCGCCGTATTCGCCTTTCAAAATGCCGGCGGTTTCCTTGCTGATATTTTTATAGCGTTCGCCGGCCAATACATTCAGCACAGCCTGAGTGCCGACGATCTGCGAGGTGGGCGTAACCAGCGGAATAAAACCCAAATCTTCCCGCACGCGCGGGATTTCCAGCAATACTTCGTCGAATTTGTCCGCCGCGCCCTGCTCTTTCAGCTGGCTTTCCATATTGGTCAACATGCCGCCCGGTACTTGCGAAACCAGAATCCGGCCGTCGACGCCTTTCAGGCTGCCTTCGAATTGAGCGTATTTTTTCCGCACGTCGCGGAAATAGGCGGCGATTTTTTCCAGCTTGACCAAATCAAGGCCGGTATCGTTGGGCTGGCCTTGCAGACTGGCGACGATGGTTTCGGTCGGCGTGTGGCCGTAAGTCATGCTCAACGACGAAATTGCGGTATCGGCATTGTCCAGACCGGCTTCGATGGCCTTGATATAGGTGCCGACGCTCAAACCGGTGGTGGCGTGGCATTGCATGTGTATCGGTATCGCAACGGCTTTTTTCAGCTTGCCGATCAATTCGAAGGCATCGTAAGGCGTCAATAGGCCCGCCATGTCCTTGATACAGATCGAATGCGCGCCCATGTCCTCGATGATGCGGCCTTGTTCGACCCATTTGTCTATGGTATGCACCGGGCTGGTGGTATAGGAAATGGTGCCTTGGGCATGGGCGTCGGTATTCAGCACCGCTTTAACGGCCCGCTCGATATTGCGCATGTCGTTCATCGCATCGAAAATACGGAACACGTCGATCCCGTTAACCACGCAACGTTCGACGAACTTGTCCACCACGTCGTCGGCATAATGGCGATAACCCAGAATATTTTGGCCGCGAAACAGCATTTGCTGGCGGGTATTGGGCATGGCTTTTTTCAGCAGGCGCAAACGCTCCCAGGGATCTTCGCCCAAGTAACGGATACAGGCGTCGAAGGTAGCGCCGCCCCAGGATTCGATGGACCAGTAACCGATTTGGTCCAACTGCCCGCAAATCGGCAACATGTCTTCGATACGCAGACGGGTTGCCAGAATCGATTGATGCGCGTCGCGCAATACGACTTCTGTAATTCCTAAAGGTTTTTTTACCTTTGCCACTCTTGTTTCTCCTTAAGCTGCCTTTTGGGTCGGGTTGTGTTTACCTTGTGGGTAGTGTATCCGATATGCCTGAACCGCCATGCGGCATGAATCAGTCTTTGTTTTGGTGTTTTTTACGGTATTGCTGCACCGCCGCGCTGATGGCGGCGATAGTGCTCAAATCGTCGCCGTGATGGGTACCGGCGTGCCGCCCGGACGGCAATTCCGGAAAAAATCGCACCACCGCCGCCGACATGGTTTTGATGGCAACGATCAACATCGCCAAAAAAGCGAACACTATACCCATGCCGAGCAACATCAGCTCTATTCCCGACGACATCAGTTCATTCATTATGATCCAACCGTAAATTATTAACTTGGGGCATTATCCCCAAAAGCACCCGATTAAACAATCGGCTAAGTCCGATGCGGCCGCGGCAACAGCCAAAATTATTGCTGCCGGCAACCGCTTCGAGACTAAAATGCCGCCCTTGACCGCTCGCCATTGCCGGCGGCCCCTTAACCGCGATTTATGGAAAACCTTCATGTCCCATACCCGCCCCTGCCTGGATGTACTCTGCCTGGGCCATGCCAGTTACGACTTGGTGTTCTCCGTGCCGCACCACCCACGGGAAGACGAAAAACTGTTTGCCGACGGCCTGTTGGGTTGCGGCGGCGGACCGGCCGCCAATGCGGCGGTCTGCGTGGCGAGATTGGGTTACCGGGCCGGCTTTGCCGGTTACCTTGGCCTCGATGTCTACGGCGACAGCCACTACGCCGAATTACAGCAGGCCGGCGTCGAAACCGGCCTGATCGTCCGCGGCGAATCGCCGACGCCGCTGTCGATCATTTTAGTCAAACCCGACGGCAAACGCGCCCTGCTCAATTACAAGGGCGACACCCAAGCCCTGCCCGCCGACGGCATCGATTTTAGCGGCGCGAATCCCAAAACCGTTTTGTTTGACGGCCACGAACCACAGCTGTCGCTGGCTTTGCTGGATAAGATAGACAACTCCACGCCCACCGTACTGGATGCCGGCTCCCTGCACGCCGGCACCCTAGCCTTAATGGACAAAGTCACGTATCTGGTCTGTTCGGAAAAATTCGCCCGGCAATATGCCGGCGACGAACAGACCGCCTTATCCCGGCTTGCAGCCCTGTCGCCCAATGTAGTCGTCACACTGGGCGAACGCGGTTTAATCTGGCAACGCGGCGGCGAAACCGGCGCCCTGCCGGCGCCGCCGATAACCGCCATCGACACCACCGGCGCC
>NZ_JANIBK010000265.1 GCF_024505165.1 Methylomonas rivi
TGGCGGCCGGCTGGGCCGCCGAGCGAAACATCGGCCTGTTCCACGCCGTGCCCGCACCGATGTGGCTGTCTTTTGCGGGCAGTTTGCTGCTGCTGGATTTGGCCATTTATGCGCAGCACGTCGCCGCCCACCGCTGGCGCTGGTTCTGGCGCCTGCACCAAGTCCATCACAGCGATACCGATTTCGATACGACTACCGCCGTGCGCTTTCACCCGCTGGAGATCATGCTGTCCATGGCCTACAAGGTGTTGCTGGTCGTTGCGCTCGGCGCCGAGCCGTCGGCGGTGATCGCTTTCGAGATCATTCTCAACGGCTGCGCGCTGTTCAATCACGGCAACGTCGGCCTGCCGCCAACCTATGAGCAAAGCTTGCGCTATCTGTTGGTCACGCCGGACATGCACCGGATACATCATTCCGCCCTGCAAACGGAAACCGACAGCAATTACGGCTTTTCCTTATCCTGCTGGGATAGGCTGTTCAACACCTATTGCCCGCAATCGCGGCAGCCGCAAACCGCCATGCGTATAGGCTTGAACGGCTTTCGCGATACTAATGAACTGGGCTTTTTGCATTTATTGGCCATGCCGTTCCGGCCTTTGCGCAAGCGCTGAACCGTGACCTATCGATTCCCCGACTGCGTTTTGCTGATCTTCTGTAAAGCGCCCCAGGCCGGCCGGGTCAAAACCCGCCTGCAACCGGGATTGACCGCCGAGCAAGCCGTACAGGCGCACATCGAGCTGACGCGGATGACGCTAGCGCGCGCCTTTCTAAAGCCGTTATGCCCGGTGATTTTGTGTTGCGCGCCCGACGGCAGGCACCCGTTTTTCCGCCAATGCGCCCGGCAATACCCGCTAAAACTGGCCGAACAACGCGGCAGGGACCTGGGCGAGCGCATGCACAACGCCTTGACGGACGCGCTATTGGCCTATCGCCATGCCGTGCTGGTCGGTTGCGACTGCCCCAGTTTGAGCGCGGAGGATTTGCGGCGGGCTTTTACGCGGCTGCGAAGCGGTCACGATGCGGTGATCGCCCCGGCCGAGGACGGCGGTTATGTATTGATCGGCCTGAATGCGCCGCGGCCGGACTTATTTAACAATATGGCCTGGGGCGGGGCCAATGTGATGGCGGAAACCCGCCGCCGACTGTTAAGCGCCGGTTTGAATGCGCACGAACTGGGCACGCAGTGGGATGTCGATACGCTTGCTGACTGGCGGCGTTATCGACTTAAGGATATGGTTGGAAAAAACTTACCGAAATAGATTTACTTGTAGAAGGGGCTTTAGCCGCGATGAGCGCCTCGATCGGGGCTAAAGCCCCTCCTACCGGCAACAATCCCGAAAATACGGGGATGTTGTTTTCGACGAAATCCTAAGCCGGCAGAATCCGGGAGAGTAAGCGGAGAATGAAGTGCCGCTGGAGCAACGGGCCGGTTCGCGCAAGGGGGATTTAAACCTTGCGCGCTTCAAATTTCGGCGCATCCGTTCCCACGCCCTCCGGAGGTTGTCGAAAAAGCCAAAATGTAGGTTGGATTGGCGTAGCGTAACCCAACAAAATCAAAATGTTGGGCTTTATTGCATTCAGCCGGACTTACCTTTTACGACAACCTCATCCGGGAGAGGGCAGGGGAGCGATAATCGCGCGATTCGGAGCAATTCGAATTCCGGAACAGGATTCATGCCCATGGCGTAAGCAGCAATGCCCGGCACGAACCGGGCATTGGGATGATTAATCAACGCCGCTCGTCGCTTTCTTCGCCGATTTCCCATTCCTCAATGGCGGTCTCGATGATTTTACCGCTGGCCGCATCGACCTCGATTTTGGTCTCGACGCCTTTGTCGTTGACGATATCGAATTCGTAGGACGAAGCGCCGTTTTCCTCCACTTCATACTCGACTTCCTCTATGGTGCCGGGGTTGGCTTTCAGGGCAATCGCGGCGGCGTCTTCTTCGGTGATTTTGACGTTTTTCTTAAAGGCCTGGCTGCCGGGGTCGGAGACTTCCGCTTCTTTCTCGGTCAGCTTGCCGCTGTCCGCATCGCACATAAATTCCCACTCCTGGCGGTTGTTGTCGCGTAATTCCAGTTCGTAAGCGCCTTTGCCCGCTACGTTAAGCTTTTCCAGCTTGACCAGCTCGCCGGCTTTTTCTTTTTTGACGGCCTGAATGCAATTTTCAAGACCTTGATCGACGGCCATGGCATTGACGGAAAGTAGGCTCAGGCCGGCTAATGCGGCAATTTTCAATGTTGTGGTTTTCATGATACACCTCGCTAAAAAAAGGAAAAATTCCCGAACAACGGGAATCATACCGCGTCGGCGGCGACCAGGCCATGGCTTTTTGCAAAAGCCGCCATGTCCCGCCGGTTGTCGATGCCCAGCTTCAGCTTGA
The DNA here is from genome assembly GCF_024505165.1 of Methylomonas rivi. Classification (GTDB taxonomy): domain Bacteria; phylum Pseudomonadota; class Gammaproteobacteria; order Methylococcales; family Methylomonadaceae; genus Methylomonas; species Methylomonas rivi. The sequence continues at coordinate 2,385 of NZ_JANIBK010000265.1, forward strand.
CCGAGGTTTGGCAATTCGAGACGGTTTTGCGGCTGATGCCGAGTTGTTCGCCGATGGCTTGCAGGCTGCAACCTTCGGCCAGCAGGCAAAACACGTCGAACTCGCGGGAACTCAAGGCCGTAAAAGGGGCCAGTAATTTTTTGATATGGCGTATCGCGAGCAATTGCGCGATGTTTTGATCCAGATAGTATTCGCCGGCCAAGACATGCCTAACGATTGCCGCCAACTCGGCGGCCGGGTGCTCGCGATCCAAGACGCCGGTCGCGCCGGCCTGTAACCCGGCCAGGGCAAGGCT
>NZ_JANIBK010000266.1 GCF_024505165.1 Methylomonas rivi
GTCCCTGCAGCCACGGCGCGGCGTCGGCATCCGTGCCGGAACAAGCCCATGCCAACGACCGGCCGGGCCGAAGCAAGGCGGATTTTCATGTCCGCGCGAATGAAAAGTCATGCTCCGGTTCAACGGATCCGCCCGCGCCGGATGGCGTTGCCCGGCAAGCGCGCGATTGCGGAAGTGTTGCCGTTGCTGTTGCAACAAACTGTAACGGGGTCATGTAGCCTCATGCTGTGCGTAGTGTTAACGCTTGGCAGGCTACCGGAGGGGTGGCTGGCTGTGCGGTGGAAAGGGTTATTTGGTCAAAATCAATTTGCCGTTGCTGGTGATGCGGAGCCGGTATTCGTCGCCCTGATGTTCGATGACGATTTCGTTCCGGTCGGCGAACAGCTGTTTGCTGCTGATCCGCGGCCGGCCGCCGCCGTTTTCGCCGTTCGCCGGCGGCCGGGCCTCATCAATTTTCGGTTTATACGATGGCTGGGTCATAAGTAATCTCAATGGTATAGGCTGGTTCGCCGCGAGTCCGGCCTTTGTTCCAGCAATAAACTGGAAACGCCTTGCCAGTGCTCCAGCAATTGCAGATACATGCCGCGGCTATCCGGCGTTTGCTGGGGATGGGCCAGTAACTGTTGCAATTGATGCACGATGACATGGGCCAGCTTGGGACAATGGTGGCCGTTGATGAAACGGGTCATCATCAAGCAGGTGGCGGCATGCAATTGGCTCATGTCTTGTTGGCCGGTAAGCTCGGCTTCGACTTTAGGCATAGCGACCTCTTGAAAAAACTCAAGGAAAAAATTAAAACGGCGCACGCTGCTGATGCTTTGGAGAATGACCAGGTGCGCCGGCGATAGCACGAGAGAGAACTATCGGATACAAATGATAATGATTCTCAATAATATGTCAAGAGAAAAATGCGCCTGCCTGGTTTTTGTTATGTCCGCGAAACAGGCTTGATTGAAATTATGCGGCGATTTGTCTTGCCGCCCGCATTATCAGGCGGCCGATTTCGGCGATCAAATGGCCGCGCGCACTGGTCTTGCGCCATGCCAAACCGATGTTGCGGCTGGGCACCGGCGTTTGGAAAGGGATGTAACGAATGCCCGCGTCGTGTTCGCGCACGGCAATGCGCGGCATAAAGGTAATGCCGGTGCCGGCCCGCACCATTTGCCTGAGGGTTTCCAGGCCAGTGGCCCGCACATCCTGCTGTTCCTCTGCGCCGTTGATTTGGCAAACTTGCAAGGCCTGACCGCGCAGGCAATGGCCTTCGTCCAGCAACAATAATTGTTGGCCGGATAAATCCTGCTGGCGGATTTTGTCGGCCTTGGCCAATGGGTGGTCGGCGGCTACCGCCAGCAAAAATTCGTCGTCGAACAGCGCTTGGGTTTGTAAAAAATCGTCGCCGACAGGCATTGCCAGCAAGGCCATATCGATTTGGCCGTTTTTCAATTGGCGAACCAACTCCTCGGTTTTTTCCTCGACCAATATCAGCCGGATGCGCGGCAGCGCTTGTTTGATCAACGGCACCAAGGCCGGGAAAATATAGGTGGACAGGGTAGGAAAAGCGCCGATGCGCAGGTTGCCGGCCAAGGGGTCGCGGGCGGTTTCCGCCAGTTCCTGAATGTGGTCGACTTCCTTCAAGATACGGCGGGCGGTAGCGATAATGTGTTCGCCCACTTCCGTGGCCAGCACCCGTTTGTTATTGCGTTCGAAGATTTGCACACCCAGGCGGTCTTCCAGTTTCTTGATCTGGGTGCTGAGCGTCGGCTGGCTGATGTGACAGTGTTCCGAGGCCTGCACAAAGCTGCGCAGGTCGGCCACGGCGATTAAATAACGTAAGTCTCTAAGATTCATGGCGGCAAAGTGTATTGATTAAATCAATCGATACTATACAAACAATCGATTTTTCATTGCAAACCTTGATCGGTAGACTAAATCCCGTACCGAACGCACCGCGATTCGGACCGAACCCCTCACCAACCTGGAGAATTCAAATGAACAGCAAAGTACCCAATGTCGTATTCAAAACCCGTGTCCGCGACGAAAGCATGGGCGGAGACAACCCGTTCCGCTGGCAGGATGTCGGCAGTGACGCTATTTTTAAAGGCAAAAAAGTGGTAGTGCTGGCCTTGCCCGGTGCTTTTACGCCGACCTGTTCCAGCACGCATTTGCCCGGTTACGAAGCCAAATACAGGGAGATTATCGATCAAGGCGTCGATGAAGTGTATTGCCTGAGCGTCAACGACGCCTTCACCATGTTTCAATGGGCCAAACACCTTGGCGTTCAGAACGTGAAAATGCTGCCGGACGGCAACGGCGATTTTACCCGCGGCATGGGCATGCTGGTCAAAAAGGAAAATCTCGGTTTCGGTTACCGCTCCTGGCGCTATTCGATGCTGGTCGAAGACGGCATGATCGTCAAGTTGTTCTGCGAACCCGGTATAGCCGATAACCACCCGGAAGACCCGTTCGAGGTCAGCGATGTCGATACCATGCTGGCCTTCCTGAAACAACCGCGTTAAGTTATACCGGCCGGCGGGGGACAACCCTGGTCGGCCGGGTTTATCCCGCACTGGAGCAGTAACATGTCTGAATACGATGTCGATTTGTTTGTAATTGGAGCCGGTTCCGGCGGCGTGCGAGCCGCGCGCAC
>NZ_JANIBK010000267.1 GCF_024505165.1 Methylomonas rivi
CCGGTTGGTGGCGATGACCGGCGACGGTACCAACGACGCGCCGGCGCTGGCGCAGGCCGATGTGGCGGTGGCGATGAACAGCGGCACCCAGGCGGCGAAAGAAGCCGGCAACATGGTGGATCTGGATTCCAACCCGACCAAGCTGATCGAAATCGTCGAAACCGGCAAGCAAATGCTGATGACCCGCGGCGCGCTGACTACCTTTAGTATCGCTAACGACGTCGCCAAATATTTTGCGATTATCCCGGCGGCCTTCGCCACCACCTATCCGGCCTTGAACGTGCTGAACGTGATGGGTCTGGCGACTCCGGCCAGCGCCATTCTGTCGGCGGTGATCTTCAATGCCTTGATCATCATCGCCTTGATACCGCTGGCCCTGAAAGGTATTAAATACCAACCGGTCGGCGCGGAAAAACTATTGCAAAACAACCTGCTGGTCTACGGCGTCGGCGGCTTGATCGTGCCGTTCATCGGCATCAAGGCCATCGATTTACTTTTGGTTGCTATGAATCTGGTGTAAGGAACATATATGTCTACCTACTTAAAACCCGCGGCAATGCTGCTGCTCTTGTTGACCCTGGTAACCGGCGCCGCTTATCCGGCATTGGTCACCATTATCGCCCAAACCGTGTTTCCCGATCAGGCCAACGGCAGTCTGGTCAAGAACGACAAAGGCCAGCCCATCGGTTCGGAACTGATCGGCCAAACCTTCAGCGAGCCGAAATACTTCTGGAGCCGGCCGTCGGCTACCGGACCCTATAGTTACAACGCCGCCGCTTCCGCCGGTTCCAACCTGGGGCCGACCAATCCGGCGCTGACCGAGGCGGTCTCTGCCCGTATTCAAGCTTTGAAGGACGCCGACCCGGGCAATACGGCGCCGGTACCGGTGGATTTGGTCACCGCCTCCGGCAGCGGCCTCGATCCGCACATCAGCATCGCGGCGGCGGAATACCAGATCAAACGCATCGCCAAAATCCGCAAAATCGGCGAAGGCAAGTTGCGCGAATTGGTCGACGCGCATACCGAAGGCCGGCAGTGGTTGGTATTCGGCGAACCCAGAGTCAACGTGTTGAAGTTGAATCTGGCTTTGGATCAAGCCAGTTTACCCGGCGCAGACAAGCATTAAATCGAATCCGTGCGTATCTTTATGGTTATTAAACATCGCAAACTTAATTGGGTGGCGCTGCTGCTCATCGGCTGCCATCACGCTTGGGCGGATACTAGCGAATGGCAAGTCGGCGTTACCATTGATTTGAGCTATGCCAATGCCTTTCAAAGCGATGACGAAATCGCCTATCGCAGCAAGGCAACCACGATGCGCTTGAATGAATTCACCCCCAACATGGGCATGTTCTATTTGCGTAAATTGGCCTCGGAATCTTCGCGCTGGGGATTGGAAATCGGTGCTCAGGCCGGTTACGACACTGACGGACAAGTGCCGGGCAGCGATCGATTGCCGGGCTATAGCATTCTGCGTTACCTGTCGCGCGCCAATGTCAGTTATCTGGCGCCGATCGGCAACGGCTTGACCTTGACCGCAGGATTGATGAATAGCTTCATCGGCTTTGAGTCGATGTTCGCCAAAGATAATTTCAATTACACGCGCTCCTGGATTGCCGATTATTCACCTTATTATCTGCTTGGCTTTGGCGGCCAATATCCGCTTAATCAGGATGTCACGGTCGGCTTGTACTTGGTCAGCGATTACGACTATCTGGCCTATCGTAGCGATCAGCCGAAATATGCCTCGCAAGTGGCGTGGACGATCAGCCCAGCATGGAAATTCACCCAAAACCTGTTTGCCGGGCCGGAACAACGCAACACCGACACCGCAAACTGGCGTTATTTTTCCGATTCGATTCTGCAATGGACCGGTCAGGATGTGACGGTAGCGCTGGCCTACGACGTCGGCACAGAACGTTTAGCCCAGTCCAGCACAGATCGACAAATGTTGTGGATGGGCTCCGCATTGTTCAGCCGTTGGCATATCGACGGACCTTGGAGCGTGGCATTGCGCCCGGAAATTTACTGGGACGGCGACGGGCGTTTAACCGGCAATCGGCAATTGATCAAGTCGATAACGGCCACATTGGAATACAAAATCCCACTGGATTCGGCCTCGGTGGCGCTGCGCAGCGAGTATCGTTATGACGATTCGACAGGCAGCCAAGGTGGCTTTTTTAAATTTAACAATAGCCAAGAGCTGATTACCGGACAGCATGCCGTTTTCCTGTCCTGCCTGATTAGTTTTGATAAGTCGCTCTAGCAAGCATTCGTGAAAACACTACTTGTGATTTGCCAATGAATAAAAAGTTAAGTGCCTTGAACAGTCTTACTTCTATTTGCCAAGCCGATCAGCCGCGTAGTATCGATATCCCCATCATGTTGGGCGAGTCGCCGGCCATGCAGACTTTGCTAAGCACGTTGCGGAAGGCGGCGCGTTCGGCGATGACCGTGCTGATTAACGGCGAAACCGGCACCGGCAAGGAACTGGCGGCGCGGGCTCTGCATTGCCAGAGCCCGCGCGCCGACAAACCGTTCATCGCGCTGAACATGGCGGCTATTCCCCG
>NZ_JANIBK010000268.1 GCF_024505165.1 Methylomonas rivi
GCAACACGCCGCCGATACAGTTATGCGATATCGACAACTCCCGCAGCCAGCCGCTGTTGTCCGGGTCGCGTGCGCTGAGATGGCGCATGATGTCCATATCGGCCCGATATTCCTCAAGCGCGCCGGCCAGATTGCCCTGGGCTTGCAACACGCGACCGACACAGTTGTGCGATACCGACAACTCCCGCAGCCAGCCGTTGTTGTCCGGGTCGCGCTCGCTCAGGCGGCGCATGATGTCCATACCGGCTCGATATTTCTGTAACGCAGCCGCCAGATTCCCCTGGGCTTGCAACACGCCGCCGACTTTAGTATGCGAGACCGCCAAATCCCTCAGCCAGTCGCTGTTGTCCGGATCGCATTGGGTTAAACGACTCAGAATTTTGAATTGGCTGCGGAATTCGGACATGGCATGTTTGAGTTTGCCTGCCGTTTGTAATGCTCCGCCCAACCAGTCGCGTGCATCGGCTTCGCCATATTCGTCTTTGGCTTGGCTAAACAGTTCGACGGCCTGCCGGGCCAAGGTTTCGGTTAACGTTGCGGACATACGGCTGCCGCGAATCCAACCGTTGACCACCAGAGTACGGGCCAGCACCGCGCCTTCGAGAAGTTTGCCGTCGACTAATTCTTCCAGAACCAGCGCCAGGGTCTGTTGCGCGTTGTAACGGCCGGTTGTGCTCCAGGTATGATAAAGCGTCAAGAGTATTTGGTCGGCGCCGGCCGCCATCCCCCCCAGTAGGTGGTAAATACGTTCTATTTGCTGAAAGTCTTCCGTGGCGGAAAAATAATCGGCGCATAGCCCGGACAAGTGGCGAAAACGCTCCGATTCGTTCGCCGCCAGCGAAGCGCGCAGCGCCAGCCGGGTGGTTTCGTGTACGTTGCGGGCATTGCGGGCGGCATAGTTTTCCACCATTGGCAATTGCTCTAAAAGCCGTAACCAATGGCTCGCCCGCTCAGTATCGGTTTGCAGCAAATGCGCCAGAATATTGGCATCGAACCAATGCGGTATCGCCGCTACTTGCAGTATGTCGAATAATTCCGGATGCAGCGGCGCGCAGGCGATTTGCGCGGTTGCCAGCGTTAAGGCTTGCGGGTCGTTTTGGGCTTGTTGGAGTTGCTCCAGCGCTTGCTCAATGTTCATGGCGTTCATGCTTTGATACCGGCAAACGATTGCAACAGTGCGCTGGTTTGGCCGGGGTCGCCCTTGGAAATATGCAACATAACATCAAGATGTTCGTCCGTGATATGCGCGCTTTTCAAAACCTGATGCGCGTAATCTCGCCAATAGTGTTTTTCCAGTATGGGTTGCAAGCTATTGGGTAACGCCAGATCGTTCCAGGGATATTTTGCCGGCTCGGGGACTTGTTGGCCGGCAATCAGCACTAATAATCCAGGGCATTTTTCGGCACGACGCAGTACCTGGCTTTCCAGCCAGTCGGCGGTGTCCGGAGCGATGTGTTGATAAGTGTCGAAGCCCAGCAGCAAGGGTTTTTTTAGTGTTTCCAAATCCTTTAATAACGCGATTTTTCGCGCCGAGCCGTGGGCGCTGTGCAACGCCGGCAAGATGCTGTCGTTCGTTTCCAACGCCAAGATGTCGAACAGGTCTTCCAAGCTGGGGCAGCCTTTTAAATCGAGCAGAACGGCGTCGAGTTGCACTTGTTTTGCCAGTTTGAACAGTGCGTTGAGTAGTACGGTTTTGCCGGTATTGCTGGCGCCTGCGATCAGAAAAATCCGTTGCGGCATGCTTCGACCAAGCACCGCCTTGAAACTATCGAATAATTCCACCCGATCAGCCAGCGGCCAGGGATAGTCGTCTGGGATTTTGGGCCAGGAAAGTTCGATGGTGCTGGTATTGGGTTCTGGCGCGGCGTCTTTTAAACGTAACCAGGCGAGGATTTGAGCGTAATCCCGTTGCGCGTCGAAGGTATGTATACCTTTTATCGAAAGGGGGATGCAATTGCGGTGATCCGCTTCAAAAACGACGGTGCGGCAGAACTCGATACTACTGCCGGATTCGACAATTCTCCGCTTAATTACCTTAGTTTCGAGAATTGCTCCTAATCGGTTTCCTGGAGCTTGATCTCCACTCCAGCACTTAAGGTATTCCGGCGTGAAGACCGGTAATACGATCTCTGCGTTAGCGGCTTGCTTTTCCGACCAATTATCCCAGTCTTCGTCCGGCCCACCATCCTTATAATCGCGGTCGAGAATGACTTTGACACCGTCTTTGATTAGCCGGTCGGCTAGGACATAAACCCGTTGCTGGTGAAGGTCATCGTCGTGGCTGTAGCTGATGAATACGCTGGTCATGAGATAGAAGTCATGTATGTCATTCGGAGCGAGAACGGTTGGTTATGCGCATTTTGGGTTATCCCTTTTGTCGAGCGGTTAACGGTTTTCATTATTCGCCAGCGGCCGGCGGCAGTCAATCCGGGTTGCTAGCCGACTCCTCTTGCAGACCGGCCGGCCGCCGCTTGCGGCGCTGCT
>NZ_JANIBK010000269.1 GCF_024505165.1 Methylomonas rivi
AAATACGGCTTGCGAGGTGATACACAGCGGTTGGCCTCACAGTGGAAAGCGTCGGGGTGGATTAGCGATGCCGATCAAGCCTATGCCGCCGCCGGCATGTCGTTATTGACCGGCTTCTCCTCACCCAGTTACCGAACGCTGGACGATCAGCAATCGCACCAGGCGCAAATCTTGGGTTACCAACTGCTCGGTGATGCGTTTAATGCGCCACAGGCCGATCAATCCTGGAACGCTAACCAAAACGAATCGCTGAAAGCCAATGCACCAGAGACTGGCAGGGTTCAAGCCAACGTAGAACAGGCCAACCTCAAGGTTCCACACGTTGAAACCGAATCGCTAAATCAACGAGCACAGGCAACGATTCATTCAGCAAAAGGAAAAATTGCCGGCGGCGAAGCCCGAGTTGAAGCACAGCACGATCGAAATCTGGCTGAGCGTGAACAAAATTCAAAAGAAGGCTTTGAGCAATTGGGGAACATCAAAGCGGAGCGCTTTAGGCAATCCATTGCGGCGGCTGCCAATGACACGCCTTCGGCCGCAGAGGCTTCTTACAATTATCTGGGGGGCAGTCTTTATAATTCAGTCAAAAACATCGAGGCAGTGGGAGCTGGTAGCCAACAATTCGTCAAGGAGTTCTGGACTCATGCTAACGAAGCATATACTAAGGGTGCTGATTACTGGGACGCTATAAAGTATGGTGCATCTCAATCTTATTCTGGATTTAAAGAGGCAACAAAAAACTGGGCCGACCAAAGAGTTAATGAAGTAGCGGATAAACTAACTCCCAGCCAACAAGTCTATTACCGAGCGGCTATGATTGATGCCTTCTCTGGTATTGCCGTCTATGGTGACAATGCTGGAGATTTGGGTTACGCAAAGCGGAAACTCCTAGATGAGGAGGGTTCGAACGATGGAAATAATATCGCCGAACTACTGAAAAGTGCTGCGGGACAAAATAGAAATGATCTGATCAATCAGGTCGCTAACTACAATCGAGCCCGCGGATTGGTTAATTATTGAAGTGTGTTTCGTGTGATGATTCGCGGAATTGAGCTAAGCCAGAAATGAGCCAGCGAATCAACATCACAATGAAAAACATCACAAGGTAAGCAGTAACTTCTTGAACTTGATTAGCAGTAAATATGGTCAATAAGACTATAGCGGCCCAATAGTGATTACTTTGGTGAGAGAACTTGGCTGCTATGATTTCAACACATTGAAAAATCAGTTCTGCCAAGGCTAGCGGTGCAAAGATAATGGTACCGAATATTGCAAAACGTCCCAAGCTACGAGGTAGAAACTCCCAAGAACTTAAAGACCCTATGACGGCAAAACCAATAGCAATAATCAAAAGACGAAAAAAAACTGTAAACGATAGCTTCCGGGTATGAAAACGATGCAAAAGGCGCTGTAAGCCACTCGGAAACTTTGCAAAGGTCGCACCGCAAAACGGGCAGATTGATCGCAGTGGTTGACCATAATACGTCACGACCCTTGGTACCATGGTCCGATTACATTCGAGACAATTGACCGTGGCATGATGACCAGAAAATACCGAATTTACGGAATCAGTTTGGTTCGGCTTAGTTGAAAGTCTTAAGCGACGTGAGTGTGATGAAAACGAGGGCATTGGTGATCTCCAACCTTGCTTAACGAGCTTATCGTACTGCGAATAGGCTGAGCTGCCAAGTTAGCTTTAATCCAACTCGATTGATAGCCATTGACTTTGAAGTTCTGTGACTTCAAGATGTCACCCACCATAACGCAGCCAAATAAAGACGAAACGGGATATTTTTAAACGGATTTAAACCCGAAACCTGCCGTTCAAATTGCCTAATTTTTTAGTAACTGGCAGGCAAGACCCGGCCGATTGTGTTGAAAAAGGCGGTTTCTGGTGGTTTTAGGCCAATTTTGCCATCAGTCGACTTTTTAACTTATTGTTTTAAATGGAAAATAATTTTTATAAAAAGCACTTTTTTCACAAAAGGGCCTTTTTCAACACAATCGGCCAAAAGCGGTCAACCAAAGACTCCGAAAACAGCTCGTTTGATCGTCCGTTAAAAGTGCATAACCGGACAATCAAAGGAACACTTGGACGCTTTTTATAAACCTCGACTCAGGCCTTGCGTTTACCCAAAAACCCGATCAAAGCACCACCTACAAGCCACAAACCTAAAGCCGAAGGCAGGGGGACTGTAGTCGAAACGCTGAAGGCCATATTTCCTGTTGTATCGCTTAGCCATGCCTCCGCGTCGGACAATCGAAAATAATTGCTTCCCGCATTATTGCTTAACAGCCAATACCAAATAGCACTCGCATCATTTTGGTCAAATTCATTGACGACGGATAAGTAATAGGTGTCATTGCTGTTCAATGCTATAGGGCTGGATAGGGCTAAATCAAAACGGTAAATTTCACTTCCGGCTACATCAGTTAACCCAGTGGTTGAGCGACTGATACTATCGCTAATGT
>NZ_JANIBK010000270.1 GCF_024505165.1 Methylomonas rivi
TAGTAGTGGAAATGACACCCTGGACGGCGGCACCGGCAACGATTACCTGTCCGGCGGCACAGGTAACGATAGCTATCTGTTCAGTCGGGGCGGTGGACAGGATACAGTGTCCGACTATGACACAACCGCAGGTAATGCGGACACGTTGTCTTTCAATGAGGGCATAAGCAGCGACCAACTTTGGTTCCGCCACATCGGCTCGAACCTGGAACTCAGCATCATCGGCACCGACGATAGGTTGATTGTCCGGGATTGGTATTCCGGCTCGGCTTACCGTGTCGAACAATTTAAAACCACTGACGGCCTGACCCTGCTGGACAGCCAGGTGGAGAATCTGGTCAACGCCATGGCGGCCTTTGCGCCGCCGGCGGCTGGTCAAACCAGCTTGCCGCCGGATTACCAGACCGCATTGGCGCCGGTGTTGGCGGCCAATTGGCAGTAGATATGCCGCTGGCGGTTTCAACGCATGGCATAGTTCCTTGTTCTCACGCTCCAGGATGAGTTCCCACGGAGGACCGTGGGAACCGGATTATATGCACATTTTCCGGCATCCCGTTTGCCGGAAACACCCGCCCTTGCTGGCGCCGGGCGGGCTTATTCCGGCCTACAGCTCTATGGGTTCCCATTGATGCCCCGCGAGGGAACTGGATTATCCCATCAAACCTGTGTCACTGAAACGAGGAAAGCATGACTTTTAAACAGCCGCCGGCATCCCCTTTCGAACCGCCGCAAGCTAATCCTTCCCCGCAACAAGCCCCCAACACCGATACCGGCCTGATTGGCCTGGTCATGATGGCCCGCCTGCACGGCATTGCCGCCGATCCGGACCAGTTGGCGCACGAGTACCGCGACGGCGGCCGGCCCTTCGGCAACAGCGAAATTTTGCTGGCGGGAAAAAAGCTGGGCCTGAGCGTCAAGGCCGTCAACGTATCGTTAGGCCGTTTGTCGACCACGCCGCTGCCGGCCCTGGCCCGCGCCATTGACGGTAGTTATTTCATCCTGGCCAAAGTGGAAGCCGAGCAAGTGTTGATTCAATCGCCCACCAGCGGCCGGCCGCAGCGTTTGAGTCTTGTTGAACTGGGCGAACGCTGGCAAGGCGATTTGATTCTATTCACGTCGCGGGCTTCGTTGGCGGCGGAATTGGGTAAATTCGATTTCACCTGGTTCATCCCTGCGGTGGTCAAATACCGCAAGCTGCTGTTGGAGGTGTTGTTGGTCAGCTTCGTGTTGCAGTTGTTTGCGCTGGTAACGCCTTTGTTCTTTCAGGTGGTGATGGATAAGGTGCTGGTGCATCGCGGCTTTACCACCCTGGATGTGATCGCGGTCGGCCTGTTGGTGGTGACCTTGTTCGAGGTGCTGCTGACCGGCTTGCGCGGTTATGTGTTCGCCCACACCAGCAGCCGTATCGACGTGGAACTCGGGGCGCGGCTGTTCCGGCATTTGCTGAATCTGCCCATCGCCTATTTCGAAGCCCGCCGGGTGGGCGATTCGGTCGCCAGAGTGCGCGAGCTGGAGAATATCCGGGCTTTTTTAACCGGCAACGCCGTGACGGTAGTGCTGGATTTGTTGTTCTCGGTGGTGTTTCTGGCGGTGATGAGCTATTACAGTTGGGATTTGACCCTGATCGTCTTGGTGTCTTTGCCGTGCTATGTGATGTTGTCGTTGCTATACACTCCGCTGTTGCGCGGCCGCCTGCACGAAAAATTTAATCGCGGCGCCGAGAACCAAGCCTTTTTGGTGGAAGCCATCGCCGGCATTGGCACGGTCAAAGCCATGGCCGTGGAACCGCAATTGACCCGCCATTGGGATCAACAATTGGCCGCCTATATTGCCGCCGGTTTCCGCACCGCCACCATCGGCATCTTCGCCAACGGCGGCGTCACCCTGATCGGCAAACTGGTGACCGTGGCGACCATGTGGCTGGGCGCGCATTTGGTGATAGACGGCGAGCTGACGGTCGGCCAGTTGATCGCGTTCAACATGCTGGCCGGCCATGTGGCCCAGCCGGTGATGCGCTTGTCGCAGCTGTGGACCGATTTTCAGCAAACCGGTATCTCGATGCAGCGCTTGGGCGATATTTTGAACACCCGCAACGAAACGGCCGGCAACAAAAGCAGTCTGCCGCCGATTCAGGGCCGCATCCGCTTCGATCAGGTGGTGTTTCGTTACCAGCCGGACGGCAGTGAGGTGCTGCGCGGGATTAATCTCGACATCCGCGCCGGCGAAGTGATCGGCATCGTCGGCCGCTCCGGTTCCGGCAAGAGCACGTTGACCAAGCTGGTGCAACGCCTGTATGTGCCGGAACGCGGCCGAGTCTTGGTCGACGGCCTGGATTTGGCGCTGGCCGACGTCTCGTCCCTGCGCCGGCAGATCGGCGTGGTGTTGCAGGAAAACGTGCTGTTCAACCGCAGCATCCGCGACAACATTGCCCTGACC
>NZ_JANIBK010000271.1 GCF_024505165.1 Methylomonas rivi
CAACGGCTTTCAATCGCGGGTCAAACTGCTCTGCGCTGCCGCGCTGCTGCTTTGCAACGCCTGCCAGCCGGCCTTCATCGGCATCGACTCGGACGCCGACGTCGCCGCGGAAAACTGCTACGCCTACCGCTACGGCGACAAATTGCGGCAGATCAACTTCGCCCAGGCCTTCGACTGGTGCCACCGCTCGGCGCGTTTCGGCAATCCCAACAGCCAGACGCTGCTGGGGGAACTCTACTACCTGGGCTTGGGCGGCGAACCCGATTGGCGGCAAGCCGCGCAGTGGTTCGAAACCGCCGCCAAGCAAGGCCACGCCCACGCCCAGTACATGCTGTACCGCATTTATGCCGTCAGCAACGACCTGGCGGAACAGGAAAAAGCCGAATACTGGCTGCAACAGGCCCGCGCCGGCGGCTACAAACTGGCCCAATAACCCGGACAAACACCCACGCAACAGACTGATAAACCATGAACGAAGCCTTGGAAAAAACCGCCGATCCGCTCAAACACAAACTGCTGCAACTGCTGGACGATGTGTTGCGCCACGACGGCTTCGGCGAGATTCGGGTGGAAGTGAAGATACTCAAGCGCCAGCAAAAAGAAGTCATCCTGCACTGCGGCAAACAATACCGCTTCGTGGTGGATATGCCGGACGGCTGAGCATGCGTTCCCGCGCGGGCGCTCGGGAACGCGGAGACGGAGTGCGATTTTTTAAAAACGAGTGCGAACGGGTCGCATCAATAGCAATTCAATAAACCGATGGCCAACAGACCGCGCGAGGCGGTTGAGGGTCGATAACAAGAGAACAACGATGAAAATAAAACAACTCAAATTGCAGGCAAAACAGGCGGGTTTCACCTTGCTGGAACTGTTGGTGGTGATTACGCTGATTGCCGCGTTGGCGGTGGGCGCCCTGATCGCCTACGACGGCGTCGGCGACAAGGCGCAGGCAGCGGCGGCGGCGGATGCCAACGTCAAAGTCGACAACGCGATTCGTCAATACAAAGCGGTGACTAATTCCTATCCTAACCAATGGGATAACTTGGCCAGCGGTGCATCGTTGATCAGCGCTCTGCCGACCCAATTGACAGCCGTCATTTCAACCTGGGCTACGGGCAACGCTGCATCAAATGTAACTTTTTCTTTGGGTAGAGCCGGCATCAATGAATTACAACAGTGGAATTCGCCCGATGCAGGCCTTAACACAACCGGCGTGATTCCAAACTTGGCCCACAACGAAAGCTTTAACCCTCAAAATGCGCAAGAACAAGAGCATTTCGAAGACAATGGCATCGGCGATGACGGCCCGATCGCAAATATCGCTGTGGTTCCCGGTCTGACGGGCTGTCAGGCAGATGGCGTAGCGCTTCCAATTACACCTGCAGATGTTAATTTTCCTGCAGGTGATGATAACTACATTCAAAACCGTTACAGCGACGCGCTGGAAGGCGACGAGTGTCACTTAGTAGTTGCCTTGGGCTTCGGTAGCGATGCCGCTGCCAGCACCGCCACCAGCTCGGTGTCCATCGGCAAATCCCCCAGCTTCGGCAAGACCGATGCCGCCAATCCGGCCAACAACGTCGATCCGAACCAGCACTATTCGCGTTACATCGGCTTGTTCCTGGTCGGTTCCGATGGCGACGACGCAGGTACAGACATCACCGATGGTGAGTACCTGACCAAAGCCCGCCTGCTGACCATCATCGCGCCGGACGGCACGATCGCCGATCAAAATCTGGCCACGGCTGTACAAAACTAAGGGTTTGATGCCGGTAACGGCCTGAACCTTGGTTTGCGGTTCCCGCGCCGCGGCGCGGGAACCCATTCCGCCGCAAACGCCGGCCATTTCCGGTTTAAGCGCTGCCCTTGCGTCAGGGGCAACGCTTAAACCTTTTTCGAGCGCCCGCTTTACGCCGTGGGAACACGCACCGGCCCGAATGCCCGTATGCGTTCCCTTGCGGAGACATGGGAGCCACAACAAAACCAGAGAAACCCGACATTGACACGCGCTTTTTCCCATAACCATTCCCTTTCAGCCGTATTTGCCGTATGACTTCAGTCGCCTTCGTTTCATCCCGGATCGCTCTCGCGCTGCTGGCGGCCGTGCCGCTGTTGCCGCTGTTCGCGCCCTGGCAGCTGTTTCCGGTGACTTCGTTTCATCTGGAATGGCTGGCCGTGGCCGCCGGCCTGCTGGCCTGCCTGTGCGCCTGGCCCTTGCTGCATAGCGCATCCCGTCTTGCGGTACCCGTCATCGTTTGGCTGCCGCTGGCCCTGGCCGGTTTCATCCTGTTGCAAACCCTGTTGTTGCCGCATCTGGTTGTGCAGCATGCCGGTTTGGCTATCGGCTATCTGCTGTGGGCCGCCTTGTTGATGGTACTGGCGGGCTTGCTGCAACACAGCATGGGCCGGCGGCG
>NZ_JANIBK010000272.1 GCF_024505165.1 Methylomonas rivi
GTGCCGGCGGCGGCGAACGCCGCTGCCGCCGATTATCTGGAAATCGCCGATTGGCATTTATTCGGGAGGGAAGAAACCGACGTTGAAGAGGAGGCCGCCGCCGTGGTGGCGACCCCTTTGCAGCTCAAATTGCTGGGGACTTTTTTGCTTTCCGGCCCGTCGGCTAACCGTTACGCCATCATCCAAACCGCCGATGGCATGCAACAAAAGTACCGCGAAGGCGACACGTTGCCGGAAGACGCCGTGTTGCAGCGTATCGAAAAAACACGGGTGGTCTTAAAACATCGGCAGCGTTTGGAATCCCTGAAATTCGAGCCCAATCCCCTATCGTTGTCGGCGCCGAACCCCTAATTCACTTTTCTATTCAACACCATTGCAATGAAAAAAACACGCGTGTGGCTGGGCTGGCTATTGGTTTTGTTATGCCAAACAAGCTGGGCGGAGCAGCAGGAGTTTTCGCTGAACCTCAAGGATGTGGATATCCGGGCCTTGATCGAAACCGTGGCGGACGCCACCGGCAAAAATTTTGTGGTCGACCCGCGCATTACCGGCAACATTACCGTGGTGACCTCAACCCCCATGCGCGCGGCACAGGTGTACGATGTGTTCCTGTCGATATTAAAAGTCCACGGCTACTCGGCGGTGCCCAACGGCAATATCGTTAAAATCGTGCCCAATACCTCGGCCAAGCAGGACGGCGCGCCGGGCGAGTTGCGGCCCGACGCCAAAAACGGCGACGAGCAGCAAACCCGCATCGTGCAGGTCCAGCATGTCGACGCCAATCAATTGGTGCAGACCTTGATGCCGCTGATGCCGCAATACGCCTTTATGGCGGCGGTGCCCGAGAGCAATACCGTGATTATTTCCGATACCGCCGCCAACGTGGCGCGGGTGGAAATGATGATCAGACAGGTCGACAAAAGCGACGCCCAGGCCATCGAAGTGATCAATCTGCGCCACGGCAATGCGGCGGACTTGATTCAACCCCTGAATAATCTGCTCACCGCCAGCAACGCCGGCAAAACCGCCGCGCCGCCGCCGTTGGTGGCCGACGAACGCACCAACAGCATCATCATCGGCGGCAACCCGGATACGCGCCTGCAAATGCGGGCGTTGATCGCCAATCTCGATGCGCCGATAGAAAAGGACGGCAATACCGAGGTGATTTATCTGCGTTATGCGCTGGCCAAGGATATGGTGGAAACCTTGACCGGGGTGGGCTCGCTGAAGGATGAGAATGCTGATAAGGCCAAAACCAAGGCCAATACCGACAAAGTGTTCGACGTGCGGGCCGACGAAGCGTCCAATTCGCTGATTATCACCGCGCCGCACGATAAGATGCGTACCCTGAAAAATGTGGTGCGGCAATTGGACGTGCGCCGGGCGCAGGTGCATATCGAAGCCATCATTGCCGAAGTACGCTACGACAAAAACCAGCAGCTCGGCGTGGAATGGCAAACCAAGGAAGGCGGCAAGGTGTTCGGCGCTTACAGCAAGGATGGCAAGGATTCGCTGGATTTCTCGCAATTCGTCTCTTCCCTGGGCAAAGGCTTGAGCGTCGGTTACTTGGCCGGCAGCGAAATCAAGGCACTGATCAATGCCTTCGCCACCGATACCGATGTCAACATCCTGTCGACGCCTTCCCTGGTGACCTTGGATAACGAAGAAGCCAGCATCATCGTCGGCCAGAATATTCCGCTGAATACCGGCACTTTTACCACCAATACCTCGGGGGCCAGCAACCCGTTTACCACCGTGCAGCGCCAGGATGTTGGCATCAAACTCAAGGTGTTGCCGCAAATCAACGAAGGCGATGCGGTCAAATTGAAAGTCACCCAGGAAGTCTCCAGCGTAACCGGGCAGGATGGGCAAAGCTTCGATAAACGCCAGATCGAAACCTCGGTGTTGGTCGACGACGGCAAGGTGCTGGTGCTGGGCGGTTTGATCAAGGACGACGTCAACGAAGTGGTCGACAAGGTGCCGCTGCTGTCCGACATTCCGCTGCTGGGCTATTTGTTCCAATCGACCAGCACCACGGTCAACAAGACCAATCTGATGGTGTTTTTAAGAGCGAGAATCATGCGCGAAGGCGATGCGGCCGCCGGCGTGACCCATGACAAATACAGCTATATGCGCGAGAAGCAGCAGCAATTCAATCGAGACGGGCTGCTGTTGATGCCCAATGAGCAACAGCCGCTGTTGCCGGACGCCACCGATCAAAACCCGTTAAATGTCGAACCTTGAATTGCCGATCGGCGAATTAACGGAACCGGTGTCCGCCGCCAGGCGCATGCCCGGCTACGGCTTTGCCAAGCGTTTCGGCGTCATCGTGGCCGACGACGGCGGGCAGCGCTACAGCGTGCTATATCGCCGGGACGCGCCG
>NZ_JANIBK010000273.1 GCF_024505165.1 Methylomonas rivi
ATGGGGTATTGCGATGCGGAGTAACCGTCGCGCCCCACGCGGGCGCGTGGATTGAAACCCGGCGTAATATTTGCCGATCTGCACCCGGGACGTCGCGCCCCACGCGGGCGCGTGGATTGAAACAAACAGCGCGTTAAGCGAGAAACTCACAATACGGTCGCGCCCCACGCGGGCGCGTGGATTGAAACAGGCATTGCAAACGCAACTCCCGAACAACTTGCGTCGCGCCCCACGCGGGCGCGTGGATTGAAACATGACTAATTGACCCAGGTAGCGCGGGCATGGGTCGCGCCCCACGCGGGCGCGTGGATTGAAACATCGCAGCAACAAAAGGCGTTAACGAATATGTCGTCGCGCCCCACGCGGGCGCGTGGATTGAAACTGTCGATTTGTATGCACCCCATGATTTTATGCCGTCGCGCCCCACGCGGGCGCGTGGATTGAAACTTTCAGGCTTGGTTAAACGCAGGCAGGCAGAATGTCGCGCCCCACGCGGGCGCGTGGATTGAAACGTAGATTTTTAATGCATTAATGGTATTTAGCATGTCGCGCCCCACGCGGGCGCGTGGATTGAAACATGGCTGAGCGGCGGTGGAAATATACTGGAGCACGTCGCGCCCCACGCGGGCGCGTGGATTGAAACCGATATGGGCGAGCGGAAATGCTCAGCTTATGGGTCGCGCCCCACGCGGGCGCGTGGATTGAAACGAATTTTCTCTTCACGTTGAGCAGCTTCTTGCTGTCGCGCCCCACGCGGGCGCGTGGATTGAAACTTATCTCGTTTAATGTTACAAGTAGGTCCTTTCGTCGCGCCCCACGCGGGCGCGTGGATTGAAACTGCTAACGCTGTTGACGCTTTGAGCGCTGGAGGTCGCGCCCCACGCGGGCGCGTGGATTGAAACGTATCTATCCCGGCACTCAATTGAACAAAACCGGGTCGCGCCCCACGCGGGCGCGTGGATTGAAACTGAAATTGCCGCGTACATAACACGCGGATTTTGTCGCGCCCCACGCGGGCGCGTGGATTGAAACGAAGCGTTAGGCGGATTAAATGACAACCAAGAAGTCGCGCCCCACGCGGGCGCGTGGATTGAAAGCATACTTATCGTACAAGTCGGAAATCATAAGTATGTCGAGCCCCACGCGGGCGCGTGGATTGAAACTCGATTAACGTTACCAAATTTTAGAATGGCTATGTCGCGCCCCACGCGGGCGCGTGGATTGAAACCTTACCAAAATACAATAATTTACGAGGAATTCGTCGCGCCCCACGCGGGCGCGTGGATTGAAACTGAAATACCTCCTTGTAATGCAGATATTGAAGAAGTCGCGCCCCACGCGGGCGCGTGGATTGAAACAAACGCAATGGGAAAAATTGCCTAATGGCGTTGTCGCGCCCCACGCGGGCGCGTGGATTGAAACACCGTTCAAGGTTCCCGACCTCGAACCAGCCCCGTCGCGCCCCACGCGGGCGCGTGGATTGAAACACCATTCTTGATCCAGATTTAGTCAAAAAGGGGTCGCGCCCCACGCGGGCGCGTGGATTGAAACCACGTATCGGTTGAATTGTAATAGGTAAGACCGTCGCGCCCCACGCGGGCGCGTGGATTGAAACCTTCATAGTCGCCGAATGCCATCGGCAGGTTAGTCGCGCCCCACGCGGGCGCGTGGATTGAAACTTAGACTGACCGATTGATCCGTACACGTGCCAGACGTCGCGCCCCACGCGGGCGCGTGGATTGAAACGCTAAATTTAGTGGCCGCTATCTCTAGCATGATGTCGCGCCCCACGCGGGCGCGTGGATTGAAACGCCGAACAAACGCACGGCTTCGTATTTGTCTATGTCGCGCCCCACGCGGGCGCGTGGATTGAAACCCGTTTCGTTGGTAATAAGTATACCTGGTTTAACGTCGCGCCCCACGCGGGCGCGTGGATTGAAACATGCCGTACCACTCTTTAAACCGCACAATACAGTCGCGCCCCACGCGGGCGCGTGGATTGAAACCAGATGACTAAATCGCGCCGCGCAAGCAACGCGTCGCGCCCCACGCGGGCGCGTGGATTGAAACCCGTTTCGTTGGTAATAAGTATACCTGGTTTAAGTCGCGCCCCACGCGGGCGCGTGGATTGAAACCGTAAAACATACGCAGAACTTGAAGAGTTGCAGTCGCGCCCCACGCGGGCGCGTGGATTGAAACTTTCCGGTTTTGCTGCTTTTGCGCCTTGTCTGTGTCGCGCCCCACGCGGGCGCGTGGATTGAAACCACGGTAAACCCGGCCGCCCGCAACGTCTCAGGTCGCGCCCCACGCGGGCGCGTGGATTGAAACGTTCCAT
>NZ_JANIBK010000274.1 GCF_024505165.1 Methylomonas rivi
TCAACCGGCCTTACGCCTCCGGGGGCGGCAGCGAAGCGGTCACGCTGACCCTTGCTCAAACTCCGGCGCACTCGCACGCCTTCCGCGTAAGCACCGCCGCCGCAATCGCCAATGCGCCCGCGGACAAGCTGTATGCCAATCCCGACCCTAATAGTTTTTATGCGACCACGAAAACACAGGGTTCCCAAGACCAGGTACTCGGCACCGACACCGTGTCATACAGCGGCGCGGGGGAAGCGCACCCGAATTGCATGCCCAGCATGGCGGCCAACTATATTATCGCCCTCGTGGGCATTTATCCCCAAAGACCCTAGGAGAAAACCGATATGTCAGATCCTTACATTGGCGAGATTCGCCCTTTCGCTTTCGGCTATTATCCCGGCGACGGCAACTGGTTGCCGTGCGACGGCTCGACGCTAACCGCACAGCAATATCCGGCGCTATTTGCAGTGATCGGCACCACTTACGGCGGGAACGGCGGCAGCACCTTCCAATTGCCCAATTTACCGGGCCTGGCCATGCTGGGAACAGGCCAGGGCCGGGGATTGCAAAACCATACGCTCGGGCAACAAAGCGGCCAAGCAAACGTAACGCTTAATCAAAATCAAATGCCGCCGCACAATCACTCCGTTACCGCCATTAACGCAAAGGCCGCCGACACGTATCCGGCACCTAACGGCACTTCCCATCTCAGCCGCTGCGCTTCGCCGGGAGGGGTACATTTTGCTTACACCGACCAACCGTTAACCGAGAACGCCTCCTTGTCCGAGGAAAGTTTAGCGCCTTACCTTGGCGGAGGAACCGGCGCCCAACCGCATGACAACCGGCAACCCTGGCTGGCCTTTACTTACGCCATTGCCTGTAACGGTATTTTTCCGGTTCCCGAATAACCATTACAAATGCAATGAGGGGGCCGTTGACGGCAACGGCCCTCCGATGTTTATTACTAGCCCGGCGCACAACCTTTACGACAAAGTGGATGACCCTAATCCATCGTTGCCCGGGCTCAATTGATTCTCGGTCAACCCCGCAATCGACGCCGAGGTAAGTTGCGGCGCGAACCAGGTTTTCTTTGCCGACTCGCCGGACTCTCCGAAGTGCCCATCTTCGTTGCGGTTGCTATCTGTGCTCATGACGTACTCCTGATACGAATTGGATAGCACAATCTAACATGAATGCCATCGGAAACAAATACAGCGGGCTATAGGTTTCCCGCCCCAATCCAGCGCAGGAAATAACCGGCATGCAGTGCGCGCGGCAGCGTCTGGGTAATTTCGGTTACGTTATCCCAAGCTCGCACAATGCCGGCCAACCGCTCCAGATCCAGCATATAAACCGCCGCCGGCACCTGTTTCAAACGCTCGACTTCCGCCAGCAGACTGGGGCGCAACGCGGCCATGCGCAGCATGATTTCCGGATTCTGGCTGCCGATGAGATTGTTTTCCAACACTCGGGAAGGTAAGCGCCCAACCATGGCCCTGCGCGGCAGGCGGCGGAATTCGCCGTTACAAAAAAACTGTGCGTCCGGTAACGACAGACAGAACTCCAATAATCGCACGTCCAGCAGCGGCGAGCGGGTTTCGATGCCGGAAAGCGCGCGCAGCGCGGTAAATATGTCGCGCCCATGTTCCAAGCCCCGCAGCATGTGCAAGCGCATTTTCAATGCGTCATTCGGCCCGGCCAGACCCGGATGGTGCCCGGCTTGACGGCATCGCTCCGCCAAACCGATGTCGTTTGCAAAAGCGGGATTAATAGCGCTAAAGCCCGCCCACAATTCGGTTTTACTACGACCAAGCGACCGGCGCCATTTCGTCAGCCAAACCGGTTCGAGCGGTTTCAGCACCTCCCGCCTTAACAGCGCCGTCCAATCGAAACTGAAAGGCCGATGCCGGTCGCCCAACCGAAGCTCGCGGGCCAAACGCAACCAATGCCCGTTACGGAACAGGGTGTTAAGCATGCGTAAGCCGTCGTTGCTCCAGGCCGGATTGCCGCCTTCGCCGGTCAGCATGGCGCTGATACCCGCCGCCTTGATCCGGTCGTAGCCGGGCAGCAACCAGCCGATATTGGAAATATTGCGCGCGGGCAGTCCGCCGACCTCGAAAAATAATGTAGGATCGGTTTCTATCCAGTGCGGACGGTCCGAACTCGCCAGCACGGTATCCAGGTTGGGATACATGGCCTTAATGGCGTCGATATAGGGCCGTTCGTCTACATACCAAGAGGGCCGCGGGCGCGGCAGGGCCACGCCCGCCGGCGGC
>NZ_JANIBK010000275.1 GCF_024505165.1 Methylomonas rivi
CTTGCAGCCAGGCGATGTAATCGCGAAAGCCGGCCACCGGCGCCGGCAGCGCGGCGCCGCGATAATGGGCCAGCACTTCCCCCAACAGCCGCGCGCTACTCCAACCATCCAACAGCAAATGATGACTGAGCCAGATCAGGTGATAAACGTCCTCGTCCAGTCTGACCAATTCCAGTTTGAACAACGGCGGGGTTACGGTTTGCAATCCTTGGCTTTGCAATTCGGCAATCAGCCTTTGTAAGACGGATTCGGCATCGTCCCTACCGCGCCAATCGCGTTCCCGCAACGGCAATGCCACGCGTTTATGCACGATTTGCAGCGGGCCTGGCCAATCGCCTTGGGAGACAAAACCGGTGCGTAAAATCGGATGGCGCTCCACCATCGACTGCCAGGCAGCGGCGAAGCGGACGGCATCCAATCCACTCAGCCGCACGTCGAAACGACTGACATAGCTGGCGGCATCGGCTTCATACAGGCTATGAAACAACATGCCCTGCTGCATCGGCGTCAAAGGATAAATATCCTGCAAATTACCAATCTCTATCGGCAATCGGTCCAATTGCGCCTGCGCCAGGCCGGCCAGCGGAACATCGCTAGGCGTAACCGCCAATGCTCCCTGACTGCAATGTTCGATCAAAGCCGTCAGTTCTTGGTTAAATTCGGCAGCCAGCCGCTCCATGCTTGCCGTGCTGAGCTGCTTGCTGTTGTAGGTCCAGTTCATCGCCAAGCAGCCGTCGTAAATCTGGCCGTTGATTTCCAACGCATAGTCCAGCGGTACAGCATCGTCGCGTTCGTCGCCGCGCGACTCGCCGGCCGGCCGGAACAAACCGGCATCGGTGAAACTGGCGTCGAACTGCCCCAAGTAATTGAAGCACACCGCGGGTTTAGGCAAGGCCTGCAACTCGGCGCGAACCGCTTCGTCAGCCAGATATTTCAACAAGCCGTAACCCAGGCCGCGATCCGGAATACGCCGCAATTGCTCCTTGACGGTTTTGATCGATTCGGCCAGATCGGCGGCGGGGCTTAATTTCACCGGATAAACGCTGGTGAACCAGCCGACGCTGCGGCTAACGTCTGGCGCATGCTCGAACGCTTCGCGGCCGTGGCCTTCCAGATCAATTGTCAACGCAGGGTTGCCGCTCCAGCGGCACAACACCCTCGCCAAGGCGGTGAGCAACAATTCATCGATACGGGTGCGGTAAGCAGCCGGCGCATCCTGCAGCAAGCGCCGGGTCGAGGCCGAATCGAGTTGCAGCGTCACGGTTTCCGCGTCCGCCGCCGTCGCATCGGTAGCCCCGAATTCGGATGGCAATTCATGGTTTGCTACCAGTTGTTGCCGCCAAAAATCCAGTTGATCGGAAATTTCTCCGGCACGGCGAGCAAGCGCTTCCGCCCAGGCTTGAAATGACGCGGTTTTGGCCGGTAATTGCGGGATTTCGGCGTTGGCAATTTGCCGGTACAAAACCTGTAAATCCTCCAGTACGATCCGCCATGACACGCCGTCCACCACTAAATGATGTACCACCAGCAGCAATCGGTAACTACCGTCGGCCACTTCGATATACGCCGCGCGCAGCAACGGTCCATGTTGTAAATCCAGGCTGCGTTGCGCCTGCTGCGCAATGGCACTGATTTGTTCGGCGTCCGCGGCTTGGCGCAGCCACAAGATGTCTTGTTCCTCCTCCGCTTCGGCATAGTGCTGCCGCCACTGCCCGTCCCGGCAAAAACGCAAACGTAGCGCATCGTGATGTTGCAGCAAATGCCGCAACGCCAGATTCAGGGCCTGGGCATCCAGGGCCTGTTCGGTTTGCAGCAATACCGATTGGTTCCAGTGTTGACGCCGAGGAATCTCGGCAGCAAAAAATTCGGCTTGAATCGGCGTCAACGGCAAGTCACGCCCGTTAATCACGGCGGCAATGGAGGCATCTGCTTGTATCGGTGTCAGCTTTGCCGCCAACCCAGCCAGCGCGGCGACGGTTTGATGGCTAAAAATATCCTTGGGCGACAACGCCAGCCCGACTTGGCGGGCGCGGCTAACCACTTGCAGGGAAATAATCGAATCGCCCCCCAACGCGAAGAAATTATCCTCGACGCCGATGTCTTCCAAGCCCAGTACCTCGCACCAAATCGTTGCCAACTGGCTCTCGACGGCGTTGCGCGGCGCGGTGCGGGTGCGGGCGATACGTTCCGGCGCCGGCAGGG
>NZ_JANIBK010000276.1 GCF_024505165.1 Methylomonas rivi
CCTCGCTAGATCGCGACGGCGCGGCCTTTAAGCAGCTGATCGCCGGCATGGCCGGGGAACTGCTCGAGCAAAGTCTCGAGGCTGCCGGCTTGGAACCCGCGGCCGCCCCGGCCAGATGACCGCGATCCAGGCATGAGTATCCTCTATGGCAAACGGCTGCGCGGCTGGCGATTTATCCTCTTCAACATTTGCCTGGGGCTGGGCCATGCCCTGGTGATATTCAATGCCGGCGCCTATATCGCCATGCTGCCCAGAGTCGCCGGCGGACTGGGAATACCGCCCAGTTTCGCCACCTGGACCCAGACCGACTACATTATCGGTCTGGCCTTGGCGTTTCCGGTGGGCGGCTGGCTTGCGCGCCGCATCGGCGAGTATCGGCCGTTCGTGGCGGCTTTTGCCGCCTTCGCGCTGGCCTCCTGGTTGTGCGCCTATTGCAGCGGTTTTTACCCCTATCTGGCCGGCCGAATCTTGCTGGGGTTTTCCGGCGGCCTGACCCTGCCGCTGGGCCAGTCGCTGCTGATTAAGGAATATCCGCAAAAACGCAAGTCTCTCGGCATCGGCGTTTGGAGCATTTTCACCTTGACACCGTTCAGTTTCGGCCCGCCGTTCGGCGGCTGGATTGCCGACAACCTGGGCTGGCGCTGGCTGTTTTGGTTCAACATCCCGCTGGCTCTGAGCATTGCCGGTATCGTCGGCGCCCTGCTCTATCGGCGCGGCGGCCAGCGGATCCGGCACCGCTTCGACACGCTGGGCTTTGTCCTGCTGGGCTTGGCATTGTTCGGCCTTCAGACCTTGCTCAACCAGGGTAACGACTGGGATTGGCGGCATTCCGCCTACCTGATCGGCCTGACGGTTGCGACCGTCGTCGCGCTGGTTTGCTGGGTGATTTGGGAATTAAGCGTCCGCCGTCCTTTTCTCGACATCCGCTTGTTCGGCCGGCGCAATTTCGCGATAGGAACCCTGGCGCTGTTCTGCGGTTTCCTCTGTTTTCTGGGATTATTATCGATGTTGATCGTGCAGTTGCAATTGACCTTCGGTTATTCGTCCTGGCTGGCCGGCCTGGTATTTTTGCCGACCGCGATTCTGGCCAAACCCATGGCCGGCGTGTTTCACGAAATCGTCAAACGTTGCGATGCCCGTTTGCTGGCCAGCGCCAATCTGCTGGGTTTCGCGGCCACCTATTTCTGGCTAAGCCGCTTCGACACTGCGGACGATCTGGCCCAATTGTTCTGGCCGAAATTATTGGAAGGCGCGTGCCTGGGCAGTTTCTTCGTTCCGTTAACCGCCCTGTTGCTGCACGGCCTACCGCAAGAGCGGCACTGGCGGGCGCTGGAACTGGCCAACCTGATGCGTATCGCCGCCGGCGCGATCGGTATTACCCTGCAAGGCATCCTGATTTATCGGCGGGCTCCGCTGCACCTAAACCATTTCGCCGAACGGCGCGATACCTTTGCGCTGAGCGACCACCCGGTCTTGGACACGCTAGGAGCGGCGGGTTTTACCGAATCGCGGGCCTTGACCCAGCTGGCCAAGCTGGCCGGCCGCGATGCCGTCACCCACGCCATCAACGATACTTACTGGGCCGCCGGCTGCGTATTCGCCGGTTTGTCGGTATTGGTCTGGTTTGCCCATCCTACCCGGCCGCCGCGCCATCCCAGCGGCAGGCTGTGGCTGCGCCGTAAAATCCAGGAAATATTCGCCGAGGAAGCCTGATGAAGCCGCTGCGTCTCCTGGCCTGGATGGTGCTGTCCTTATCCGCCTGCGCTTGCGCCAGGTTTGGAGAAAACAGCCAGAGGGCCCGAATGCAAGCCTTGCCGTCCATCCGACAAACCCTGGCTGACGCCATGCCGCGGTTCGATAATCAACAATGGCCGGCGGCTGCCTGGTGGAATCAGTTCGATAACCCGGCCTTGAGCCGATTGATCGAAACCGCGCTGGCCGGCAACCCGGACTTAAAGGCCGCCGAGGCCCGCCTCCGGCAATCGCAAGCCATGGTCGACTCCCAGGCCGCCGAACTCTACCCCACGGTTGACGCCAACATCAGTTTCAGCGCGCAACGCTTCTCGGCCAACAGCACCCAGGCCAAACTGGCCGGCGAAAACTTCCGCCAGTTGCTGATCACTCCGTTGATCTTGCGTTATCACCTGGATTTTTGGGGCCGCGACC
>NZ_JANIBK010000277.1 GCF_024505165.1 Methylomonas rivi
ATGGACCCTCAACACTTCGGCGGCGCCGAGGACTGGTATGCCTGGCGCGAGCAGCAGGGCAGCGTCGGCCGCGAGAACGAGGCGTTTTTCAGCGGCATTTGGGATTTGCTGCATCACTGCAAAGGCCTGATGATAGGCGAAAAATACAACAGCAAACGCCGCATCGACAGCGAAATCATGTTGGCGCAGATGACGGCCGGCGAACAGAGTTTCAGGTTGCACATCAATCATGTGCTAAACAAAATCCAGGCGCCGGTATACCGGCAACTCAGCGTGGAAGCCCTGCGGGCGTTGGCATCCATCGTGCGGAATAATCCCGATCTCTATATCGAGGACACCCTGGTAACCGATATTTTGATAGGCCACGCAGTACGCATATGCTGGCTGCAGGCGCATCCGCAGTATTATGATAACTACGAAGAATGCGTCTCGCTGGCGTGGCAGGCCTTTTATCAATTGCCGCCGCACGCGCTGGCCAACGGCATCCTGGATGCGCTGGTGTATTTGCTCAATCACAATCAAAATTAACGGGGTCGACCATGATTCTTGCCGGCGACATTGGCGGTACTAAAACGGTTTTAGCTTTATTGGAAAAAGATGCGGGCGGCCTGTTGAAATGCGTGCGGGAGCAGACTTTTGCCAGCGGCGAATACGACAGTTTCGACGATATTTTGGCGTTGTTTTTGCCGGCGGGCGTACAGTTGAGTTCGGCCTGTTTCGGCGTGGCGGGGCCGGTGGTCGAGCAGCGCTGTTTTGCCACCAACCTGAATTGGACTCTGGATGCGGAGCTGCTGAAAACCAAGCTGGGCACCCCGAAAGTCAGATTGCTGAACGACCTGGAAGCCATGGCGTTCGGCATGCTGCACCTTGAAGCCGAGGACTTCGTCGAACTTAATCCCAACGCCGAACCGCAATCCGGCAATATCGCCGTGATAGCCGCCGGCACCGGGCTGGGAGAAGCGATCCTGTATTGGGATGGGCAACAGTATCACCCCATCGCCAGCGAAGGCGGGCACTGCTCGTTTGCGCCGCAAACCGTGCAGCAGGATAAATTGCTGCATTATTTGCGCAGGCAATTTCCGCAGCACGTCAGTTACGAACGGATTTTGTCCGGCGTCGGCTTTAGCCATTTGTACGATTTTCTGGTCGAAAGCCGGTTTGCGCCGCCCTGCCCGGCGGTGCCGAGCGCGGCATCGTGTAACGGTAACGGCGCCGACCGCAATGCCATTATCTCCCGCTTGGGTATCGATGGCGAGGATGCGTTATGCGGCGAAGCGGTGAGACTGTTCGTGGAGATTTACGGCGCGGAAGCCGGCAATTTATTCATGAAATCGTTTGCTACCGGTGGGATGTTTATCGGCGGCGGCATCGGTCCGAAAATACGTTCCGCCATGCAGGCCGGCGGTTTTATGATGGGATTTACCGCTAAAGGGCGGTTTCAGGCCTTGCTGGGAAAAGTGTCGGTCAAACTGGCGTTAAATCCCAGAACGCCGCTGATCGGCGCGATTCATTATTTTACGGCGGAATAGCCGGGCGGTTAAAGATGACATAGCCGTTCCCCACGCGAATGAGGGGAACGAATATGCCGGGCGGTTCTTAGTGAGCCGCGTTGTAGAGTTTCATCATTTCTTTATACATGTCCAGCAACTCGTTCAGAGTGGCTGCCGCGCCCGCATCGCCTTCATCAACTTGTTTGCGGGCAATTCTCAACTTGTCGCCGGCTTTTTGACGCAAACGTTCGGTGCCTTCGAAACGAAATTCTTTTTGCAATTGGCGAACTTCGCCCAGCGCACTGCTGATTTCCGCTTTATCGGCACCTTTGGCTTGCAAGCTTACAGCTTCTTGGATTTTGGCCAGAGAGCCTTCGCCAGCGGCTCTTACTTTCGCGTCGGTCGCGCCTTCGGCGAATGCAGTCGATGACATAATCAGGGCTGTTGCCATTACCAATGAAACCAAAGCTTTTTTAATGTTTACCATTTTTCAAATCCAATTGTTAGAGGTGTTGTAATACTAATTAACAAAACAATTTAATGATAACCGTATGGCTAATTAGCTGCCACTTTGTAGCAGATTCATCCTACCATAGTCGGACAAATAAAACTCATGGATTAAATTATTTTTTCCGGGTGGGCCGCCGGAAATTAAACGGTTTGAAAATCGATTT
>NZ_JANIBK010000278.1 GCF_024505165.1 Methylomonas rivi
TCAATATTTCAATATCCAGCCCTAAATCCGCCAGCTTAAAATACAAGCCGAAGTTGACAGCGGCGGCCAAATAGAATATTAGTTTTTTATAATATGTGTTGCTGGGATAAATGGAATGCCCGCCGGCGAAATTTAAACCCACAGCTTGGGCAGAATTTATGAAAACGTCTTATTTTATCGGCCTGTTGGCTATGTTATGCGGTTTTGCCTGTCGGGCCGAAACCGCGCCTGCAACTCCCTTGGCACCCGGTTATGCCGCTTTGCCGTATCCATTGGCCGCGCCCGCCAGTTACACGCTGCCGGTGATTGGTGCCGCCGGCGACGGCGAGATATTGACCAGCGACAACCAGCCCAAGCGCCTGCACGATTTGATGGGCGATAAAGTGGTGTTGTTAAGCTTTATTTATGCCACTTGCAGCGATGTAAACGGTTGCCCGCTGGCGACCCAGGTGCTACATAAAATCAGCCGGCAATTGCAGAAACAGCCGGAATTGGCGGCAAAACTGCGTTTGCTGACCTTGAGTTTCAATCCTGCCAATGACACGCCGGAGATGATGCGCCATTACGGTTCCGGCTTTAAAACCGGCGAGTTCGATTGGCGGTTTTTGACCACCCGCGACGAACAAACCCTGCAACCGATACTGGACGCCTATCAGCAAAACGTGCAAAAAATTTACGACGAAAAAGGTCAATTCACCGGCACTTTTTCGCACTTGCTGCGGGTTTATCTGATCGATACCGACAAAAATATCCGCAATATCTACAACGTGGACTTTCTGCATGCCGACACGGTGATCAACGACGTAAAAACGCTGCTGGTAGACCACAAACCGGCGGCGGCCCAACCGGCGGCCGGAGAAAGCCTGTACCAAGCCGGCGACAACAAACAGAACTATCAGCAAGCCGATTATCAAACCCGCTCGCTGGCGCTGGAACATCGGCAAGGCAAGCCGGCCAAACTGATCGAGTTTGCCAATAAACCGCCGCTGGGCTTGCCGAAACTACCGCAGCCCAAAGACAACCCGCTGACTAGCGCTAAAATCGAATTGGGCCGCAAGCTGTTTTACGACCGCCGCTTGTCGTTCAACAATACTTTTTCCTGCGCGATCTGCCATATTCCGGAGCAGGGCTTCAGCAGCAACGAAATGGTCACTGCCGTGGGCATAGAGGGCCGTAGCGTGCGGCGTAACAGTCCGTCGCTGTATAACGTCGGTTATGCGCAATTGCTGTTTCACGATGGCCGCGAAAACAGCCTGGAACAGCAGGTGTGGGGGCCGCTGCTGGCGCATAACGAAATGGGCAACCCGTCCGTCGGTCATGTGGTGGATAAAATCAAAACCAGCTCGGATTATCGGGGCCGGTTCGAAAAGGCCTTTAACAAAGGCCCGACCATGGAAACCATAGGCCAGGCTTTGGCTAGTTACCAGCGCACCTTGAACTCGGCGGATTCGCCGTTCGACCGCTGGTATTTCGGTAAACAAAGTCAGGCCTTGAGCGATGCGGCACAGCGCGGCTTCAAGCTGTTTACCGGCAAGGCGGCCTGCACTAGTTGTCACAGCATAGACGAAAAATCCGCCTTGTTTACCGACCAGAAACGCCACAACACCGGCATCGGCTATGCCGAGTCCATGCAAAAAGCGCCGGAAAAGCAGCGGGTGCAAGTGGCGCCAGGGGTGTTTGTGGATGTGGATAATAAAAGCCTGCAAGGTGTCGCCGAAGCCAAGCCCAACGACTTGGGCTATTACGAAATCAGCCAAAACCCGGCCGACCGTTGGGCCTACACAACCCCTTCCTTGCGTAACGTGGCGCTCAGTGCGCCCTACATGCACAACGGCAGTCTGGCCAGCCTGAAACAGGTGGTGGCGTTTTACAACCAGGGTGGCATCGCCAACGAAAACCTGTCGCCGTTGATCAAGCCCTTGGGTTTATCGGCCGCGGAAATCGACGATCTGGTGGCGTTTTTACAGGCGCTGAACGGCAGCAACGTCGAAACGCTGGTATCCGATGCCTTTGCGGCACCGGTGGGGGATAGCCGGTAAACGTCGTAAGGTACGGCTTACTTTTCGATACAAAAACTAAATTATTAATAATATCAAGTGGTTGAATCTTTTAATGGGTAAAACAGGGGTAAAATTTGAATATTTTTTGATTT
>NZ_JANIBK010000279.1 GCF_024505165.1 Methylomonas rivi
CGCTTCGCCGCCGACCGTGCAGCTGGTCAGGACAGGGGCTTGTTCGGGCTGCTGGATGTGCCGAGCCAGTTCGCTCAGGTAGGCCGGCGGCAAGTCGATGTGGGTGATGCCATGGTTTTCGATCGCCGCCAGGGTTTGTTCGACGCTCCACAGGGTCTGGTCGCTGATGACCACTTTGGCGCCGCACGCCAGCGGCACCGCCCATTGTTCAATCGCCGCGTCAAAGCTGAACGAGGCGAAATGCAGGCAGACATCGCCGGCTTGCATGGCATACACCTCGGCCATGGCCTGGCAATGCCGGGCCAGGGCGCCGTGGCCGACCGCGACGCCTTTAGGCTGGCCGGTGGAACCGGAGGTGTAGATCAAATAAGCGGTTTGCTCGGGATGCGTCACTAGCGCCGGCGGCGTGTCGGGGTAGGCGGACAGGTCGAGACGGGACAGGTCGATAGGGTTGAGCGCTTTCAGCGTAGGGTGGGCAATGCCATTGCCCACCGTTGGCTTGGATTCCGCGTGGGCACGGGCCGTGCCCACCCTACCGTCGCCCAATCCACCGCCGACATCGCCGCCGATCAGCCACGTGGCGCCGGCATCGTCCAGCAGGTAGCGTAAACGCTCGCTCGGATAATCCGGGTCCAAGGGCAGAAACGCCGCACCGCATTGCCATACCGCCAGACTGGCGACGATCATGTCCGCCGAACGCGGCAGGCACAAGCCCACCACGTCGCCCGCTTTCACGCCGGACGCCAACAAATGGTGCGCCAGCCGGTTGGCCTGGCTTTGCAAGTCGGCGTAGCTCAGCACCTGCCCGGCACAAACCAGGGCTTCGGCGTCGGGGTGGGTAGCGGCTTGATGGCTAATAGTTTGCAGTAATAGACGTTCATCCAAACGCTTTGGGGCGATTGGATGGGTTTGCGCCCCGTCGAAAGCCCCATACCCTATGCTGCCAATTGCCGCGTCGGCGTGTTGACCTATGGCCAGTAACAAGGTCCTCAGACAATCGCCGATGCGGCGAATGTCGTCCTCACCAAAATGTGAACGGGCATAATCGAAACCGATCTCCAGCATCGTCCCAACCGCAACATCCACCGTTAATGGATAATTGGTGACGTCATGCTGATTGACATTGCCGATACTCAAGCCGCTGCCGGACTGCTGCAATGCCTCGTCGACCGGGTAATTCTCGAACACCAGCAAGGTATCGAACAAATCGCCGCCGACGCCGGTCCAGCGCTGAATATCGTAAAGCGGCAGGTATTCGAATTCGCGCAATCTCAAATTATCGGCTTGCAAGCCGCGCAGCCACTCGGCCAACGGCATGGACGGCGAAATTTCTATCGCCACCGGCAAGGTATTGATGAACAAACCCAGCAGGGTTTCCGCGCCGGGTAAATCGCCAGGCCGCCCGGCCACCGTCGCGCCGAAAACGACGCGGCTTTGACCGGTGTAATGCCGCAGCAGCAAAGCCCAGGCGCCTTGCAGCAGCGTGTTCAAGGTGATGCGCTGCTGTTGCGCGGCAGTCTGCAAATGTTGAGTCTCGGCGGCATCCAATCGGCAAATCCAATAACCGTTGCCCGAATCTTGCGGCTTGTTGATGGCTGCCGCCAACAAGCACGGCGCATTGACGCCGGCGAGTTGACGCCGCCAGAACGCTTCGCCGCCGGTTTTATCCTGGCATTGCAGCCAGGCTATGTAATCCCGGTAGCTGCCTGGACTGGTACGCGGCTCGGCGCCGGCGTAAATCTCCATCACTTCGCCCAGCAGCAACGAGGTACTCCAACCGTCCAGCAGTAAATGATGGCAAGTCCAGATCAAGTGCGTCATGCCGCCGGCGAGGCTGACCAACGTCAAGCGCAGCAACGGTGCCTGGTGTAAATCGAAACCGCGTTCATAATCGGTTTTTGCCAACTCGGTCAACGCAGCGTCATCGACGGTTCGTTGCCGCCAATCATGCAGCTTCACCGGCAATTCAACGTCCCTGAACACCGCTTGCAACGGCACCGGCAAGTCACCCTGCCAGACAAAGCCGCTACGCAAAGTCGCATGGCGGCGTAGCACCGTCAGCCACGCTTCCACAAATCGACTTGCATCCAGACCTTGCAGATCGGCCGCCATTTGCGTGACATATAAATTGGCTTCCGGCTCGC
>NZ_JANIBK010000280.1 GCF_024505165.1 Methylomonas rivi
ACTGCCGAAGCCGCCGCTACGGCCGCCGCCGAAGCCGCCCGTGCCGCCCATGCCCATACCGCCGCTCATCACCGGATTGAAACTGACCCGCACGCGAGGCGCATACAAATTCTGAATCGCCATGGCGATGGCAATCACATTGGGGTTGCGCAATTGAAAAACCTTGATGTTGTCATCCTGGCCCAGGATCAAATCCTTGCTGTACTCTTCCTTGGTCATCAGCCGGAAAGTACCCTGGCCACTGTCGTCGTAGCGGTACCACAGGTCGCTGATGCGGCAGATGGCTTTGATGGCGTCTTCCAGGGTGACTTTTTTCAGGAAAATGGTGACGTCTTTCTTGCCGGCTTCCGGGGTGGCGACGATGTTGACCTTGGCGTCCTCGGCCAAAACCCGGATGATGTCGGCAACCTTGGAATCCTTGAACTCCAGTTCCGTCATGAAAAATGGGCCGCCCTCCGCGAATGCCGGGCTGGTTATCATCGATAGCATGATGGTTACAACGGATAGGTATTGGGTCAGCAGGTGGTTTAAGGGTTGTTTTTGGGTTCTCATTTCTTACCGCGCACGCGCCGGCCACATCAATCGATAGCTCGCTTCCCCCTCCGGCGGCCAAAAAAAATCCGCGCCGCAAACACTGTCGCGGCGCAGATTGATCGGTAAAAATCGAGGAAACACATCCAACTTGGGTTTTAGTCCTGAAACATCCTTGTCGCGACAACTCCCGGCAATCCGTTAACCGAGTCGCATTTTAATGGCCGGCCTCGCCGGCCAATAGGGAATAAAGCCTTGATTTGATCGGGAATTATTCCCGTATGATGCGTTTAACCGGATATTTTATCGGACTCGAATCAGCATAAAACAGGGCTGTAAGCCTTGATTTCAGCGGGTTATTTTCCTGTTTACCCGTCGCTATTCGGAAGCGTTTGTAATCAAAAGGGAAATTCTCCCAATAGCAATCCGCTCCGCTTAAGGCGACCATTTAGCCCGCTGGGGACGCCAGCCGTCCGGGATTCCGGGGCGAATTATTTTAGGTATCGGGAGTAAATTGTTTTGAGCGGAAAGATCAGCGTGCTGTTGGTGGACGACCATGCGGTGGTGCGAACCGGGTTTAAGACCTATCTGGAGTTATCGGAAAAAATCGGCGCCGTATTCGAGAGCGATCGCTGCGAAAGCGCCTGCCGGCTTTACGAGCTGCACCAACCGGACGTGGTGGTGATGGATTTATCGATGCCTGGCATCGGCGGCTTCGAGACGATCCGCCGGCTGCTGATCCGCGACCCGCATTGCAAGATCCTGGTATTCAGCATACACGATGAATTGATCTACGTGGCCCGCGCCATCAAGGCCGGCGTAAAGGGCTATCTGGTGAAAAACAGCGACCCCGAACTCTTGATAACGGCGGTTACCGGCATTGCCGCCGGCGGCACGTTTGTCGCGCCGGCATTGGCGCAAAAGCTGGCGATGAGCGCAACCGACGAAGTATTGCAGGAACAAAGAATCAAGCAATTAACCCCGCGCGAGTTCGACATTTTTTGCTTGCTAGCCAAGGGGAAAAGCACCCGCGAAGTAGCCGATCAATTGTTTGTCAGCCACAAAACCGTATGCAACAACAGCACCACCATTAAAGACAAGCTGGGCATCAAGACCCTGTCGGAACTGGCCTTGCTGGCCAACCGCCATGGCATAGTCAAAGAGGTGGAAGGCCGATAAGGGATTGATTGCCCGTCGGTATCGGGGCATTTTCCAGCGCCGTTCTCCGCCGCCGCGAGCCGGGAAAATTTCCGTTTCTTGCCGATTCGTTGGATCATAGCCCGCTTTTCCATTCAGACTTGCGGTGGCGCCGTGCCGATCACTTTATTCATCATACAGTCCGACTCCGAGGCACCCTACGCCGAAAGCAGCGCTATGGCGGCGCTCGGCGTGGCGGTGTCCCTCATCGATCCCGCCGAATTGCCGGGCGACGCGGCAAAATGTCCCGACGTTGTAGTGTTGCGCGCCCGGTCCGCGGCCGAGTTATCGGCGCAAATCGACCAAGTGCGCGCCGTTTATCCGGCCTGTAAGTTGATCATCGTGGCCGAAAGCGCCGGCAGCCTTGCCCTGGCCGGGTTACAGGCC
>NZ_JANIBK010000281.1 GCF_024505165.1 Methylomonas rivi
CCTCCACCAACGCTCGGCTGGCCACGTCGCCGGCGCTATGTCCGCCCATGCCGTCCGCAATCGCCCACAGGCCGGCATCGTGGCGCAGCAGAATCGCATCTTCGTTGAGCTTGCGCCGCATACCCACCACGCTCAAGCCGAAACTTTGCCTTTGGCTGCTTTGGGCCTGCAAGGCCGATTCGAGGATTTTAAAGTAGGCGGCCGGGTCGACATTGGCCGGACTGGTGGTCTCGCCCTGCCCGGTTTCGGGCGGCGTTTTTTCAACCGGTTTGGCCGGCGCACGGGGAGGTTCGGCGGCAAGCGCCGGTTCTTGCTTGACCTTGGCGCTGGTAAATTGCCAGCCGTGCCGCGGCCATTGGCCGTTCAAAAACCCCACGTAAGCGTCCAGCGGCGGCAAACCCTCGCACAGTAACAGACTGGGTTTTTCGTCTTCGCTAACCGACGAACGCCATATGCTGCCGCGGGCCAAAAAGCGGTCTTTCAACATGTCGCCCAGTTCGGCAAAGGCACGGGGGGTTTCGCCGCCATGCGCCAATTGAAAGTACAGCGCGGTTTTGGCCGAACCGGGCAAGAGCGGACTGGCCTGCGCCCGTTCCGGCCGTGCAGGTAGAAAGTCGTCCGGACGCAGCCGTTCCAGGTCCGCGTCGAAACGCTGCAAATCGAATTGGTACTCCAACGAAGACAGCGCCAATTCGGATAAGGCATCGAACCAGCCGCAATCCGGATCGAACAATGCCGTCAGCCGATTCGACGGGACTTTGGCCGCCAGCGTCAGCGGAAAATAGCGTCCGACCTTGTCGACACTGGGCATCAGCACGCCGGCCCAGGCATCGTCGCCGCACAGACCCGGCGCCAAACCGAATTGCCAGATCGGACTGAACAAAAAAGTGTCCAGCCAACCGGCGCCCAGTTGTTCGCGGCTGGCGGCTATGCCGCCCTGCAACCATTGGTCCCAGGGTTCTATGAATTGACGCGGCAGCCGCCGCGACAAAAAATCGCCATGGCTGGGTAATTTGCCGTAAAAACCGGCCGCAAAATCCGGCCTGCTCACAAGGCATCCGGACAGCGGAAACTTTGCAGTTCCTGCAGATTAAACGGATTGTTGACACTGGCCGCGCGCAGCTGGTAACTGGCGCTCATGCCCTGCAGTTTAAAAGTAAGGGTAAATTGTTCCGGCGCGTTGCCCTGCACGATGGTGGCTTCATCCAGCAAGCGAAAAAACGCCCAGGTGCCTTCCTTGCCGCGGCTGACCTGGCGGCCGTCCAGGGTTTCGAACACGATACGCACGCCCTGGCTGGGATTCGGTCCCGGCCATTTCATGCTGATCGATTGTTCCGGGCCGTGCCGATACACCGCTTCCTGGCCTTCCACCTGCAGGCGAAAGGTACCGACATTGTTATCCAGCAATTGCGGCTTTAATTCGAATTGCACTTGCGGCATGCTGCCGACCGCGAAAAACGCATCGCGTATTTTGGCGGCGGTTTGAAATTGTCGAATCGACGCTTGCGACAAACCCAAGGGTTTCTCGGCGGTCAGTTCCGTCCACACCGGTTTGCTGGTGTCGACAAAGGTTTTCAGATTGGTTTGAAAAAACTGGTCTATCAACCCCGAAGGCGCAAACAGCTTGGCGAAATCGGCCAATAACACGTCCTGCGGCGAAGCATTGGAAAACGGGTAACGGCCGTTCAACGCGGCTTTGCAGGGCGAGGCCACCCCGGTTTTGACCATATCGCTCAACTGCGCCTTCGCCGCCGAAGACAGCTTATTGCCGCCGCTGTTGACGATAAGCTGAAACCAGGTTTTCAAGGGCTCCGGCAAGCGGGCGAACTCCAGTTGCGCCTGCTTCAATACGTCCATGCCGGCGCCGCTGAATAAATTGGCTTGGTTTTGTAACGCCTGGCCGCCGGTATTGGCGCTGCTGAGTTGCAAAAAGTAATCGCGCAGGCTTTTCAATTGTTGCAACACAGGCTCCAAAGCGCTGGGTTTGTCGGGGCCGCCGGCCACCAGATTGCGCAAGGGTTCGAACTTGTCCTCCACCGCTTGCACCGGATCGGGGCCGGAATCCAGGCCGGCGGCATCTTGGGCCAAGGCCAGCGCTTGGCTGCCG
>NZ_JANIBK010000282.1 GCF_024505165.1 Methylomonas rivi
GTGCCGCACCACTTTGCAGGGCTTTTCGGCCTTGGGCGCATTGAGCCCGCATCAATGCAACCCGTTCAGCAAACACCGCGACGGCACCGTGATAGGCGAAGGTGCCGCCCTGTTCCTGATGTCCCGCGAACCGGCACCGATAGCGCTGTTGGGGGCAGGCGCCAGCGCGGACGCCTATCATATTTCCGCACCGCGTCCCGACGGTTCATGCGCCCTTGCCGCCATGCGAAGCGCGTTACGGGATGCCGGCCTGCCAGCGCAACAAGTCGATTACATCAACCTGCACGGTACCGCGACGTTGCAAAACGACGCCATGGAAAGCCGCGCCGCAGCCGAGTTGTTCGGCCCCGCCACGCCGTGCGGTTCCAGTAAACCGGCCACAGGACATTGCCTGGGCGCGGCCGGTGCCATCGAGGCCGGTCTGTGTTGGCTGCTGTTGTCCGCATTAAACCGCGAAGCGCGCCTGCCGCCGCACCTTTGGGACGGAGAAGCCGACCCGGAACTGCCGACGCTGGGTTTCGTTACGCTGGATAAGCTTCAACCTAAGCGGCTACAATATTGCTTGAGCAATTCTTTTTCGTTCGGAGGTAACAATGTGTCCTTGCTCATCGGACGCTGCTGAACAGACAGCCGACTTCCCTTATGCGGTGGCTTCGCTATTGCCGCAATCGGGACGCATGGTGTTGATCGACAGAGTGCTGGAAGCCGGAGAAGGGCATATTACCGTGGAACTAACCGTGCGCGACGACGGCTTGTTCTCCGCCCCTGACCATAGCGTGCCGGCCTGGGTGGGCCTGGAGTTCATGGCGCAGGCGGTGGCGGCGTATTCCGGCTATCAGCGCAGATTGCGCGGCCAGGCGATAGATTTGGGCTTTTTATTGGGCACCCGCCATTATCGATGTTCGGCCGGCAGTTTCCGTTGCGGCGAAAAACTCACCGTCCGCGCCGAAAAAATCATCGAGGCCGCCAACGATATGGTGGTATTCGATTGCCGCCTGGAAGGTGATAACATCGAAGCAACCTCAAAACTGAATTTACTGATGCCGCAAGACTCGCAAAAATTTCTGGCCGGAAAAGGCGTATGAAGCAAAAAACCATTCTGGTCACCGGCTCCAGCCGCGGTATCGGCAAAGCCATTGCGCTGCGCCTGGCCAGCGAAGGTTACGATGTGGTGCTACATTGCCGCAGCCGTTTAATTGAAGCCGAGCAGGTCGCGGACGAAATCGCCCGGATGGGCCGGCAGTCGCGCGTTCTGAGTTTCGATCTGGCCGACCGCCAAGCCGCCCGCGCTGCCTTGGAAGCCGACATCGCCAGCCACGGCGCTTACTACGGCGTGGTCTGCAATGCCGGCCTGTCGCGCGACAACGCCTTCCCGGCTCTCAGCGACGAGGATTGGGACGCGGTTTTGCGCGGCAATCTGGACGGCTTTTATAACGTGTTGCACCCCGTGGTGATGCCGATGGTGCAAAGCCGCAAGCCGGGCCGCATCGTCACCTTGTCTTCGGTATCCGGCTTGATCGGCAACCGCGGCCAAGTCAATTACAGCGCCGCCAAGGCCGGCATCATAGGCGCGACCAAAGCCTTGGCGCTGGAACTGGCCAAGCGCAAAATCACCGTCAACTGCGTCGCTCCCGGCCTGATCGAAACCGATATGTTGGAAAATTTACCCTTGGAAGAAATTCTTGCCGCGATACCGGCCAGACGCGCCGGCACCCCCGCCGAGGTGGCGGGACTGGTGGCGTTTTTGATGTCCGACGATGCCGCATATATCACCCGCCAAGTAATCTCCGTGAATGGTGGTTTATGTTGAACCGGCGCGTCGTAATCACCGGCATGGCCGGCTTTTCCCCTATCGGTAACGACTGGGCGGAAATCCGTGCCCGGCTGACGGCCAAGCGTTCCGGCATTCGCTATATGTCGGATTGGGATAAATACAACGGCCTGCTGACCCGCTTGGGCGGGCCGGTGGAAAATTTTAGCCTGCCCGCCCATTACACCCGCAAGAACACCCGCAGCATGGGCCGCGTCGCCTTGCTGGCCACCCGCGCCACCGAATTGGCGCTGAGCGATGCCGGCCTGCTGGGCGACCCGGTCATCA
>NZ_JANIBK010000283.1 GCF_024505165.1 Methylomonas rivi
CGTGGACGTCAACGAGTTGCGCACCGTGGCCGGCCGGGTAGCCGGCGTGCAAGCGATCGGCGGTTTGCTGTTGTATGCGCGAACTGGCGACGGCCAGTGGCAGACTCTCGCCGAGGGGCAAAGCCTGAGCTTGCAGCCCTGGCAATTACCGGAGTTGGTCGGTATTAGCGTACAAGCCGACAGTCCCGGCGAAGCGCCGCGGCCGCCGAATATCGTCAGCGGCGCCGGCGAACGGGATGCCATCAAGGACTGGATTCCCACCCCCGTGATTCCGGACATTTGCTAAGCCCATGGACAGCAACCGCACTTCATTTTTACTGCTTAAGGACGCCGGCGATTTTGCCAGCCGCTCGCTGAAGTTTGTCTGGGACGCTCAGCAGCAGGCATTCAGGCTGGAACAGCAGCAGGCGCATTTTTTTCCGGAGATTACCCCCGAACAGGCATTATCGGCCTGGCAAAATGCGCCGGCGCGAGTAATAGACAACTACGGCCAGATAGGCGCCATCAGCGCGGACGGCAAGCGCTTTCAGGTCAAAGCGGACTGGCAAGGCAGCCAATGGCTGGATGTGCGGGCCAGCAGCGATAATCCCGACGCCCAGAGCATAGACCAATTGACGCTGGCGCCGGTGGTGGCGCCGGATTTCAGCCAGTTCGTCGATTTGCATATCGGCGGCGGCAGCCTGGCGGCCTTGGCGGTCTCGGGGGCCGAAAATGCCTTGATCGCGATGGATTTACAACGCCGCTGGCAACAGCGTTGCGAGCTGGATATCGTCCCGCAACGGCTATGCGTCGACAGCCGGCGGCGGGTCTGGCTGGCGGGCACATATACCGATGCCGACGCCAACCCGCGTAGCGCCATCGTGATGGCACACGGCGAACCCTTGCCGCAGGCCTATCATCCGCCGGTTTTGGCGTTTTATCCGCAAACCGCCAATCCGCATGCCCTGCAACAGCAATGGCGGCAGGATGCCGAATTTTACGACGGCTTGCTGGCGATGTGCGTCGATCAAGAATTTTTATATCTGTTGGTTTACCGACAAACGGCGGAGGGTTATCGTCAACATGTGCTGATCCGGGCCTTGAGCGACGATGCCGCCACGCCTATTGTGGATGTGGCGTTGCCGGATGAGTTGCCGTTTGCGGTGGATTGTTCGGTGGTGGCGCCGGACCGCTTGGCCTTGCTGGTGCCCAAACCGGCGGCCAACACCGAACGGCGGCAGTGGGACTGCCCGGTGGTGACGCTGGACAAACAGCAAGGCACGGCGCGCCTCGGCGGCGAACGCTACCGGATGTTGTCGCTGCATTCGCCCCGGTTCATGGTCGGTCTGGACGGCAAAACCCGTTATCAATCCGAGCAAGGCCCGATGCCGTTGCTGCCATTGCCGCAGGCGCGCTTTCCGCGCAACGGCGTCTGCATATTGGATAAAGCCCTGGATGCCGGCAGTCCGGATTTGCTCTGGCATCGCCTGTATCTGGAAGCCTGTATTCCGGCCGGCTGCGCCTTGCAGGTGTATGCCCGCGCCTACGACGACCCGGACGGCAAATCACAGGCCGACTGGCAATTGCAACCGGAACCTCTTTGGCTGCCGCTAGCCTCGGAACTGCCGTTTTATCCCGGCTGGAAGCCGCCGCAACAGCCATACCAAGGCTTGTATCAGATTCTGCTGCAGCGCCAGTCAGGCGCCTGCCGGGAATTGCGCGGCCGGTTTTTGCAATTGAAACTGCAAATGAACGGCGACGGCCGCCATACCCCGGCCATACACGCCATTCGGGCCTATATTCCTCGGTTTTCCTGGCAGCAACAGTATTTGCCGCGCCATTTTCATCAGCTGGAACGGCCGCTGGCGGGCGATATGCGGCCGGCCAACAGCGCCGATTTCCGCGAACGCCTGCTGGCCGCTTTCGAGGGCCAATTGACGCCCATCGAAGACCGGGTCGCCGCCGGCGAAATACTGGCGGATCCTCAATCCGCGCCTGCTTTGCAATTGCAGACGCTGGCCGGCATGTTGGGCGTGGAAATGCCGGAACACTGGCCGCAGCAGCGGCAGCGCGACTGGCTGAGTTTCAGCGGCCAGTTGCAA
>NZ_JANIBK010000284.1 GCF_024505165.1 Methylomonas rivi
CGGCTGCCCGGCGCGGCGGCCCACGCCCTGGAGCAGCGGCCGCTGGGTTATAAGAAATTTCCGTTCGGCGTCGTCGAACTGGTAACCGATACCGAGGAACACAGCGCATGAACGGTGCGGATTTACTCAACGAACACGTCGGCGTCCTGAAAAGCCGCATGGGGACTTTTTATCCCGGCAGCCACGTCGTCTACCGCGGCCAAAATCTGCATGGAGATTTGAAAGACATGGACTGGCTGGCGCTTTATCTGTTCGGCATTACCGGCCGCCGCTTCGATCAAGCGCAATTGCGGCTGCTAAGCGCCATCTGGTCTTACACCAGTTACCCGGATGTACGCTTATGGAATAACCGGGTCGCGGCCTTGGCCGGCAGTACCCGCAGTACCGGCACTCTGGGCATGGCGGCTGCACTGGCGGTTTCGGAGGCGTCCATCTACGGCGGCCCGCCGATGCTGCGCGCCGTCGAGTTTTTCACCCGTTGCCGCCGGCAGCTCGAACAAGGCGCGAGCCTGGATGCTTGCATTCGGGAAGAATTGACCAAAAACCGCAATATCGGCGGCTACGGCCGGCCGCTGGTCAACAGCGACGAGCGCATCCAGCCCTTGCTTGAATTGGCCGCGGAGTTGGGCCTGGACAACGGCCCTTATCTCAAACTGGCGCTCGAGGTGGAAGACAAGCTTTTGCACGGCCGTTGGCGCATGAAGATGAATTACGCCGCGCTGGTGGCCGCATTGGGCAGCGATCTGGGTCTGGATGAGCGGGAGCTGTATTTATTCGTCTTTCCGGTGTTTCTGGCCGGCATGCCGCCCGGCTACATCGAAGCCGGCTCCCGGCCGGAAGGTACTTTGTACCCCATGCCTTGCGATTACATTTTATACGACGGGCCATCCCGGAGAACTTGGCCCGGCTCTCAGGCCGATCATCGGCTTTAAACTAAAATGCCTCAAATTACCCCGCATGCTTGATATGATCAGGCCCGTGTCGATCGTGCATAACCGAGAGTTTTTAACGTGAAAGTACCCAAACCGAAGTTCGTTTTGTCGCAACGCATGCTAATGCTGGCTTGCGCCGCCGGCCTTAGCCCCCATGCGCCGGCACAACCGATCTCGCTTGAGGACGAAGAAAAAGCCCTATCGCGGATTTACGGCGGCGAGGAAATGGTCAGCATCGCCAGCGGTTATCAACAACCGATCTCCAAGGCGCCCTCCATCGCCACGGTGATTACCGCCGAAGACATCAAGGCTATCGGCGCCACCGACATCGACGAAGCGCTGGAAACCGTGCCGGGTCTCCACGTCGAACGCAGCAACATAGGCTATAACCCGATTTACACCTTTCGCGGCATTTATACTCAATTCAACCAGCAAGTGTTGATGATGATCAACGGCATCCCCATCACCAATTCCTATACCGGCAGCCGCAGCGAAGTGTGGGGCGGCATGCCGATCAAAAATATTGCCCGCATCGAGGTGGTGCGCGGGCCGGGTTCGGCGGTATACGGCGCCGACGCCTTCGCCGGCGTCATCAACGTCATCACCAAAACCAGGCAGGATATAGAAGGTACCGAAGTCGGCGGCCGGGTCGGCAGTTTCGACACTTACGACGGCTGGGGTCTGCACGGGGGCGAATGGGCCGGTTTCGACGTGGCGTTGGCG
Organism: Methylomonas rivi; assembly: GCF_024505165.1. GTDB lineage: Bacteria > Pseudomonadota > Gammaproteobacteria > Methylococcales > Methylomonadaceae > Methylomonas > Methylomonas rivi. The sequence goes on from NZ_JANIBK010000284.1 coordinate 1,656, forward strand.
CTGGAATACCATAAGACCGCCGGACAGAATTCCATCGTCGATGCCGATTTGCAAAGCCAGTTCGACAGTCTGAACTTAGGCCCCCGGGCTTCGTTGGCACCCGGGCCGGTCAACCTGTCGCGCGACAACCTCGATGCCCGGCTGGATTTATCGCGCGGCAACTGGCGCTTTCGCGGCGGCATGCAACACCGCGGCAACTTCGGCAACGGCGCCGGCATTGCGCAAGCCTTGGATCCGGTCAACCGGTATGCCAGCGACCGCTGGAACGCCGACCTGACCTACCATACAGACGACATCGACAATTGGGACCTGACCAGCCAGCTCAGCTATTTCGAAACCAGCCAGGAGATCGAACGCAACCTGACCCTGTTTCCGGCCGGCGCCACGCTGCCGATCGGCGCCAAC
>NZ_JANIBK010000285.1 GCF_024505165.1 Methylomonas rivi
GCCGTTTCCCGCGCGACCGGCGGCCGGCCAGCGCCGGCGCAACTGTTGCGCGATTTGTTGCAGGCGCTGGACAGGGACAATCCCGACGAAGCGGAGCCGTCCTTGCAGGCCTTGGAGAAAATTCTGCCGTTACAGATGTTGGAACCGATACGCGAACTGCTGGAAAACTTTGATTTCCGGGCCGCCGAGGCACGGACCAAGGCCCTCATCAAACACTTAAACCTCAGTCTGGAGGACGTTTAATCATGGCAAACGGTCCGATTTTATGCGCCGACGACGAACCTTATAATCTGGGTATCTTGCGAATGGCGCTGAAAGAACAACACGCGCTGGTTTTTGCCCGCAGCGGCCGGGAAACCCTGCGGGCCGTGGAAAAACATAACCCGGCCCTCATCCTGCTTGACGTGCAGATGCCGGACATGGACGGCTACGCCGTTTGCCGCCGCTTGAAGGACGATGAGCGCACCCGGGATATTCCGGTGATCTTCGTTACCGGCATGACCCAGGAAGTCGACGAAAAGGCGGGGTTCGACGTCGGCGCGGTGGATTACATCGCCAAACCGATTTCGGTGCCTATTGTACAGGCCAGGGTCCAAACCCACTTGTCGCTGGTGCGGGCGGATAAACTTGAAAAAAGTTATCACGATGCGATCCATATGTTGGGCAAGGCCGGCCATTACAACGACACCGATACCGGCGCCCATATCTGGCGAATGGCTGCGTATAGCCGGACTCTGGCCGAAACGATAGGCTGGAGCGAGGAGCTTTGCGGGCTGTTGGAACTGGCCGCGCCCATGCACGATACCGGTAAAATCGGCATACCCGACGCGGTGCTGAAAAAACCGGGCAAGCTGGATGCGGAGGAATGGCGGGTCATGAAGTCCCATACCACCATAGGCCACGGCATCCTCAAGCAAAGCGACGCGCCTTTATTTCAGCTGGCCGGGGAAATCGCGCTGAATCATCATGAAAAATGGGATGGCAGCGGCTATCCCAATGGCTTGTCGGCCGAGGAGATTCCCGAGTCGGCCCGCGTCGTGGCGGTTGCGGATGTGTTCGATGCCCTGTCCATGAAGCGGCCCTATAAGGACGCCTGGCCCTTGGCAAAGATTCTGCAATTCCTCCGGGAAAACGCCGGAACGCATCTCGATAGCCGCCTGATCGAGGCATTCATGGATATTCAGCCCAGGATTTTGGATATCAAGGCGGAATGGGATTCCCGCGAGCGGGCATTGGAAGGCAGCCTTTCCTGAGTTTAAGCATCGCCGCGAGCTTGGATGCCGTTGGAAACAACTTACCGAAATAGATTTCCAAGGAGCGGCTTTAGCCGCGAAGAATGCCTTGATCGGGACTAAAGCCCCACCCGCCGGGTTGGCCGGCAACCCGGCGGGCGGGGTACGGATCAGATTTTTCCGTCCAGCCCCATCTGGAAATATTTGTGGGTGATTTTGTCCTGGTTTTCCAACAGCCAATCGATATCCGGAGTGTCGGTCATGGCTTTATGAATCGCCAGCGCCATGGCCTTGCGGTGAATGTCGAACAATATTCGGTGATCCAGGTTGTCGTCCTTGATCACGCCGGGATTCAGCCATACCGAGCAGATGATACCCAGGTCGTTGGCTTTTTCTTTCGGAATGTCGCCGGCCCGCACCGCATCCAGTACGCCGTTGGCAATCGCCGCCTGCACGGTACCCATCAGGATGTTGGTATAGCGGCTGTTTTTGACGGTGACTTTGCTGACCATCAGCGTCACCGGCCGTACCTGAATGTCGGTATTTAAAAGCGCAAACACCCGGGTGTGGCCTTGCACTTGGTCGCCGGTCAAGGTGGCCAAGGCGGTGCCGACCGGGCCGTCCAGTTCGCCGATAATTACTTCCGGTTCGGCGGCGGTGCCGGCCGGCCCGCC
>NZ_JANIBK010000286.1 GCF_024505165.1 Methylomonas rivi
GGCATGCGCGGCGATACCGGCGCCCACCACGGCGGCGGCGGTACCGCCGACCGCGTCGGCATTGGCTTCGATACCGAATTGATTGATGTCGGTAAGGCGCTCGTAAAAGCTGCCTTTATCCCAGAAACCGTCTTCGGAGCAGCCGATACAGCCGTGACCGGCTTGAATCGGGAAGGATGTGCCTTCGTTCCATTTCACGGTCGAGCAGGCGTTGTAAGTGGTCGGCCCCTTGCAGCCCATTTTGTACAGGCAGTGGCCCATCCGCGCCGCTTCGTCGTCCCATTGTTCGACGAATTGGCCGGCGTCGAAATGCGGCCGCCGGTAGCATTTGTCGTGGATACGCTGGCTGTAGAACATCTGCGGCCGGCCTTGTTTGTCCAGCGTCGGCAGTTTGTCGAAAGTCAACAAATACGCTACCACGGCGGTCATCACTTCGGCGATCGGCGGGCAGCCGGGGACTTTGATGATGGGTTTGTCGGCCAAGCCGGGGACTTTGTGTACCGGGGTGGCTCGAGTCGGGTTAGGTTTGGCGGCCTGCACGCAACCCCAGGAAGCGCAGGAACCCCAGGAAATAATGGCCTTGCAGCTTTCCGCCGCGTATTTGAGTTGTTCGACGAAGGGCTTGCCGCCGATGATGCAATACATGCCGTCTTCGGCCAGCGGCGGATTGCCTTCCACGGCCAGGATGTAGTTGCCTTTATATTTTTCGACGATCTCGGTGACGATGGCTTCGGCGTTATGGCCGGCGGCAGCCATGATGGTGTCGTCGTAATCCAGCGACAGCATGGACAATATCACGTCTTTCGCCAGCGGATGGCCGGAACGGATGAAGGATTCCGAGCAACAGGTGCATTCCAGTCCGTGCAGCCACAACACCGGGATGCGCGGTTTGGTTTCCATGGCATGGGCAATCTTCGGGGCGAAGGCCGGGGACAAGCCCAGCGAGGCTGCGGTAAGGCTGCAAAACTTCAGAAAACTGCGGCGGGTGATGCCTTGGCGGCGCATCACATCGTAAAAGGTTTCGATCACGTAAGCTCCCGGCGTTGTTATATGCAAGCTGAAAACGTGGCGTCTGCCCGCAAAGGTAGATGCTTTTTTCAGTGCGGCACCGTTAAGGCCGAATCGGCCGGCAGGTGCTGAATTATTATTTGCCCGGCCCTAAAAATTCGGTTTGCCCCGGTTGCCTGCAAGGGGCTGCATCAGTCAGGCCGCCAAAAGCTCGGCCCGAACGGAATGTATTGGAAAATTCGGAACGGTTTCCTGAACCCCCTTTTCGCGGATGAACCGAGAGTCGGCATGGTTTACCGCAACATTTATGCCTGATTGCGGAAGCGCCTAAAACCTTGTGATTTGTGGGATAAATGGAAAGGGGACGGCGAATTTTTTGTGCGTCTTATTACAAAGCCGACAAATTACCCCGATAAATGCGCGGAATATGACATTTAGATGAAGGCGTCGTATGTTTCGATTTAAACCCGAGGGATAGAAAAATTCCGGTAACTGGTAACTATTCAGCGTAGTTTGGGTTAGGCTCGAGCCGTAACCCAACGCATAGTCTTATGGCGGCTCAATGGCTTCGATTTCCGATGTATTCGGGGGAATTGAGTAGGCGAACGGAATTAAGCGATTCGATTAATGGCGACGAATTTGTTTTGCGGGGTGAGTTCCATTTCGAAATAGCCCTGGATACCGTCCTTGGTTAAAAAACGCTGTATTTTACTGGCCGGAAACTGGATGCGGCGGCCGTCGTCCGCCCGCACATTGACGGTATTGGCAATGCCTTGATAGACGGCCAGAAACTGGTCGTAGCTTAAATAAAGGTTGAAACGGATAAATTGGTTGGCCGACATGGAAGGCGCCGTGCCGGCTTGGGCCGGCACGGCGAATG
>NZ_JANIBK010000287.1 GCF_024505165.1 Methylomonas rivi
CCGAAATCCGTCTACCGTGTGCCCAAACGCGGTAGACGGGGATAAAGTTTGGGTGAATGTAGGCCATTTACCCAACCAATGAACACTTTTTTTAAAACTACGTTTTGGTGGGCGGGTATGGCTGAAATTACGATTTGTTCAGTGCTTCCCTAGGAAACCACGTTGAGGTTTTCGTTTTCGTACAAGCGGCTTTTTTTCCAGTTTACAAATTTGCTGTCGTCGAAATGCGCATCGTGATCGATGGCATGCTCATAACAGCTGCGGAATAGCCGCGCGGTACGAAAAGCATGCAATTCATCGTCGGCGGTAACGGTTTGCACGTTGCCGACTTGGAAGGTTTTATTCCGCGATTTGCCGTCTTTCACCCAAAACACCGTGTAGCACAAATAACTTTTGTCCTTGCGGTGATCGAATTTAATCGTGCGCGACACGCCGGTTACCCCGGTAGTAGTTTTGTTTTTAGGCGGCTTTAAAAACCGGGTCTTGCTGCCTTTCAACACGACCAGCATTTGATCCCGCCAAGTGATGGCAGCCTTCAATGACTTGGTCTTGCTGCCCCACAGTTTATGCGAAAAATAGCGGCTGCTTTCTTTGCCGCGCCGTACGATGCGAACTTGGAAACCAAATGCATCGGGTTCTGTTATATGTTTAACTTTTGCCATACCTATTAACCTTCAATCAACAAAAGCCCACAAGATGATCCTGTTAGTCCGACACCGTCCGTTAGTCATGTAAGCGTTAGATTACAAATTAACGTGAATTTGTCAGTTGCGCAAGTTAAATTTACTAGGATTGATACATGATTCCCGACTAATTTAGTGTAGAATAGCGATCAGCCCTATTTGATAGGCGGATTCACCCTCATAACCTTTTGTTTTATAAATGAATTTGGAGAGAAATCAATGAGCGTTTTAGTAGGAAAGCAAGCACCTGATTTTACAGTTCCAGCCGTATTGGCCGACGGCCAAATCGTTGACTCGTTCAGTTTTTCCGAAGCAACTCGCGGTAAATATGCCGTGGTTTTCTTCTACCCACTGGATTTTACCTTTGTCTGCCCTAGCGAATTGATCGCGTTCGACCACCGCATCGACGAGTTCAAAAGCCGCGGCGTGGAAGTGATCGGCGTCTCCATCGACTCGCACTTTACCCACAACGCCTGGCGCAACACCCCGGTCAACCAAGGCGGTATCGGCCCTGTCCGCTATACTCTGGCCGCCGACATCAGCCACGGCATTTGCAAAGACTATGATGTCGAATCGGCCGGCGGCGTTGCGTTCCGCGGCAGTTTCCTGATCGATAAAAACGGCATGGTTCGCCACCAAGTGGTTAACGACCTGCCGCTGGGCCGCAATATCGACGAAATGCTGCGCATGATCGACGCCCTGCAATTCCACGAAGAGCATGGCGAGGTCTGCCCGGCCGGATGGAACAAAGGCGATTCCGGCATGAACGCCAGCCCTGCCGGCGTTGCCGAATACCTAAGCCAAAATGCTGACAAGCTGTAATTTTTAGCTGTCCCGGCAATAGAAAGGCGCGGCGCTTCGGCAATGCGCCTTTTTTATTGCCGAGCGCCCCTGCCGATTAACGGTAATTCGAGGCGGATAAAACACCGAACATCAGCCGCGCATTTGGCCCGCGGCCTGGACAATGCCGGTTTGCCGGGTAAGCTAGGTTCGGCAATCAGCAAACCGAGAGGGGAAAATCATGGGGCCTTATTACCGCGCCACTTCGCAAACGACCGGCGCATTTTTCGATAGCTTTTATCAGCATCCGATTCTGATGCTGCTATTGGCGGTAGGTGTAGCGGGCGCGGGGTTTTTTATTTGGCGGCGCAAAACCCCACCCCCCGCATAAAGCGAGTTATTCCAAAGCCTCGGCCGCTTTGCG
>NZ_JANIBK010000288.1 GCF_024505165.1 Methylomonas rivi
CCGGCACGGAGCCGGACGATGCCGCGGAGCTGCAAGCAGTGGAAGTCGTCGATACCGCCCTTGAGGCAGACCGGCCGCCCAACGAATCGGTGCTGAGCGGCGACGCCTTGAAGCTGCAGCAGGGCGACACCCTGGGCAAAACCCTGGAAAATCAAATGGGCGTCTCCAATGCCTCGTTCGGCCCCGGCGTGGGCGTTCCGGTGATCCGCGGCTTGAGCGGTTCGCGGGTGCGCATCATGCAGGACGGCATCGGCAGCCACGACGCTTCGTTTCTCAGTCCCGACCATGCCGTGGCGATCGAACCGCTGTTCGCCGAACAGATCGAAGTGGTGCGCGGCCCGGCCACGATACGATACGGCGGCAATGCCATCGGCGGCACGGTCGACGTCAAGGACAACCGCATTCCCGAGCGCCTGCCGGAGCATGGGGTGGGCGGCGCGGCGGAAACCCGTTTCGATACCAATGCCGACGGCAGTAATTCCGCCTTCAAACTGGATTTGGGCAGAGATATGCTGGCGTTGCGGGTCGGCGGTTTTTACCGCAACCGCAACGACACCGAAATTCCCGGCGCCGCAATCGATAATGCCGCCATACGCCAACAGTTCGGTTTGGATAGCGTGGTCAAAACGCTGGGCGATATTCCCAATACCGACAGCGAGAGCCAAGGCGGCTCCGCCGGTTTGTCCTGGCTGGGCGAAACCGGCATGGCCGGCATGGCGGTAAGCCATCTCGACAATCGCTACGGCATACCCAAAATCACTCAAGGCCTGGATCCCAGCGAGCTGGAGGGGCTGGAACTGATCTTGCCGGACATCGACCCCGATTTGCTGGCGGAGTTTTCCGATATTTTCGGCGAGGAAGCCCTCAACCCCAGCGTGCGCATCCAGATGCGGCAAACCCGCTACGATTTCAAAACCGAATGGTATCCGGGCTTGCGGGGTCTTGAAAAAATAAAGTTCCGCTACGGACTGGTCGACTACAGCCATACCGAGTTCGAGGGCGGCCTGCCGTTTACCACCTTCGATAATCAGGTGGGCGAAGGCCGCTTCGAAATAGACCACAAACTCTTCGATAATTTCACCGGTACCTTCGGCGCCCAATGGCAGGAACGGACGTTTTCGGCGCTGGGCATAGAAACCTTTGTTCCGCAAACCCAAAGCGACAATTTGGGCTTGTTTACCTTGCAAAAACTCCGCTGGGGGGACTGGACGCTGGAAGCCGGCTTGCGTACCGAACGGGTGCGCATCGACCCGCTTGCCGATACCTTAAAATTTCCGGCGCCGCCCGGACAGCCGGCCATCTTTCCGCCGGTTAAGCTGCCGGACAGCTTGAATTTTCGCGCCGACTCGGCTTCCTTGTCCGCGCGCTGGGATATGGCGGACAGCGCGGCCTTGACGCTGGCCCTGAGCCGGGCCAAGCGCGCGCCCGACATACAGGAATTACTGGCGATAGGCCCGCATTTGTCCACCCGCGCTTTTGAAATCGGCAACGTGCGCCTGGGGAATGAAACCGTCAATCTGCTCGACTTGGGGCTGGACTGGCATGCCGAACGGCTGGCGGCCAAAATCAATGCCTATTACAACCACACCGAAAATTATATTTATCAAAAATTGCAAGCCGACGCCTTTTACAGCGTGGACGAATCCAAATTTTATGCCGACTGCGTCAGTCTGGTCGACTGTCTGCCCATTTACGCTTACAGCCAGCGTAGCGCGCGTTTTCTGGGGTACGAAGCCGAAGCCCAGGCCATTCTGGCCGAAACCGGCTGGGGACAATTGAAATTTAGCCTGTTCTCCGACTGGGTGCGCGGCCGATTCGCGGACGGCGACCGCGACGACGTTCCGCG
>NZ_JANIBK010000289.1 GCF_024505165.1 Methylomonas rivi
CTAGGAGCCTGTCCGAAAATACGCCCCTCGAACGAGGTCATTTGTCGGTTGCTGGAAAAATTTTAGATTTATCTGACAACTCGGCTTGAAGGTGATGTGATTTATTTCAATTTAGGCTATATGGCTCGCTATTCGGGGGTATTCTTCCTCATATTGCTGGCTGAATGACACTATTGCCAAATTCCGGGCGGATTAACCCCGTCAAAATGGCCTTGGCGATTTTTTTGAAGTTGTGTGCGGCGCAGATGATGGAAAATTCACCGGCGACTTTGTCTTTGCCGCGCACACTGAAGCCACGGAAACCGCTGTTTTTGATTTGCCCAAACACCGGCTCGACGATGACTTTGCGTTGCTTGTAAGTGGCTTGGGCTGCGGGTGTCTGCATTTTGCGGTTCATGTTTTGGCGCAAAGGCTCTTTGTCGTCGGTGCTGAGGGTGCGGGCCTGGCCTTTTTCGGAATGGCAGCAGCGCGGTTTGAATGGGCACTCGGCACACGCTTCTGCGCGGCCTTGGTAGACCCGGCTGCCATCTTTGCATTCGCTGATTTGGGTTAAGATTTGTCCGCCAGGACAGGTAAAGGTATTGGCGGCTTCATCGTAGATGAAATCGGCCTTGACCAGTTTGCGTTCTGAATCGCCCAGCGGGGTTTTATGGGTTTTTTCGCCTTTGTCGGTGGCCACATAGGCATCCACTTGCTGTTGCTCAAGGGCTTGCAAGTTGTTGCCCGAGAAATAACCGTTGTCCAGGCTGATTCGATCCGGCATCTGATCTGTCGTCTCTTGTAGTGCTTGCAAGGCCGGTTCGACTTCTTGTTTATCGTTGGCGTGCTGGCTGATGTGTTGGCCGACAATGATTTGAAAGTCGGCATCGACGCTGATTTGCCCGTTATAGCTGTACTCGAACTGGCCGTTCTTGCCCATGATCCGCGCATCGGTATCGGCAAAACTGATCTGCTTGCTGTCTTCGATGGCTTTGCCGGGGTTGAGCTCTGCTTCGCGGGCTTCGAGGGCCTGTTTGGCGGCTTGGATTTTAGCGAGCCGATCTTGCTTGAATTGCAAGTCTTCCGGGATTTCGTAGCCGGTTTTATCGCGATAGGCCTGATCTTCTTCGCTGTCGCAGCGGTTGGCTTGCTCGATCAAGGCATCGATTTCAGCGCACAGCGCTTGTTCCTTTTCCTTGAGGCGGTCATAGCTCATCGCCTTATGCTTGGAGGTATCGGCCTTGAATTTGGAGCCATCCAGACTGATATAGCCCAAGGAGGCCAGCTTCAACTCCATCGCCAGTTTCACGGTTTGCTTGAAGCAATCCTGAAAAAACGGGCCGTGGTTTTTGCGAAAATCGCTCAACACGCGAAAATTGGGACAGTTCATTTGCGCGATGAACATGAAGGACAAATCTTCGCGGCAGCGGCGTTCGATTTGCCGGGAGCTGAAGACGCCTCGGCTGTAGGCGTAGATCAGGATGGAGACGATCAGCCTGGGATGGTAGGCATGCTGGCCCTTGATGCTATACAGGCTTTCAACGCTGGCGGTATCCAGTTGCTCGAACAGCTCGGCGTAGAGGTAGCATTCATGATCTTGCCGCAGAAAATCGAAGATGTTGCTGGGGAATAGCTGGTGTTGATGGAATTCAAGCGGCCGGGATTTGAAGCGGATGGTCATGACGCTTTCAGGTAGTATTTTGGATGCAATTATACCATAGGTTATTGTTTTTAATGTAATTGTTAAAATTCGCCACCATTGCACTTGTAGCCGGCCGCAGTAAATAATCCGGGGAAACAGTGGCGGCTAGGCTATTCTCGGACAGGCTCCTAGG
>NZ_JANIBK010000290.1 GCF_024505165.1 Methylomonas rivi
CCGATCGAACAACTGCAACAGTTCCGCCAACTGCACTCGCAAACCCCGGGCCACCCCGAATACGGCTACACCGAAGGTGTCGAAACCACCACCGGCCCCCTGGGACAAGGCATCACCAACGCCGTCGGTTTCGCCCTGGCGGAACGCACCCTGGCCGGCCAATTCAACCGTCCCGGACACAACATCGTCGACCACTACACCTACGTCTTCATGGGCGACGGCTGCCTGATGGAAGGCATCTCCCACGAAGCCTGCTCGCTGGCCGGCTCCATGGGCCTGGGCAAACTGATCGCCTTCTACGACGACAACAACATCTCCATCGACGGCGAAGTCCGCGGCCACGGCAACGTGCGCGGCTGGTTCCTCGACAACACCCCGCAACGCTTCGAAGCCTACGGCTGGCACGTGATCCCGACAGTTGACGGCCACAACCCCGACGCCGTCAAAAAAGCCATCGAAGAAGCCAAAAAAGTCACCGACAAACCGACCATCATCTGCTGCCAAACCACCATCGGATTTGGTTCGCCGAACAAACAAGGCAAGGAAGAATGTCACGGTGCCGCGCTCGGTGAAGCCGAAATTGCCCTGACCCGCGAAAACCTCGGCTGGCCGCACGCACCCTTCGACATTCCGGCCGACATCAAGGCCGGTTGGGACGCCACCAGCAAAGGCGCCCGTCTGGAAAGCGACTGGAACGACAAGTTCGCCGCCTACCGAGCCGCGCACCCGGAACTGGCCGCCGAATTCCAACGCCGCATGGCCGGCGAACTGCCCGCCGACTGGCAAGAAAAAGCAGGCGCCTTCATTGCCGCGGTCGACGCCAAGGGCGAAACCATCGCCAGCCGCAAAGCCTCGCAAAACACCCTGAACGGTTTTGGTCCCTTGTTGCCCGAACTGATGGGCGGTTCCGCCGACTTGGCCGGCTCCAACCTGACCCTGTGGTCGGGCTGCAAAGACGTCTGCGCCGACGGCTACGACGGCAACTACGTCTACTACGGCGTCCGCGAATTCGGTATGAGCGCCATCATGAACGGCATCATGCTGCACGGCGGCTTCAAACCCTACGGCGCCACCTTCCTGATGTTCAGTGAATACGCCCGTAACGCCCTGCGCATGGCCGCCTTGATGAAAGCGCCGACCATCTTCGTCTACACCCACGACTCCATCGGTCTGGGCGAAGACGGCCCGACCCACCAACCGGTCGAACAAACCGCCACCCTGCGCATGATCCTCAACATGCAGGTCTGGCGCCCGTGCGACGCGGTTGAGTCGGCCGTATGCTGGAAAGCCGCCATCGAACGCAAGGACGGCCCCAGCACCCTGATCTTCTCCCGGCAAAACCTGGCGCACATGAGTCGCACGCAAGCGCAGATCGACGCGATCGGCAAAGGCGGCTACATCCTGCGCGACAGCCAAGGCACGCCCGACGCCATCATCATCGCCACCGGCTCCGAAGTCGAGTTGGCCGTGAAAGCAGCGGACGTATTGGCGGGCAAAGGCAAACAAATTCGCGTGGTCTCCATGCCGTCCACCAACGTCTTCGAAGCGCAAGATCAAGCGTACAAAGACAGCGTACTGCCGCCTAGCGTCGGCCAACGCGTGGTGGTGGAAGCCGGTGTCACCGATAGCTGGTGGAAATATGCCGGCAGCCATGGCAAAATCGTCGGCCTGGACCGTTTCGGCGAATCCGCACCGGCCGGCCAGCTCTTCAAGGAGTTCGGCTTTACCGTGGATAATGTCGTCGCCAACGTCGAAGCTGTGCTTTAAA
>NZ_JANIBK010000291.1 GCF_024505165.1 Methylomonas rivi
CGCCGCCATTAGCGCGTCGCGGTGCGCCTCCAGCTCGGCCAGTTTGTCGCGATAGTCGCGCGCCAGTTGTTCGGCCTGTTCGGTTTTGCTTACGGCCGCCGCCGCGCGGGCCGCAATGGCCTGTTGCCGCTTATCCATGGCTTGCAGGATGGGTTGGTACAAATACCGCCGCAGCAGCCACATCAGGATCAGGAAATTGATCCATTGTGCGGCCACCGTCAGCCAGTCGATCTGCACGGGTCAGCCTCCGGCCTTGCCGATGAAATGGTCCCAGAACGGATTGGCGAAGATCAAAATCATGCTGACCACCAGGCAATAAATCCCGGTCGATTCGACCATCGCCACGCCGACGAACAGCGTGCGGGTCAGGGTCGGGGCTTCGTCCGGTTGTTGGGCGATGGCGTTCAAGGCTTCGGCGACGGCCCTGCCTTCGCCCAAGGCAGGTGCGATACTGCCGATGGCCATCGTGATGCCGGCGGTGAAAATGGATACGGCGCCGATGATGACGTCGGGGCTGAGTTCGGTCATATCAATCTCCTGATCGTTGAGTGGGGTTGTGTTCATCCTGAGCGGCTTGCGCCGAGGCGATAAACACCATCGCCAGCACGGCGAAGATGTAGGCCTGTACCAGCCCGGTGATCAAGCCCAGAAACTGCAACACGATGGGGAAAAACAACGGCACGATGCCCAGCAAGATGCCGCCGATGATCGTGCCGCTCATCATGTTGCCGTATAGGCGCACGGCCAAGGCCAAGGTGCGCGACAGTTCGCCCAGGATGTTGAGCGGCAGCAAAAACACCGTGGGTTGCAGATAGTCGGCCAGATAGGCCCACAGACCGCGATGGGCGATGCCGTAAAACGGCACGGCGGCGAAAACCGCCAGGGCTAGCGCGGCGGTCGTGGACAAGGACGCTGTCGGCGGCGCGTAACCCGGTACGATGGCCAACAGATTGGACAGAGCGATGAACAGAAACAGCGTGCCGACGAAAGGCAGATACGGGCCGGGGTCCTGACAACTGGTCTGGCGAATCTGCTCGCGCAGGCCGTCAACCAATATTTCCAGTAAATTTTGCCAGCGGCTGATGCTTGGATCATCCCGCAAGCGCCGGGTGACCAAAAAGGACGTCAGCACCAAAACGGCCATCACCAGCCAAGTATAAGCCAGGGTGGCATTGATCGGCAACGGGCCGAGCCAGACCAGGATGGTGTTGTCGCTGCTCAGTTTCATCGCCCGGCTTCCCTGGGGGCAATGCGGCGTATCCACCACCAGCGGGCGATCAATAAACCGGCCAGCGCGGCCGCATAGCGTTGCCAATGGCCGTCGGCCAGCAGGTAAAGCCCCAGTGCCACCAAAGCCAGCCGAATCAGCAGGCTGACCAGCATGGCCAAACCGGGTTGCCGCGAATGCGGCATCTGGCGGATGGTCAGCCACAGGCCGCCGAAATAAACGCAGCCCAGCATTATCCCCACGCTTGCGGCCATCAGCCATTCGGCGGCGATTGCGATGTTATTTGTCATGATGCTTGTCCTGTCGTTCCCGTTCCAGCCAATACCAGGCATTTCTGCAGCCCAATATCACACCGACAAGCAGCAGCGTCAAGGTCCACGACACCCGGCCGGGCCATAGCCTGTCCAGCCAGATGCCGGCCGCTATGCCCAATAGAGTCGGCACGATGACCGACCAACCGACCAAGCCGAACATGCCCAGGCCGAACCACAGGCTGCGCTTGGGCTGCAGGCGCGCGCGCCG
>NZ_JANIBK010000292.1 GCF_024505165.1 Methylomonas rivi
CGGCCCAGACTGTGTAAAAACCCATGAAACGGGATTATTTGCGTAAACCAGTGAAATTTATTCGGATTTTAGAACTGATTTAGGTTACAGGAAGAACCAGCGCTCGAGATACATCTCAATTAGCCAGTTTCCAATACTGGGATTCTAGAAAGTCTTGTCCACTATTTTTCAAAAAAAGAGCCCCAATAGTTCTTAAACCGCTATTGCGCTTTCGTTTTGCTTACAGCAATAAGCCATCTTGACTTTTATGCCTTCAATCAGCGCTTTAAGACCCATGATATTGATCACTCTTTTCAAGTTATAGGCCAGCACATGCAAGCTCATTTCTGTGCGGACGTGCTCCAATGTTTTCATCAAAAAATGCGTGGCGCCCATCCAGGCTTTGAGCGTGCCGAAGGGATGTTCGACGGTTTGGCGCCGAATCCTCATGCTGTCGGGCGCCAAGTCCAGGCGAGATTGCATGGCGTCGAGAATGTCCTCGTGCTCCCAGCGACTGACGCGCCGTTGTGGACCGGGTGTACATTGTTCCTTGAGCGTACAGCTTTGGCAGACCGAGCTCCAGTAACGGTGTAGTTTCAAGCCGTGTTCGATGCTGGAAAACCGCCAAATGAGCGCCTTGTCAGCGGGGCAGCGGTATTCGTTCTTTTCCGCATCGTAGATGAAATCCGCTTTGCTGAATCGTCCTTCTGCGGTGGCGATTGAGGTGACGGTCTTGGGCACAATCGCGGTAATGCCGGCTTCGTGGCAGGCAAGAATTTCTTCGCTTTTGAAATAACCCCGATCGGCAATGACGGTTAAATCATCAACGCCCATCGCACTGCGTGCTTTTTTCGCCATGCCGGACAGTTGGCTACGGTCGACACCCTCGTTGATGACATCGTGTTCCACAATCAAATGATGCTGAGTATCAACCGCCGTCTGGACGTTATAACCGACGATGCCCGTACCGCGCGTCTTCATGGAGCGGGCATCAGGATCAGTCAGGGAAATTTGCTTGTCGGGTGTTTGATTAAGCTGAACCTCAATGTCTTTCAGGGCTTTCATTTGTGCTTTTAAAGCGGCAATTTTGTCTTGCAAACGCTCGGTTTTCGCCTGCGCGACAGTAGGTTCTTGACGATCTGCAGTATCCAGTTCCGTCAAATAACGATTGATACTCGACTCGATCTCTTCCATTCTTCGCTGCAATTTCGCGCTGGTGAAATTACGATCACGGTTGTTAACCGCTTTAAACTTGCTACCGTCAATGGCTACCAAGGCTTCTGAAAATAAACCTAACTGCTGACACAACATGACGAACTGGCGGCAGACGTTGCGGATGGCTTTACCATTCTCTTTGCGGAAATTGGCAATGGTTTTGAAATCCGGCATCAAGCGTCCGGTCAACCACATCAACTCAATGTTACGTTGGGTTTCTTTTTCCAGGCGACGGCTGGATTGGATACGATTGAGGTAACCGTAGATATAAATCTTCAATAAAACGGCGGGGTGATAGGCGGGTCTGCCGGTAACAGCGGGATTAACGCCCTCGAAACCGAGTTGACTCAGGTCCAGTTCATCCACAAAGACATCAACCACCCGAACCGGATTTGTCTCGACAACATAATCATCCAGACTTTCAGGTAGTAAGGTGATTTGGGTGCGACATTCGCCTTTAATGAATCGATTCATCGGTTGGCTCCAATCATTAAATCCTAGGCCAAATTATACCAAAGTTGGCGTTTTGACACAGTCTGGGCC
>NZ_JANIBK010000293.1 GCF_024505165.1 Methylomonas rivi
GGTTTTGCGCGCGGCCTTGCGGGTGGTCGCAGGGCCAGGTTGGCGCCGGGGTTGGGCCTGCGCTTGCGGTCTGTGCGTGCCAGTAGCCTTGTTGGGCTTGTAGGTGTCGGCTTTCGGCATAACGTTGCAGTGCCTTGCCCCAGGCTTGGTAGCTGGCGGTTTTGGCCGGCAGTTGCGGGGTTTGGCCTTGTTGCATTTGCTGGTAGAGGCTTTGCAGATCTTCCAGCAGGATGCGCCAGGAGACGGCGTCGACGATCAGGTGGTGGCCGATCAGCAGCAGGCGTTCGCTGCCGTCGTCCACGGGAATATGCACGGCTTTGAACAAGGGGCCGTGTTGCAGGTTGAGACTGCGTTGGGCTTGTTGGGCGATGCCGGTGATGCCGTCTACCGTGATCACGGAATGGCGGTCGAGCACGCTGGCCGCCGATCCGTCGTGACTTGTTTGGAAGGTATGGCTGGTTTCCATCGCCTGTGCTTGGTCGGCGGGCTGGTAGTATTGTAGCCATTGGCCGTCGTGATGCCGGTAGCGCAGGCGCAGGCTGTCGTGGTGAGCGATCAGTTGCTCCAGGGCTTGTTGCAGGTGGTCGAGATCGAGGGCTTGCCGGGTTTGCAGCAAGAGGGATTGGTTCCAGTGCTGCGGCTTGGGCAGGTTTTGCGCGAAGAAGGTGTGCTGAATCGGTAATAGCGGGGCGTTGCCGCTGGCAGGCTGTTGCGCGGCGGCGTCTATCGCGGCGGTTTGGCGGTCGGCGTGCACGGCGACGCGGGCTAGGCTTTCGATGGTCTGGTGCTGGAACAGGTCTTTGGGGGTGAATTGCAAGCCTTGGGCACGGGCACGGCTGACCAACTGGATGGAGATGATGGAGTCGCCGCCCAGTTCGAAGAAGTTGTCGCGGATACCGAGGCTTTGCCGGCCGAGCAGGTCTTGCCAGAGCTGTAGCAGCAGGCGTTCGCTGGCATTGGTCGGCGCTTGCGGGGCGCTGGTTTCGCTGACGTCGGGCACGGGCAGACGACGACGGTCGACTTTGCCGTGGGCGGTGCGCGGCAGGCGATCCAGCAGGACGATTTTGGCCGGTACCATGTAGTCCGGCAGGCGTTGGCTCAGTTCGGTTTGGATGACGGCCGGACTTAGGCTGGGTGTTGCGGGATCTGTAGAGCGATCGTCGGCCACTTCGGGGTTTTGTTCGGTCGCTTCGGTGGCGTTTTGCTCCAGATAGGCGGCCAGGTAGCGGCGGCCGTGGTCGTCTCTGAGCATGACGTAGGCATCGCCGATGCCGGGCAGTTGCCGCAAGGCGGCTTCGATTTCGCCGGGTTCGATGCGGTAGCCTCGCAGTTTGATCTGTTGGTCGGCGCGGCCGAGGTATTCAACGACGCCGTCGGGACGGAAACGCACCCGGTCGCCGGTACGATACAGCCGGCTGCCGTCGGCGGCGAAGGGATCCGGAATAAAGCGTTCGGCGGTCAAGTCCGGTCGGCCATGATAGCCTCGGGCCAGACAGGGGCCGCCGATGTACAGTTCGCCAATGGCACCCGGCGGTAGTGGATTCAAATCCCGGTCCAATACATACAGCGTGCGTTCGCCGACGGCCTGGCCGATGGGGGCGTAGCCGCTCCAGTCGCTGTCGTCGGCTTGCCAGGCCAACGGGGTGATGAGGGTTTCGGTGGGGCCGTAGCCGTTGATGATGCGTTCGGGCCGCAGCACGCTGCGGAT
>NZ_JANIBK010000294.1 GCF_024505165.1 Methylomonas rivi
CGCCACCGGCACCGGCCTGGCCGGTAAAAAAGCCGTGGTTTTGGCCGGCACCGGCCCGGTGGGCCAACGCGCCGCCGCCATGATGGCGCTGGAAGGCGCCGAAGTCAGCATTACCTCCCGGCATATCTTCAATGCCGAAAAAGCCTGTTTCGCCATGAAGGAGCGCTTCAACGTGGACTTAACCCCGGTCGAAGCGGCGGATTTGGAGGCCAGGGCCGCCGCCATACAGGACGCCAATATCGTGCTGGCCACCGGCGCCGCCGGCGTCGAACTGCTGAAACCGGAACACTGGCAACGCATCCCGCATCTGGAAGTATTGGCCGACGCCAACGCCACCCCGCCGGTCGGCATAGGCGGTACCGACGTGATGGACAAGGGCAAACTCCGCCACGGCAAGGTCATCTGGGGCGCCATCGGTTTCGGCACCTTAAAACTGGCGTTGCACAGGGCGTGCATCGCCAAGTTGTTTACCGACAATAAACAGGTGCTGGATGCCGAGATTATTTTCCAACTCGCCAAACTAATGGCTTAAATCCAGCGCTATCCCGATTAATGGCTCACACGGCGGCAGCTTTGCGTGAACATTGTCTGGCGCTTTTTCAGGCCGGGATTACCGCCGCCGACCCGCAAGCCGCGGTCGGGCAATGCTTGGCTTTCGACGGCGATCGTTTACAAATACGTTTGGCACCGACCTCCGACCAATGCCGTAGCGGCGAATGGCAAAAACTTCATCTTATCGCCTTCGGCAAAGCCGCTTGCGCGATGGCAAACGCTGCCCGCCAAGCGATTCCCGCCCATAAACTGGCCGGCCCCGGCATTGCGGTAACCACCTACGAAAACGCCAAAGCCGTCGAGGGGTTCGAGGTGCTAGCCGCCGGCCATCCCCTGCCCGACCAAAACGGCCTGCATGCCGCGCAAAAAATCGCCGAGCGCATCCAAACCGTTTCCGCCGACGAACTGGTGCTGGTATTGATATCGGGCGGCGGCTCGGCATTAGTGCCCTACCCGGTTGACGGCATCAGCCTGGCCGATAAAATCGCCGCCACCCAATTGTTGCTGGCTTGCGGCGCCGACATCAATCAAGTCAATTGCGTGCGCAAGCATTTGTCCCGCCTCAAGGGCGGCGGCCTGGCCCGCCTGGCGGCACCGGCCGACTTGCATGCCTTGATTCTGTCCGACGTGTTGGGCGACGATTTAAGCAGCATCGCCAGCGGCCCAACCGTGGCCGACGCTACTTCATTTGCCGACGCCATAGCGGTTTTTAACGGCAAACGGGTTTGGGGTAAAGTGCCGGCCGCGGTCAAGGACTATCTCGAACAAGGGGCGGCCGGTCTAAAACCCGAAACGGCCAAACCCGGTGATCCCCTGTTAAAGCCTTGCTCGCACACCCTGGTGGGCAGCAACACCATCAGCGTTTCAGCCGTCGTGCTGACTGCCCAAAAGCTAGGCCATCAAACCCGGATCTACAGCGAACACTTGTGCGGCGAAGCCCGCGAAGCGGCGGAACAATGGGTTATCGATGCTAACGGCATGCTCGGCAAAGGCCTTAGCCGAGCCACCGCGATGATTGCCGGCGGCGAAACCACGGTTACCTTGACCGGCACCGGCACCGGCGGCCGCAATCAGGAAATGGCGTTGGCCTTTGCCCTGGCGGCCGAACGCCATGGCCTGCCCTGCCTCTGGACTTTCCTGAGCG
>NZ_JANIBK010000295.1 GCF_024505165.1 Methylomonas rivi
CAATTGGCGGGAAATGTCGGCCGCCGTGGCGCCGAGCGCCTGCAGTTTGACCGGATCGAGGGCAATCGTCACCTCGCGGCTGACACCGCCCACCCGATTGACCGCCCCCACGCCGCGCACCGACAGCAAGCGTTTGGCCACCGTGTCTTCCACGAACCAAGACAGCGATTCGTCGTCCCGTTGCGCGGAATTCACGGTAAAGGCCAGGATGGGCGAACCGGCCAAATCCAGTTTAGTGACAACCGGGTCGCGCAGGTCGCCGGGCAGATCGGTGCGTACTTTGGACACAGCCGAGCGCACATCGTCCAAGGCTTCCTGCACCGGTTTTTCCAGGCGGAATTCCGCCGTTATGGTGACGTTGCTGTCCTGCACCTTGCTGGTCATGTGTTTCAGCCCTTGCAAAGTGGCGATGGCGTTTTCGATTTTGCGCGCCACTTCGGTTTCCAGTTGCGACGGCGAGGCGCCGGGCAAGGAGGCCGATACCGTGACCGTCGGCAGGTCCAGATCGGGAAAATTCTGCACCTTCATGGCCTTGAAGCTGAGCAGGCCGGCGAAACTGAGCAGTACGAACAGCATCATTGCCGGAATCGGATTGCGGATACACCAGGCCGAGACGTTCATGGGGCCACCACTCTGACGCTGTCGCCGTCCGCCAGAAAGGAAGCGCCGCCGGCTACCAATTTATCCTCCGCACTCAGCCCCGACAGCACTTCCAGTTTGTCGCCGCTTCTGCGGCCGAGTTGCACTTTGATTTGATTGACCCGAGCCCGGTCGCCGGATTGTTCGGCCAGCCGGAACACGTAACTGAAGCCTTCCCTTAACGATAGTGCGTCTTGCGGCACGGTCAGGCCGCTGCTGCTGCCCAAATGGAATTCGCCGCGGGCGAACATGCCGGCGCGCAGGCCGCTTTGCACGGCATGCGGCAAATCGACGTAGACCAGGCCGTTACGGCTTTGTTCGTTCAGGGTGGGCGCTAAAAAGCGCACCGTGCCTTCGATACTGCCGACATTGGGCACTTCGACCGTTACGGCAACGCCGGGCGCCAGCTGGGTCATTTCGGCGGCCGTCACTTCGCCACGCCATTCCAGCCGGTTTTGCCGGATCAGCCGGAACAGTTCCTGGCCCTTGCTCGCCACCGCGCCCAAAGTGGCGCCGCGCGAGGAAATCACGCCGTCGTCGCTAGCCAATACCTTGGTGTATTTTAGCCGCAATAATTGTGCATCCAACTGGGCCTTGGCCAACTGCAGCTTGGCGCGGGCGGTTTTTTCGATGGTTAGATATTGGTCGACTTGTTGCGCGCTAAGCGCTCCGGCCGGAGATATCTTGGTCGCTCTGGAGGCATTGACTTTGGCTTCCGCCAAGTTGGCTTCGGCTTCGGCCAGCACAGCCCGGCTCTGCGCCACATCGGCCAGCACGCTTTCCTCGGCGAAAGTCGCCAAAACCTGGCCTTTCCTGACTGCTTCGCCGACTTGTACATTCACCGCATTCAAGCGCAGATCGCCGACTTCGGCGCCGATCACGGCTTCCTGCCAGGCTGCGATCGAACCGTTGGCGGTCAGACTGACCGGAATATCGCGCGTTTCCGGGCGGACCACGGAAACGCTGAGCGCCGGATTGGCGGCCGGCGGCGTAACGGGTGGCGCGGGTTCG
>NZ_JANIBK010000296.1 GCF_024505165.1 Methylomonas rivi
GGCGGCCATCAGGAGCGCGGCCGCCGGGCCGGCACCGAAAACACCGCTTCCATCGTCGGCCTGGGCGTGGCGTGCGAATTGGCCCTGCAGCACATGGAATTCGAGAACACCCAGGTCAAGGCCATGCGCGATAGGTTGGAGCGCGGCATTATCGAACAAGTCCCGCACAGTTTTATCACCGGCGATTTGAACAACCGCCTGCCCAACACCACCGATATCGCCTTTGAATATATCGAGGGCGAGGCGATTTTGATGCTGCTGAACAAGGCCGGCATCGCCGCGTCCAGCGGCTCCGCCTGCACCTCGGGTTCCCTGGAACCGTCGCACGTAATGCGGGCCATGGATATACCTTACACCGCCGCCCACGGTACCATCCGTTTCTCGTTTTCGCGCTACAACAGCATGAGCGAAGTGGACGAAGTATTGAAAGTCATGCCGGATATCGTCGCCGCCTTGCGCAAGCTGTCGCCGTATTGGGACAGCATCAACAATGCTCCGGTTGCCGATCCCGAACAGGCGTTTCAACCCACCTATGCTTGAGCGGATTTATTTGGCGTTTCCGGCGTTCCATATCCTGGCCGGAAACGCTGAAGCTTATTCCGGCCTAACTGCTCGGCAGAAATTTTATTAACACCGTCCATTTAACAGAGAATTTATATGGCCAAGGATCTTATAGAGTTACGTAACGTATTGGCGAGCATGGAAGCCGCTTTGAGTAAAATCAGCGAACTTGATGCGGAAGTGCTTGAGTTTATCGATGCAAATTATCCGGACATGCTGAACGATCAAAAAGTCGTTCAGGTATTTAAAAATGTCGGCGATGCCGAAGATGAACTGCAGCGGCAGTTTAATTTCCTGCGCATGCGGTTAACGGCCGGCATACCGGAATTTAAGGATCTTTGCGATACAGCGGGCGTAGCGGCTTAAGCCTAATCCGCTAATCAATTCGCGGGTAAGGCGGTTCCGCAATCTCGATCCGCCTGATGTTTCGGGGCTTATTTTTCTCCCGAGCCTTTGTAGTTTTCCGGGTCGAAATCGGCAATATCTATTTTGCCGAAGTCCTTGGGCGGTTTGTAGCTGGCTGATTTCACCGTCTCCGGGTCGGAGGTATGAAAGGAACTTTCCTCGACGCGTACCAGTTGCCAAGTATCGTCACGCCTAGAATAGTTAAACTGAAAGTTGTTGGTCCAGCGCCAATTGCCGCCGCCGTAGTGGCTGACGCTAAACGATTTTGTTGAAGCCGACAGTTCGGCGAAGGGGTCGCCGAATACGCCGCCGCAGGTCGAGCAAAACACGATGTTGTCGTTGGTTTTAACGATTTTCAGGCTGTTGTCCGGCTGGCGCAGGGCGATTTTTAAAGGCCGTTGCCCGGTCTCGATATCCGGGTCGGCGTCATTTGTTTTTTGCCGCTCCAGGATGAATACATAATCGGACAAACTGTCGCCATTCAAATCCGCGCCGGCATGGGCCAATAATGAGGTATTCGCTTCCACGAAATTCCGCAGTTCGGCGGGAACATCGGGATTCTCATCGTTTGCCAGGCATAGCGTCGGTAGCAATAGTATCGGTATCAAGTAATTAAACATAAACTCTTCAATCTTATTGGTTTAGGTGCGTTTTTTTCTCGTTCCCACGCTCGCGCCC
>NZ_JANIBK010000297.1 GCF_024505165.1 Methylomonas rivi
GTGCGTCGATCGCAACCCCATCCCAAGTTAGGCGCGTTTCGCGCTCAGCTTGAGCAATGGCTGGAAGCCGATAGTCGCTTACCGAGCAAGCGCCGTCGTACCGCGCAGCGATTGTTCGAGTGTTTGCAAGTCGAGGGTTATGTGGGTGGTTATTGTGCTGTCCGGCGCTATGTGAAAGCCTGGAAGCAAGGCCAATCCACATCACCGCCGGTGACCCAAGTGTTTGTGCCTCTGTATTTTCCACCCGGCGAGACCTGTCAGTTCGATTGGAGCCATGAGGTTGCCGTGATTGGCGGTGTCGAACAAGTCGTGAAAGTGGCACAGTTTCGCTTGGCGTATAGCCGCCAGATGTTTGTGATCGCCTATCCGCGCGAGACGCAAGAGATGGTACTGGACGCGCATAATCAGGCCTTTGCTTTCTTCGGTGGCGTGCCCAAGCGTATGGTGTACGACAACCTGAAGACTGTCGTCGATGCCATCTTCTCCGGTAAAGAGCGGCAATTTAATCGTCGCTTTCTGACGTTGGCCAATCATTACCTGTTCGAGCCGATTGCCTGCACGCCGGAATCCGGTTGGGAGAAGGGTCAAGTAGAAAAGCAAGTCTGTGATATCCGCAGTTGGCTGTTCACCCCCACGCCCAAATTTGATGATTATGCGGGCTTGAATGCTTGGCTGGCTCAACGCTGCCGAGAACTGGCAGCAAGACCACATCCTGAGCAAACCTCGCGCACGACGGCGGCGTGTTTTACCGAAGAGCAACCGTTGTTAATACCGGTCAAGGCGGTATTCGACGGTTACGTTGAAGCCATGCGCCGCGTCACCAGCCAATCCCTGATTCGTATCGAACGCAACCGCTACAGTGTACCCGTTCAGTGGGCCAATAAAGCAGTGTCGGTTCGACTCACGGCTGATCGGGTGCGGATGGTGGCTGAAGGGCACGTGATCGCTGACCACCCTCGACATTTCGGGCGTGACCAGCTGATCTGCGATCCTTGGCATTACTTACCGGTATTAGAGAAAAAGCCGGGCGCCCTACGTAATGGTGCGCCGTTCGTGACCTGGGATTTACCGGTCTCGATCAAGGTGGTACGTGATCGGGTGCTGAAACACCCCAAAGGCGATCGGGCGTACGTCGAACTATTGATCATGGCGAGGGATTTAGGCGACAAC
>NZ_JANIBK010000298.1 GCF_024505165.1 Methylomonas rivi
GGTCCGGCTGGACGGCCCCTGGCCGGCGCTGCTGGCGGAAATCGGCGAGCTCGGCGTGCTGATGGGCTTAACCCGCAACGACGAAGCAGTGCATGAAAAAACCGGCCGCTATGACCGGATCGCGACGGCGGGCGACTGGTTGCTATTATCCGGCCACGGGGTGGACACGGCCTTGTTGACCGGGCATTGGCACGCCGGCTTTGCGGTATGCGAAGCCACCCGGATCGGCGAACGCCGCAGTCTGCAGTTTTTCGATGCGCGCGGCGCGGCGGTCTACAAGCTCTACCTGACCGAACAAGCCGACCGCGCCCGTTACCAACGCCTGGTCGATGCCTACCGCGCCGCGGACCAATCCCCCAAGCTGGACTTGCCGGCCGGCTCCCTGCCCGCCGGCGCCGATTCGAGCGCCGTGCCAGGCCTGCCGGAACGCTGGCAACGTTGGTTCAAGGCCGGTTTTTTTGCCGGTCAGGAAACCGGCATCCCGTCGAGCCGGTCTATCGGCATCCCGGTATTTACGCAATTCATGCTGCAACTGGCGGATATGCTGCTGCCGATACAAATCATCGTCCGCAACCAAGCCGCCATCCAGGTGCATGAAGGCCCGATTAGGAATCTGATGATCGGCGGACCCTGGTTCAACGTGTTGGACGACGACTTTAATCTGCATCTCAACCACAGCGCCATAGCCGGCCTGCGGACCGTCAATCTCCCGTATCGCGGGCATAACCTGCAGGGTTTGCAGCTACGCAACGCACACGGGCAAACCATTGCCTCCCTGTTTGGGCAATACGATCCGGCCGGCGGCGATAACACGCTCTGGAACGACTTATTGGCCGGGTTGCCCGGCGAAAACGCCAACCTTTAAACACTCTCGGAAACCGCATTTAGCGAGGAAAACCATGAACGAAAAAACCATCGATTTCGACCAAGTCCGGGCCGCTTATTCGGCCTTGCCGGAAAGCTTCGCATCCACGCTGATGGCGACCGTCAGCGTGGCCGGCGAACCGGAAGCCAGTTACGCCGCTTATATCAAACATGACGGCCATTACTACGTGTATGTCAGCGAACTGGCCGCCCATACCCGGAATTTGCTGGATAACGGCCGGGTCTGCCTGTTGTTCGTCGAAGACGAAGACAAGGCGGCGCATTTATTTGCCCGCCAGCGCGTCACCTTCCATTGTTCCGCGCTGGAGGTGGACCGCGACACGGCGGCCTTCGACTATATCCTCGGCCTGTTCGAGGAAAAATTCGGCGGCTTTATCAAACAGTTGCAAAAAATGCAGGACTTTCATCTGTTCCGCATCCGTCCGGAACGCGGCAGCTTCGTGCAGGGTTTCGCCCGGGCCTTTGCCATCGAGGGCGAGGATATGGCGCAAATCCGCCATATCAACGACGCCGGCCACCAGGAAAAGCCCAAGGCTGAACCGGCCGAAGCCGCGGCCTGAGCGGCGGCCCCGTGCAACAACTTGAAGAAGACGTTTTTATGAGCGCAATCAAACCCTGGCTTTGCCGGCTGCTGTTCGCCGCCAACCTTGGCCTCGCCCTGTCCCCGGCCGCCGCCGAAGTGCCGCCGCGCATCGTCTCGG
>NZ_JANIBK010000299.1 GCF_024505165.1 Methylomonas rivi
GGAAGACACTGACGGCGCGAACAACACCTTGCTGGGTGGCGACGGCAACGACACGCTGCTGGGCAGTGGCACGCTGGACGGTGGAGCCGATAACGACACTATCACGCTCTACGGTTCATCGACGGTCGCCGGTGTTGCTGATGGTGGTGATGGTAATGACAGCCTGTCCTATGTCCGAGGAGGAACGAACGACATCCTGCGCGGCGGTGCCGGGAACGACACGCTGTACGCGGGCTCTTTCGCTAATGTCACGCTCGATGGGGGCACTGGGGATGATGTTCTGAGCTCCGACAGCTATCGAAGCTATAGTGGCTCGGAAACAATGATCGGAGGTGACGGTAACGACACGATCCGAAGCTACTACGGTAATGATGCTTTGTATGGAGGCGCCGGGGACGACTATCTGGATGCGGGGTCTACGTGGTCCGCGAGCGGCGATGACGATTACATCGATGGGGGCACCGGAAACGATACCCTGATCGGTGGATTGGGCAACGACAGCCTTGATGGGGGTGATGGTGACGACCTACTGAACGCCGGCTCAGGCAATGACACCATCGATGGCGGCGCCGACAACAGCGCCTCGGGAACCCTGGGCGATATCGCCGTGTTCTCGGGTGACCGAAACACCTATGTCATTACTCGGGACCCATCCGACCCGAGTGCCCTCAGAGTGGTCTCGACGCTCGGGGGCGAAGAGGACAGGGTGCGCGATGTCGAGGTATTGAGGTTCTCAGACGCAGATTATGCGGTTGCGACCCTGGACATCGGCGAGTACCAGATTGGCACGGACGGTGACGATACGCTGACGGGGACTGTGTTTGATGATGTGATTGCCGGCGGGCTTGGCAATGACATTATCGATGGTGGCGAAGGAGGTAACCGTCTGTTGGGTGGTGAAGGCGATGACAGCCTGACTAGTGGGGCCAATGACGATTATCTCAACGGCGGTGCGGGTGATGACACACTGTCAGGTGGGGCGGGATCGGACCGTCTGGAAGACACTGACGGTGCGAACAATACATTGCTGGGTGGCGATGGCGAGGACACGCTGCTGGGCAGTGGCACGCTGGACGGTGGTGCCGATAATGACACCATTACGGTTTATGGCTCGTCAACGGTCACCAGCGTCGGCGAAGGCGGTGATGGTAATGACTATCTGTCTTACGTGAGTGGAGGAACGAACGACATCCTGCGCGGCGGTGCCGGGAACGACACGCTGTACGCGGGCTCTTTGGCCAACGTCACGCTCGATGGCGGCACTGGGGATGATGTTCTGAGCTCCGATAGCTATCGAAGCTATAGTGGCTCGGAAACAATGATCGGAGGTGACGGTAACGACACGATCCGAAGCTACTACGGTAATGATGTTTTGTATGGAGGCGCCGGGGACGACTATCTGGATGCGGGGTCTACGTGGTCCGCGAGCGGCGATGACGATTACATCGATGGGGGCACCGGAAACGATACCCTGATTGGTGGATTGGGCAACGATAGCCTCGACGGCGGTGATGGTGACGATCTGCTGAATGCCGGCTCAGGCAACGACACCATTGACGGCGGCGCC
>NZ_JANIBK010000300.1 GCF_024505165.1 Methylomonas rivi
ATCGGGTCGGGGTGACGGGATTGCACCCGTCACCTCTCCCACACCACCGGACATGCGGTTTTCCGCATCCGGCGGTTGAACCCGGCGACTTCTTATAGCGTCGCAAAATCTGATGGCACCCATAGTCCCCAACGCCTGAGTCTGGCATTGTTCAGCACGGTTTGCAGCATCGGGCTATAGGCATTTCGCCATGCCCCTACCGAACCGCTCGCCTGTTTTAGGTGATACGGTTTGGCCTTCAGGCGCTTCAAGGCATTTAGCCGGCCTCGCCGGTTGTGCCAGCGCTGCCAGAAGTATTTGCGCATGTGCCGACGCATCCAGCTTTCCAACGCCTTGACCGTCCGCCAAAGCTGGCAGATGCTGAAGTAGTTCCACCAGCCTCGAATGTAACGCTGCCAGTTTAGAACGCGTTCTTCCAGCTTTACGCTGGTTTGTGCATCCCAATGGCGGCGCACTTGCGCTTTCAGCTTATTCAGACTCGCTTGTGCAGGCCCAATGCGCCCGTCACTGGTGATCCTAAACCCCAGGAATTTTCCATCCCACGGCCGGCCAACGCCACTTTTGTTGACGTTGACCCGCAGTTTTAGGCGCTTGGCTATCCAGGCTGTCAGGCTTTCCAGTATCCGTTCGCCGCTGCGTTCGCTACCGACGAAGATCACGACGTCATCGG
>NZ_JANIBK010000301.1 GCF_024505165.1 Methylomonas rivi
CGTATCGGCAGAAACTCAAGCCTCGCTGTTCCAGTTCTTTATCCAGTTCATCCAGATAGATGTTGGCCAATAGCGGGCTCAACGGGCCGCCTTGCGGCGTGCCTCGGCTTCGCTTTTCCTTCGATCCATCGCGTTGCATTGGCGCTCTCAGGTAGTTCCCAATCACTCTCAATACGCGCTTGTCCCGAATTTTCCGCCCGATTTTCGCCATCAGGATGTCGTGATTGACTTCGTCGAAGAATGCGCTGATGTCCAGGTCAACCATCCAGGTTTTCCCTTCCAGGACATAGCGGCTCGCCGCTTGTATCGCGTCGTGCGCGCTGCGTCCCGGTCGATAGCCGTAGCTGTGATCGCTGAATTCCGCTTCGAAGATCGGAATCAGCACTTGGCTTATCGCTTGTTGGATGACACGGTCCTGAACATTGGGGATGCCCAGTAGCCGTTCGCCGCCTTGCGCTTTCGGGATACTGACACCCCGTATCGCCCCCGGCTGGTAGTCACCCGTTTGCAATTTGCCTGCTATCCCCGGCCAGTGCTGCCGGGCGTGTTCGGCAAAAGCATCTACGTTCATGCCATCCACGCCCGGCGAACCACCGTTGGCTTTGACGCGCTTATAGGCTTTTATCAGGTTGTCCCGGTTTAGGACATCTTCCATCAGATTTTCATTCAGCACCTTCTATTTCCTCTTCCGCCCAAGTCTCGACTCGTATTCCGCTTCCTCGCTACCAGCGGGAGTCCACCCGCCTCACTCGGTCACCAGCCCGGGTAGCTGCCGCAGTTGCAACGCCCGCCTGTTTCGAAATACTGCTCGCCGTTTCTCGGAGATGTTCAAAATGGTCTGTTTCTTGGTTCTTCTGCCCTTCGCTCCATCCCCATTACAGAGACTT
>NZ_JANIBK010000302.1 GCF_024505165.1 Methylomonas rivi
TGTCGAAAGCCTGTTGCAGCGCGCCACGGTCCAGCGCGCCGACGATGCTCACTCCGCCGGCAATGTGGTAGGCCGTGCTGGCGGGGTCGAGCTGGTGCAAAACCCACAGCCCTTGCTGCACCAAGGATAGCGGAATATCGTCGTCGCCGCACAATTGCGCGGGAATCGGCAGCTTGGAGAAATCGCCGCCTTGCTGTTGCAGCCTATCCAGAAACAGCCGCCGCTTTTCCAGCGGCAAGCCGACAAAGCGGCGTACCAAATCCTCGCCGGCCATCGGGTTGGCGGATTTCGGCGATGGTTGCGGGTATTTGTCAGCAGCCAAGCTGTCGGTATTCAATTTCATATCGTCTTGATTGTTATCCTTTGATGTTGCTAATACCTGCTCCGCCATTAAGAAAGCTCCAACTCATCCAGCCACCCGCTCATATCCGCCAACACCTCGTCGCCGACCAGGGCCGCACCGAGCTGATCGATACGCTCGGCCAATTGCCGCAGTTCCTCGGTTTCGAATACATTGCGCAACGGTAAATCCACACCCAAATCGATTCGAATTTGCGCTACCAAACGTGTCGCCAGCAGCGAATGCCCGCCCAGTTCGAAGAAGTTATCGTTGCGCCCAACCCGTTCCACGCCCAGCAGGCTTTGCCAGACATCAGCCAATCGTTGTTCGGTTCCGGTTTGCGGTGCGCGATAATCGCCCCGGTTCAGTTCGGGTTCCGGCAGGGCTTTGCGGTCGAGTTTGCCGTTAACGGTCTTGGGCAGGCTATCCAGTATTACGATGGCGTTGGGCACCATGTAGTCGGGCAAGCGTTGCCGCAAGCCTTGTTGCAGTGTTTCGACCTCGACCAGGCGACCGGCGGCGGCGTAGGCGACCAAGCGCGGACCGTGCGGGCTATCTTTCAGCAGTACCGCGGCTTCGGTTATGCCGGTTTGCGCCATGAGTGCCGCTTCGATTTCCCCCAGCTCGATGCGCAGGCCGCGCAGTTTGATCTGATGATCCAGGCGGCCCAGGTATTCGATGACGCCGTCGTTGCGCCACTTTGCCTTGTCGCCGGTGCGGTACAACCGTTCGCCGCTACCGAACGGGTCGGGTATGAAGCGTTCGGCGGTCAGGCCGGAACGGCGGTGGTAGCCGCGCGCCAGGCCTCGACCTCCGATGTACAGTTCGCCGGCGATGCCCGCCGGTAGCGGGTTGAGGTGGGCATCCAGAATGTGGATTTGGCTGTTGGCGATGGGTTGGCCGATCGGCACACTGTGATTACCGTCGTCGCGGCAGGTCCAGTGGGTGACGTCGATCGCGGCTTCGGTCGGGCCGTACAGGTTGTCGAGTTCGACGCCCGGCAATCGCTGAAAGACTCGCTGTTGCAGGTCCGCCGGCAAGGCTTCGCCGCTGCAGACGATACGTTTCAGGTCGGGAAACGCCGGCAGCTCGGGCTGGTTGACGAATTCAGCCAGCATGGACGGTACGAAATGCAGGGTGCCGACGCGGTGCTTGAGCATCAGTCGCGCCAGCTCGGCCGGGTCGCGATGCACGCCGGGTTCGGCAATCGCC
>NZ_JANIBK010000303.1 GCF_024505165.1 Methylomonas rivi
AAATATATTAGATATCGGTGGAAATACAGGGTATTTTACATTTGAATCCTTGAACCATGACGCTAAACATGTTGACTATTACGAAGGCAATAATGTACATGCGAAATTTGTTAAAGAGGCTTTAAAAGTTCTGCAGCTGGAAGATAAAGTTAACATCCATGAAAACTACTTTTTATTTAATAACATAAAAAGTGAAAAAGTTTATGATGTTGTATTTTTATTAAATGTATTACATCATATTGGCGATGATTATGGGGATACATCACTATCAAAAGAAAAGGCCTTAGAAAGCATATTGAATTCATTGAAAAGTTTAGCAGGTAGAGCAGATGTTTTAGTCTTACAAATAGGTTTTAATTGGAAAGGAGATTGTAGACTTCCACTTTTTGCAAATGGGACAAAGAAAGAAATGATAAATTTTGTGCGAGATGGAATTAAAGGCTATTTTGATATTGTTTCCATAGGTATTGCGGAGAAAGGTGAGCATGGCGTTATTTATAACTCAGTAAACGAACTCAATATTGAGCGGAATGATGCATTAGGAGAGTTTCTTAACCGCCCTATTTTTATCCTGAAGTCTCAGTTACTTAGAGCCCATAGTATGCGGTGAGGTACGAACCGCATACTATGGAAAAGGACAAAAACAAATATGTCCAATTTAAAACAACAAGGCATCAAGGCCTTGATTTGGGATTTTAGCGGCAAGGTGGCGGCCCAGGGTGTCGGGTTTATTATTTCACTTTTTCTTGCGCGTTTGCTGGAACCAGAAGAATTTGGCTTAGTGGCGATGATCATGGTTATCATCGGCATGGCAAACGTGTTTAGCGATGTGGGCCTGGGCAGTGCCTTAATACAACGCCGAAAAGTGCTCCCGATCCATTACTCGTCGGTGTTCTATTTTAATATTTTTGTAGGGTTGATGCTGACGCTCGCCACCTATTTCTCGGCGTGCTGGATAGCCGCGTTTTATCAAAACGATGCGCTTATCCCCCTAACCCAGGCGATGTCGCTATCTTTTGTGGTTAACGCCTTTAGCAGCGTGCAAACCACCAAGCTGCGTAAGGATTTGAATTATGCCGCATTGAGCAAAGCCAACTTCCTGGCCTCATTTGCCGGCGGCGCACTAGGTATTTGGTTGGCTTTTCAAGGCGCAGGCGTCTGGAGTTTGGTTACACAAATGTTGGCGTCCGGCGTTATCTTCAATGTATTGATATGGTCAATGAGCCGATGGAAGCCTTCCTTACTATTTTCAGTTAAGGCATTAATACAATTGTGGGGGTTCGGTTTTAGAATGTTCTTGGCTGGACTCCTGGACGCCGTATTTACCAAATTAGATTTTATGATCATCGGTAAGTTATTTATTCCGGTAACATTGGGTTACTTTCAGCGTGCAAAGTCATTAAATTCTCTACTGGTCCAATATTCATCGGAAAGCTTTATTTCCGTGTTATTTCCCTTGTTAAGTCAGGTGAAAAATGATTTGCCACGATTCCAGAATATAAATTTAAAAATGATAGAGATTATTTGCTTTGGTGCTTTTTTTCTATCAGGT
>NZ_JANIBK010000304.1 GCF_024505165.1 Methylomonas rivi
GCCACGGCGGCCGACATTTCCCGCCAATTGCGGCAAATGCAACGCGAAAGCGCCGGCGGCCGCATAGACTTGGGTAGCGGCGAACAACCGCTACGCACGCTGGCCAACGTGGCATCCGTAGAGGAAATGCGGCCGCTGCAACTGTCCCTAGCCGACGGCCGCCGCATCCGGCTCGATCAAGTAGCGCAAATCGACGACGCCTTCGCCGAACCGCGCGCCGCGGCGTTGCTGAACGGCAAATCGGTGGTGGGATTCGAAGTCACCCGCAGCAGAGGTGCCAGCGAAGTGGAGGTCGGCGCCGGTGTGCAAAATGCGCTGGCTGAACTGCGCACCGCCAACCCGGACATCGAATTTACCGAAGCCTTTAACTTCGTCACTCCGGTTAAGGAAGAATTTCAAGGCTCCATGACCATGCTCTACGAAGGCGCCCTGCTGGCGGTTTTAGTGGTATGGCTATTTTTACGCGACTGGCGGGCCACCTTTATCTCCGCCGTGGCTTTGCCTCTATCGGTGATTCCGGCCTTTCTGGGCATGGACTACCTGGGCTTCTCGCTGAATGTCATTACGCTGTTGGCCTTGTCCTTGGTGATCGGCATTCTGGTGGACGACGCCATCGTCGAAGTGGAAAACATCGTCCGCCACCTGCGCATGGGCAAAACCCCTTATCAGGCCGCGATGGAAGCTGCCGACGAAATCGGCTTGGCGGTGGTCGCCACCACCTTCGCGCTGGTGGCGGTATTTCTGCCCACCGCCTTCATGAGCGGAGTGGCCGGTCGCTTTTTCAAACAGTTCGGCTGGACGGCGGCGCTGGCGATATTGGCCTCGCTGGTGGTGGCGCGGATGCTGACGCCGATGATGGCGGCTTATATGCTAAAGGATAAAGGCCATGCCGAACAGCCGGAAGGTCCCATCATGCGCCGCTATATCCAACTGGCGGCCTGGTGCCTCAAGCACCGATTGGCTACTATCAGCGGCGCGGCGGCGTTTTTTATCGGCTCGCTATTTTTGATTCCGTTACTACCCCAAGGCTTCCTGCCAGCCGACGACAACCCGCAAACCCAGGTTTTCGTGGAATTGTCGCCGGGCGCCAGTTTGACGCAAACCAAGGCCGCGGCGGAAACCGCCCGGCGATTGATCGCCGATATTTCTTATATAAACAGTATTTACACCACCATAGGCGCCGGCTCCGCCGGCAACGACCCGATGGCGGGCTCCCAAGGCAGCGGCGAAGTACGAAAGGCCACTTTGACGATAACGCTGGCCAATCGCCGCGACCGACCTGTTCGCAAACAGGTCATCGAACAGCAGATCCGCCGGGCATTGGAAAAGCTGCCCGGCGCGCGCACCAAGGTCGGCCTGGGCGCTTCCGGCGAGAAGTACGTGCTGGTGCTGAGCGGCGACGATCCGCAAGCCTTAAACACCGCCGCCCGTAATGTGGAACGCGATCTCAGAACCATTTCCGGCTTGGGCAGCATCGCCTCCAGCGCCGCGCTAGTACGGCCCGAGATTGCGGTGCGGCCCGATTTCGCCC
>NZ_JANIBK010000305.1 GCF_024505165.1 Methylomonas rivi
CCCGCCGCGGCGGCTGGACCTGGTACACCGGCGCGGCCGGCTGGTTTTACCGCGCCGGGCTGGAATGGGTGTTAGGGTTGCAAGTCCGTGGCGATCGATTGATTTTTGAACCCTGCATTCCCGTAACCTGGCCCGGTTACAGTCTGACATATCGACACCACGATACCTGCTATGAAATCACGGTCGAAAACCCGAATGGGGCTACACGTGGCGTTGCCGGGCTGGAATTGGACGGCGAACGCCAGTCGGGCGGGAATGGCATTCAATTGAAAGATGACGGACAACCGCATCGGGTACGAGTTGTGATGGGAGAGGTAGGCGATAGATTTTAAAGCCGTGGTTTGGTGCGGGTGACGGTCTTCTCGTCAGATTTGTCACCGCAGGCGGGCAATGAAATTCCGATTCCCGAAAGCGACCGGTCCTCGCTGAGTTAAACCGACCCCAGAGCTGACAGATATGATTTAATTTGCTGTGACAGGAAAAGGCAAATAAGCTGTCATTCAAAATGTAGGTGCGATTAGCTTGCGTAATCGCACATTTTCAAAGCCAACATTCCTCCGAATACGCTATCGCTAATCGGAGCGGGCTAGGCTGATTGCTAAAGGATGCTGTTGCCGATCAATCAAACCCCGCATCTTGATTGGCGAAAACGCTAGGGTCCCGGCACCGCCGGTGCTAACCTGCCGCCATCTTGGCTTGCAGGAGTTTTACGATGAACGATATTAGCGACCCGGTTTACGCGCGGCTGCTCAAGGCGGCGCTGGAATGTTTCCTCGCCGACGAATATCACAAGGTTACCACCCGCGCTATCGCCGACAAAGCGGGCGCCAATATCTCGATGATCCGCTATTACTTCGGCAACAAGGAAGGTTTATATGAGGAGATGATCCGCGAGACGCTTAAGCCTATCCTGGACATACTCGACAGCAATATGATGTCCGAGGTAGGCGGCCTCGCCGAATACCTGCGCTTGTATTACGACACCATGCGCCGGCATCCCGAGTTTCCCAAGCTCATTCTCAAAGTGCTCGCGCTCAACCACGGGCCGGGCCGACGTTTCATCCTGCAATTGCTGGAGCGCGGCCGCACCGGCGGCGCGCGGCGGTTGGAACAGCTCAAGGCAAGCGGGCAGGTCGATTGCGCGCTCAACCCCGACGTGGCGCGTATGGCCTTCGTCAGCCTTGCCATGATGCCGATGCTGCTAAAAGATATTTTCGAGGAACAAATGGGCGGGCATATGGACGAGGCCTTCCTCGACGAACTCGCCGCGCTCAACGGCAAACTGTTGGCGGCGGGCATGGCCATCGCGCAACCGGGAGCATGACATGACATTGCAAAAGAACGCCGGCGCGGTGCGCCGCTTCGCCAAACTCGCAAGGTTCGGCTTCTGGCTGCAAAACCTACCCAACAAACTCGTACCGGCGCCGTTCCGCCTGATCCAGATCGGTTCGGCCTTTTGGCAATCGCGGGCGCTGTATGTCGCCGCGCGGCTGGACATCGCCGGCGCGCTGGCCGATGGCGAAGCTAGC
>NZ_JANIBK010000306.1 GCF_024505165.1 Methylomonas rivi
CGGGCAGCGCTACAGCGTGCTATATCGCCGGGACGCGCCGGTGGCGGCCTTGCTGGAAGTGCGGCGCCTGCTGAACCAAGCGGCCCGTTTCGAAGCGGTTGCGGATCAGGATTTCGAGCGCCGCCTGCAAGCCGCCTACGAGCATAAATCCGGCCATGCCCAGCAAATGGTCAACGACCTGCACGAAAATGTGGATTTGTCGGACATGGCCCAGCACCTGCCCAAGCCGGAAGATTTGCTGGAAAGCGAGGACGAAGCCCCCATCATCCGTCTGATCAATGCGCTGCTGACCGAAGCCGTCAAGGAAAATGCCTCGGACATTCACATCGAACCTTACGAATCGCGCATGGTGGTGCGTTTTCGCGTCGACGGCGTATTGCGCGAAATCATCGAGCCGCAGCGCGAATTCGCCCCCATGGTGATTTCGCGCCTGAAAGTCATGGCCAAACTGGACATCGCCGAAAAGCGGCTGCCGCAGGACGGACGTATTTCCCTGAATATCGGCGGCCGGACCGTCGATGTGCGGGTGTCGACTTTGCCCTCCGGCCACGGCGAGCGGGTGGTGCTGCGTTTGCTGGACAAGCAGGCCAATCAATTGGATCTGAAACAGGTCGGCATGGCGCAACGGGAACTGGATTGCATTCAAGGCATGATCGCCCGCCCGCACGGCATCATCTTGGTGACCGGCCCCACCGGTTCCGGTAAAACCACCAGTTTGTACGCCATTGTCAACCAGCTTAATCAGCGCAGCCGCAATATTTTGACGGTGGAAGACCCGATCGAATATTACCTGGACGGCATCGGCCAGACCCAGGTCAACAGCAAGGTGGAAATGACTTTCGCTAAGGGTCTGCGGGCCATTTTGCGGCAAGACCCGGATGTGGTGATGGTAGGGGAAATCCGCGACCGGGAAACCGCCGAAATCGCCGTGCAGGCCAGTTTGACCGGGCACTTGGTATTGTCCACCCTGCATACCAACACTGCGGTCGGC
Organism: Methylomonas rivi; assembly: GCF_024505165.1. Lineage (GTDB taxonomy): Bacteria > Pseudomonadota > Gammaproteobacteria > Methylococcales > Methylomonadaceae > Methylomonas > Methylomonas rivi. Next base: position 992 of record NZ_JANIBK010000306.1, read on the forward strand.
GCCATTACCCGCCTGCGCGATATGGGCGTCGAGCCGTTTTTGTTGGCCTCCAGCCTGGTCGGGGTGATCGCCCAGCGCCTGGTGCGGGTACTGTGTCCGCATTGCAAGCAAGCCGCCGCCGTCGAGGGGCGGGATTTGCTCAGGCTGGGCTATGCCGGCCCGCCGGATGCCGCCGTGAATATCTATCAACCCCAAGGCTGCCCGCAATGTTACGGCCACGGCTACAAAGGCCGGGCCGGGATTTTCGAGCTGATACCGCTGGATAGTGCCATGGCGAAATTGATACACGACGGCGCCGGCGACATGGCCTTGGAAAGCCATGCCCGCACGCTGGCGCCCAGCATTCAGCAGAGCGCGCTGGACAAGGTGCTGGCCGGCGAAACCAGCCTCGACGAAGCCTTGCGCATGACGCTGAAGGACTAAACCGTGCCGGCGTTCGAATACCAATGGAGTAGGTCAGGGTGCGCGACAGCGTTCCCTGACGAAGCTGGGGCCGGTA
>NZ_JANIBK010000307.1 GCF_024505165.1 Methylomonas rivi
CCGGTGGCGGTCGGCCTTGCGGCCTATGCGGTCGGCCAGGGGAGGACGGGTTTTGCTCGGCTTTGCCATGTCAGCGGTGTTTTTGCAATGCCAGAAAGCGTTTCGCCACGCCGGCTTCCAATCGAGCCAGCACGCTGCGCGCGTAGCGGTTATGCTCATCGGCGGCATCGAGCCGGGTTTGCATGTCTAGCCTCAACGTTTCCGGGTCGCTGCCCAGTACCGCTTCAGGGGTGGATACCCGCACCAAACTGCCGCATTTGACCAAGATGGCTTCATCGATGCCGAGAAACATCTCGGCGCCTTCGCTCGTCACGTATCTCAACAATCCCGGCACCAGGGCGGAGACGAAATCCACATGGCGGGGCTCCAGACAGAACCAGCCGTTTTCGGCTTCGGCGATAATTTTCGTTACCGCCGTATCCACCAGCACCTCGTTCGGCAATAAAACCTTTAATTGCATGTCAGGTCGGGTTCGAGCCGGCGTCGAATTTGGCTTCGCCGATCTCGCCTATCATGTACAAGGCATGTTCCGGGGCGTCGGCATACTGGTCGGCCAGAATACGCTCGCAGCCGGTCAGGGTCTGCTCGAGGCTCACCCAACGGCCGGTCTGGCCGGTGTATTGTTCGGTGGCGAAGAAGGGTTGGGTCAGGAAGCGTTCCAGGCGGCGGGCCCGGTTTACCGTGCGGCGGTCGGCTTCGGACAACTCTTCCAGTCCCAGCATGGCGATAATGTCTTTTAACTCTTCATATTCGGCCAGCGTGCGCCGCACGGCCAGCGCGACTTGGTAATGCCGCTCGCCCACCACGGCCGGATTGAGCATTTTCGAGTTGGACGCCAAGGGATCGATGGCCGGGTAAAAGCCCTGCGCGGCGCGCTTGCGCGACAGCACCACCGAAGCCGACAGGTGCGAGAAGGTGTGGCTGGCGGAGGGGTCGGTAAAGTCGTCCGCCGGCACGTAAACCGCCTGTACCGAGGTAATCGCGCCGCTTTGCGAGCTGGCGATGCGTTCTTCGAGTTCGGCCAGTTCGGTCGCTAAAGTGGGTTGGTAACCGACCCTGGAGGGGATGCGGCCCATCAGGCCGGAGACTTCCGTGCCGGCCTGGATGAAGCGGAAAATGTTGTCGATCAGCAGCAGCACGTCCTGTTTTTCGGTATCGCGGAAATATTCCGCCATGGTTAGCGCCGCATGGCCGACCCGAAAGCGGGCGCCGGGGGCTTCGTTCATCTGCCCGAACACCAGCACGGCCTTGTCCAGTACGCCGCTGGCGCGCATTTCGCGATAGGTTTCCTCGGCTTCGCGGCAACGTTCGCCTATGCCGCAAAACAGGCTAACCCCCTGGTAGCGGCCGGCCATGTTGTGGATCAATTCGGCGATCACCACGGTCTTGCCGACGCCGGCGCCGCCGAACATGCCGGCCTTGCCGCCGCGTTCCAGCGGCGACAACAGGTCGATGGCCTTGATGCCTGTCTCGAACATC
>NZ_JANIBK010000308.1 GCF_024505165.1 Methylomonas rivi
CGGCGGCCAGATTGGCGTCCGCGGCGCTGACGCCCTCGCCGTCAACCGCCAAGCGGCCTTGCTGGCGCAGGGCGTCTTTTAAATCGATGATGTCGAACTGGTAATTATCCTGTTTGAAGCTCAACGCCAGCGTGGCCCTGAGCGGCACGCCCTCCGGCGAGAAAAAGTCCAGGGTTTCGTTGTAACTGCTCAGCATGCCGATAAAGGAAAAACTGCCCCATTGGAAGCGGCAGCGCTTGGGCGCCTTGGGTTGATTGCTTTCCGCGTCCTGCGGCTTCATGAATTCGCTGGCGATACGCTGCGTTTGCTGGCGCACGTCTTTATGCAACAGGGTTTGCGTGCCGTCGGTCTCGGTCAGATTTTCGCCGTCCAGCACGCTGGTATCGAACACCAATTCGATGGCTAAAGTCGATTCGCTTTTATCGACGAACTGGGCGGCCTTGCTTTGGCCGCTGCCGCTGTTGCTGTCTTTCAGGGTGTTGGACAGCGTCACTTTCAAGCTGGCCGGATTGAATTGCACGGTGATCCAGCTGTCTTCCGGCGCATCCTGGTTTTGCGCGTCCAACGGGATCAACACGGCCTTACTGAGTTTGCTGCTAGCCATTTTGCACCGCCTGCATGGGTTGATTCCAGTTCACCGCAAAGCCTTCGTGATTCAAATGCAGTTCCTCTATCGCCACCTGATTGGCGGTGGCGTTCAGATCAGGCCCCTTGAATTTGATCGGCAGAACGTTATCCAGCGTCCAGACCATCACGGCTTGCTCGGGATCGGCCGGATTAATCAGCTGGATGGCGCAATTCAAGCGTATCGAATAATAACTTTGCCGGAAACAGCGGTCGAACAAGCGCCATAAGCCCTCGGCATCGGTTATGCCGCGTTTCAGCACCACGGTGGAAAAGGTGGTCGGGCCGGCCAGTTGCACTTCGCCCCAATTGCGGCCGCCTTCCTTGAGAGTCTTAGGCGACATGCTGGCCTCCAGGCCGCTGACCTCGCTGAAGGCGCCGTTGCACACCAGACCGCCGCCGGCCGATTCCGGCAGGCTCAATTGCACATGAAAGCGAAACGGGATGAGTTCAGCCATTTTTTATGTCCAATTGCCATTGGCTGCTGTTGCTGCCCAGGTCGTGGCTAAAATTCAGCACGATACGGTCTATCGCAAATACCGGCGCCAGCTCGATTTGATACATCACCGTGCTTTCGTTGTCGTGGCTGGCGGCGATGGAAAAAGCCTGCTCCGGCAAGGCGCCGCGCAAGGCGCCGGCTCTATGCAGGCGGGTAAAAAACTGCGTCAGCTGGACTTTGCCCTGCGGATCGCGCACGTCGGTGTTGAACAGCCAGCTCTCGCCCAGCCGTAGCAATTGCCGGTGCAGCCAGCCCAGAAAACGCGCCACCTCGCCGGAACGGTAGCCTTCCGCCAGACGGCTTTGCCGTGAAAAGCCGACGGCCGCC
>NZ_JANIBK010000309.1 GCF_024505165.1 Methylomonas rivi
GGGTGGGCATTTTTGCCCACGCGCGATGGCATCGGTTGCGCGTGGGCACATAAAGCGCGCCCACCCTACCCAACGGGTATGGCTTGCCACGGCGGAGCCAGGGAACCAGGATGCGATCTTGCGTTTCATAAATCGGAATTCCGCAGTTTGGGCGGCGCGCAGTATTGGCCGCAGGCCGGGGCTTCCGGGTGTTCGGGCTGGGGCACCGGCTTGGCTTGCATGGAAATATCCGGCGCATATTGGTGGTAACGGCCGGTGGGATCGTATTGCCGGTGGCGGTCGTTTTTCTCGTTGAGAATGTAAGGCGTGATCAGCAACACCATTTCCGATTTGCTTTCGGTATCTTCGGTATTGCGGAACACATTGCCCAGCAGCGGAATGTCGGCCAGATACGGCACCTTGCGGCGGTTGCGCGAAAAGCTGTCGCGGATCAGGCCGCCGACCGCCACGGTATAGCCGTGTTTGGCGAAGATTTCGCCTTGCATGCGGGCGGTGGTGATGGTGTCGACCGGCAAATTCAAGACGCTGCCGTTGATGGTGTCCGCTATCGGAATATTGGCGGCGGCTTCGTTGAGCGTGGCGTTTTCCTGTAGCATTTGAATCTGAATACTGCCGTCGTCGTTGATATGCGGAATGATCTGCAGGGTGGTGCCGATTTCTTCCAGCTCGGTTTCCGGGGTGGTGATGGTGCGGGTGGTGTTGATGTTGTCGACGTTATCGACCGAGTAGCCGCGCACCATGATGCGCTCTTCGCCGACGAACAGCGAGGCCGGTCGGTGGTTGGAAGCCACCAGCATCGGGTTGGAGACCACATTCAGCCGGTTGTTTTTCTCCAGGAATTCGATATTGGCCTTGACCTTGTCGCTGACGAATTCGTAGACGAAACTGCCGCCGCCGGTCAGCGCGGCCGCGCCGCCCATGATCAGCGGGTTGAGGCTGTCGCCCTGGATTTTGGTATTTTTGATTTCGAAATTGAACAGCGAGGAAAAGTCTTCGCCCACCTTGACGTCGATGATCTTCATTTCCAGCATGACCTGGGTCTGCGGAATGTCCATCTGTTCCACCAGATTGCTGATGGATTTGAGGATGCCTTGGTCGCTGCTTTTGACGATGAGCTGGTTGTGTTCGCTGTTGACGGTGACGAACACGACTTTATTCATGCCGGATACTTCGCTGAGTTTGTCGGCTTCCACGCGCTTGCCGTCGCCGCTATCCGCCGACAGTTGCTCCAGTTGGTCGACGCTCAAGTCGCCGGGCACGCGTTCCTGATAACCGAAATTGCCCATGCCCCCCATGCCGTAGCGGTTGTTGCCGGCGTTATTGCGGCCGCCGTAGTAATTGGTGTTATTGCCGTAGCCGCGGTAGCCGCCACCGAATCCGCCGGCATTGCCGCCGCCGAAGCCGCCCGCGCCTCCAAATCCACCGCCATAACCGCCCATGCCGCCGCC
>NZ_JANIBK010000310.1 GCF_024505165.1 Methylomonas rivi
GCCGACGCGGGTTGCGCCGCAGCCGGTGCCGTCACCCTCGATTAGCGCGGCGGCGGATGACCTGCTATTGCGCGAATTTCTGGCCGGGGCCGGTATCGGCGATCCGCATTTTCTGCCGCCGGAGCAATGGCCGGCCTTGATGAGAACTTCCGGCGAATTGTTGCGCGGCATGGTGCAGGGCTTGATGCAGGTATTGAGGGCACGGGCGGAATTGAAAAGCCAGTTTCGGGTCTCCGTAACCACCATGCGCTCGGTGGATAACAACCCGCTCAAGTTCACGCCGAATGTCGACGATGCCATCAAGCTGATTCTGGCGCCCACCAATCCCGGATTTTTGCCGCCCAAACAGGCCGTCAGCGAAGGATTTAACGATATCATGAACCATCAGATTGCCATGACCGCCGGCGTGCAGGCGGCCCTGGCGGAGATATTGCGCAGCTTCGATCCGCAACTGATCGAAAGGACCCAGGCTGAGGGCGTGATGTTTCAGAAAAAGGCCAAATGCTGGGAGTATTACGTCGAAAAATATCCGCAACTCAAAGCGGTCGCACAGGAAGAGTTTTTTGGCGATGCGTTTGCGGACGCCTATGAAAAACAAATGCTGTTACTGAACCGGGCGGCAAAAAATTAGCTTATTCGTTCGGCGAATGCCGGCCGATGCGGATCAATTGCGTAGATTGGGTTACGGCTGGCGCCTAACCTACGCTGAATAATTACAAATTAACAATCTCCATCGCTTGCGGGCTTGAGAACCAATATATGTCGGAAAATAATCGGATAGTCTGGTCTGAGGGTATGTTTCTTCGCCCTCAGCATTTTCAACAGCATGATCGCTATTTCGAAAGCTTGGCGCGGGGCTTGACGCAGGGCGTCAGAAGCTATTTGTGGGGATTTTCCCGCCTCAAGCTGGATCAAACCTGTCTGGCCATAGGCAAACTGGGTCTGAGCGAATGCAGCGGTGTGTTTCAGGACGGTACGCCGTTCAATCTGCCGCAGGACGACGATTTGCCGCTACCGCTGGCGGTGCCGGAGAACGAAAAAGCCAGCGTGGTGTATCTGGCCCTGCCGCTGCGCCGTTCCGATGCCATCGAAGTGGATAGCGAATCCTATCCCGACAACATGGCCCGCTATCATTTGGGCGAGCGGCAGGTACGCGACCATAACAGCGGCGCGGACGGCCGTTACGAGGTGCAGATAGGCAGTTTACGGCCGCGGCTGATGTGCGAAAGCCAGGAGCGCTCCGGCTACGTCTGTTTGGGCGTGGCGCGCATTATCGAAGTGCGGGCCGATAAAACCGTGATTTTGGACGATCAATACATTCCGCCGGCGGTGCATTGCGCCAGCGCCGGCATCCTAGCCGGCTTTGCCCGCGAGTTGCAAGGCTTGTTTCATACTCGCGGCGAAGCCTTGGCGGC
>NZ_JANIBK010000311.1 GCF_024505165.1 Methylomonas rivi
CCGAAGCCAAGCTGCATGCCGCGCAAAAACTCGGTCTGCTGGACAAGGCCGCCCGTCCGGAGATTATCCACGCGGCGCTGCGGGCGGGTATTATCGATAAACGGGAGGCCGAATTACTGGCGCTGGCCGAACAAGCCGGGTCGGCGGCGATCCGGGTCGACGATTTTGCCCCGGAGCAATTAACTACCGGTATTAGGCCGTCATAAAAGCCGCCGAGTCGGTTATTCCGGCTTATCCGCGTCGACCGCTCACATAAGCCGCCGTCAAATGATGGGCGGGGGCTTCGAATACCTGTTGGCAGCGGCCGAATTCGATCAGGCGGCCGCCGCGTTCCTGCATCCAGAATAGCGCGGCATAATTGGCGATGCGGCGGGCCTGGGCCAGATTATGGGTGACGATGACAATGGTGTAACGGCCTTGCAGGCGTTTGATCAAGTCTTCCACCACGGCGGACGCGATGGGGTCCAGCGCGCTGCAGGGTTCGTCCATCAACAGCACCTTGGGTTGCAGGGCCAGCGCCCGGGCGATGCACAAGCGCTGTTGCTGGCCGCCGGATAGCGCCTGCGCCGGCGCTTCCAGCCGGTCCTTGACTTCTTCCCATAAACCGACGTCCCGCAACACTTCTTGCAACCGGTCATTTATTTCCGCTTGGCCGCGCATGCCGTGTTCGCGCAACGGCAGTTCGATATTGCGGCGGATGGATAACGGAAACGGCACCGGTTTTTGAAAAATCATGCCGATGTCGCGGCGTAAACCTTGTACATCCAGATCCGGGCTACGAACATTGAGGCCGTCAAAGCGGATGGAACCGCTGACCCGGCAGCCCGGGATCATGTCGGTCAAGCGGTTTAGCGACGACAGAAAACTGGTTTTGCCGCAGCCGGACGGCCCTATCAAGGCGGTGATGCAACCCCGGTAGATGTCCAGAGAGATGTTTTCCAGGGCAATTTTGTCGGCATAATGCAGCGAGAGATTCTCGACGCTGAGCAGCGGTTCGGGATCGCAGCAGGGCGGGCCGGCCTGTAACGGGCTCAGAGTATATGCGTTTTCCGGATCGTTAAGGTTATCCGCGCGGTTGCATGTATCGCGAGTGTCGTTTGTCATGACGTCATAATTCTATTGCGCAGCCAATGCCGCGTCAGGCTGGTCGCCAGGCTGTTGATGATCAATAACAGTAGCATTAAAACCAGTGCCGAGGCATGGGCATTGGCGTCGCCGCCGGCCACGTTCATGGCCAGATCGTAAATATGCACGGATAAAGACCGGCCGGAATCCATAAGCGTGTCCGGCATGCGGTCGACATAGCCGCTGGTAAAAATCAGCGCTGCGGTTTCGGCGCCGGCACGGGCTATGCCCAGCAGAAGGCCGGCGATGATGGCCGGCGCGGCGGCC
>NZ_JANIBK010000312.1 GCF_024505165.1 Methylomonas rivi
GGAGCGGGCCGCGGTTCGCCCGCTCCGGCTTTAATTCTTGAATTTTTTGGAGCATCGCCATGGCCAGTGCATTTGCCGATATTGCCTTTACCGCCAGCGTCAAAGCCGCGCAGAGTTCCTACGGCAGCCGTCAAGCCAATCGCGGTTTCGAATTGGCCGAGGATCCCCGCAATAGTCTGACGCCGCGCGAAACAGCGTTCATCGCCGAACGCGACAGCTTTTATCAAGCGACGGTGTCGGAGTCGGGCTGGCCGTATGTGCAGCACCGCGGCGGCCCGAAAGGCTTTTTAAAGGTGCTGGACGAACGCCATATCGGCTATGCCGATTTTCGCGGCAATGTGCAGTATCTGAGCGTTGGCAATCTGAATGCCAATGAGCGGATCTCGCTAATTTTGATGGATTATCCCAACCGGAGGCGGCTGAAAATATGGGGCCGGGCGCGAATTGCGCATGAAGCCGATGAACCGGATTTGATTGCACGGCTCGAAGTGCCGGACTATCGGGCCAGGGTCGAACGCGGCCTGCTGATAACGGTGGAAGCCTTGGACTGGAATTGCCCCCAGCATATTACCCGCCGTTATTCGGAGGCGGAAATGCAGGGCCTGCTGGCGGCTGTTTTGGACGAAAACCGGTTGTTGAAGGCGCAATTGGCCGAATTATCGGCTGGACATTAACGAAACAGGCGTTGCCCGGCGTTAAGGGCCCGGGCGATTAGGCCTACAGTCTGAGAGCCCGACACACGGTGCGGGCCCGGTATCCAGGCGGTTGCCGAGAAACCGGGGGGGAACCAGCGGGATTCACTGCTGGCGAATAGCGAAAATCTCCACTTGCCTGGAGATTTTCGGCCAACCCAGTTTATCTTTCCAACAGATCGAATTTACCGGCTTTGCCGTTCCATTCGTCGGCATCCGGCAGGGCGTCCTTCACTTCGGTAATGGTGGGCCATACCTTGGCCAATTCGGCATTCAATGCAATGAAATGCTCTTGGCCTTCGGGGACTTCATCTTCGGCATGAATGGCGTTGGCCGGGCATTCCGGTTCGCACAGGGTGCAATCGATACATTCGTCCGGATCGATAACCAGAAAATTCGGGCCTTCATGAAAGCAATCGACTGGGCAGACGTCAACGCAGTCGGTGAATTTGCATTTGATACAGTTCTCGGTGATTACAAAAGCCATAATGTTCTTCCAAGGTTAGGTAAATGAACAAGTTTCCCGCTGTCGGAAACTTTATGCTTGAAAAAGAAACTGCCGCAACGGCGGCAGAGTGCTGAATTACATGAGTCTTCGGCGGTTGAAGCAGGCCGATGCCCGCTTCAA
>NZ_JANIBK010000313.1 GCF_024505165.1 Methylomonas rivi
CGGCGCATCCGGCAGGGCAACCCGGCCGCCGTTCATGGCGGCGGTTATCAAGGCCGGCGCGGCAATGCCCAGTTGGAAAAGCTTGACCGGATCGCACTCGCTACGATTCAGCCAGCCCACCACGCCGCCGATGGCAAATAAAGCCAAAACCCGGATCAGATACGATAAAACCGAGAGTAGGGTAACGCTTAACAGCAACGTTTCCAGATCGATTACGATCAAATTTAACAGCGTCGGCATAATGCCGCCCAGCCCCGCAAATAAAAACCGCTGCCGGTCGCTTAGATGGGTATTCATGTCCGCCTCCCAAGTTATACACCGTTTATGCGGGCGCTAAACACTCGGTCTGCCCGCTATCGCCGATTCGACTATAGTCTGTACCGGGAGCTTGTTCAAGATCGTGGCCGAAAGACCGAGCAGGTACCGGTTTCGCCAACCGCAAACGGCACATCGGATTTGCCGTAAAGAATCGATCTTTCCGTTGCAGTTGCAGCGGCCGCGCTTTACCCGGTGTGCGGCTCCGGGTTGTGTTGCCGGCTTATTCTCAGGGAGACCGGGCGAATGTTGTTAGGCGATCCGCCGTATGGAATAGGGGCGTACTCCGAGTCTTGCCGGATTTTGCCTCTCTGCATCCGAACTAGTGGCTACGGTCGCTCGCCAAAATCCGTATCTGCGTCGAACTTATAGTCACCGCCCCAATCGACAGGCAATACGCCTTCTCGCACATAACGATGAAAAGACGAATATGGCCAATCTTTTACGCGGGTGACGTAGCAATGTTTCAGTGGATTCACATGCACGTAATCGATGTGATTAGCGTAATCCCGCTCATCGCGAATCGCATGCTCCCAAAAACGACGTTGCCAAATTCCGCGCTCGCCTTTATTCACGCGAACCATCGAACGGCGCTCGGTACTTGGGATTTTCTGCACAAAGCGAATCTTAATTGCCTTCCACCGGTTGGAAAAATCGTCGTCTCCCGTCGGTAAAGTCCAGACACAGTGCATGTGATCCGGTAACACCGCCCAGGCATCGATATGGAACGGCCGTTCCTGTTTCGTGATTCGCACTGCCTCGCGCAACAGATCGATATGCCGCACCAGCAAATCCAACCGCCGTTCCAGCAAATTCACCGTAAAAAAATACGTACCGCCCGGCACTCGAAACCGCCGATAATCCGGCATCATTCCCTCCGTGGTTCATATCATCGTAGGGCGGATGCCGCTAGGCGATCCGCCAATCAAAATGCCTCCATACGGCGGAACCGCTATGCGTTCCGCC
>NZ_JANIBK010000314.1 GCF_024505165.1 Methylomonas rivi
GACTTCCGGGGCGGGCTGGGGTTTTTCCGTCTCGGCTTTTAATTGGGCTTCATGCTGACGGCGTTTTTCTTCTTCGACCGCCTGCCGGCGTTTCTGCTCTTCCAGGGCCGCTAGGGCTTGCTTGGCCTGTTCCGCTTCTTTTTGCGCGTCGCTAACGCTTGCTTCGCTACGTTTGATGTAGGTTTTCTGCTTGCGCACTTCGACGCTGACCGTTTTGGTGCCGGTGCCGGGGGCGGACGACTGTCTGAGTTCGGTCTTGGTACTGCGTTTTAAGGTAATGCGTTTCGGCGTGCTGCTTTCCTGGGTGGCCTCGGCTTTGCCATGGCGTTTACGTAAATGCGCCAGCAATTTGACCTTTTCCTCTTCGCTGATGACATCGTCGGGATCGGTGGCGCTCAGGCCGGCCTCCTTCAATTGCTCCAAAAAACGTTCCAAAGGAATGCCGACTACCTCTGCTAATGCCTGTACTGTTTTATCGCTCATAGAATCCTCCTGCCTTAGCCCTTGTCCTCAGCGAACCACGATTCGCGGGCTTTCATAATAAGTTTACCTGCTCGATCTTCATTCATGCCGGTAAATTCGATAATGTCGTCGATGGCCTGTTCGGCCAAATCGTCCAGGGTGACTATGCCCTTGGCCGCCATTTCGTGCGCCAGTTTGTCGTCCATTCCGTCCATGGCCAGCAATTCCGGGCTGGGTTCCGAGGTTTCGATTTTTTCTTCCGAAGCGATGGCCTTTATCAGTAGCGCGTCCTTGGCGCGGCTGCGCAGCGCTTCGACCAATTCTTCGTCAAAGCCTTCGATTTCCAGCATTTCGTCGACCGGAATGTAGGCGATTTCTTCGATATTGCTTAGGCCCACTTCCACCAGGACGTCGGCGATTTCCTCGTCGACATCCAGTAACTCCATAAATTCTTGTTTGGCCTTGGCGGCGGATTCGTCCAGATTCTTGTCGACTTGCGAAGCGTCCTGAATATTCAGTTCCCAGCCGGTCAGTTCGGAGGCCAGGCGGACGTTTTGGCCGCCGCGGCCGATGGCTTGCGACAAGCTGTCGCTGGTGACCGCTACATCCATGCTGTGTTTGTCTTCGTCGACCACGATGGACTGGATTTCAGCTGGCGACATGGCGTTGATCACAAACTGCGCTTCGTTGGGGTTCCATAAAATGATGTCCACCCGCTCGCCGGCCAGTTCGTTGGAAATGGCCTGCACGCGCGAGCCGCGCATGCCGACGCAGGCGCCGACCGGATCCAGACGCGGGTCGTTGGCTTTTA
>NZ_JANIBK010000315.1 GCF_024505165.1 Methylomonas rivi
CGCTGGGCATGGGCATTCTGCTGGCCGGCGGCGGCTACTATGCGGCCCCCGCCGCGGTGCGGCTGTTTTTCGGCGCCGCCTATTCCGAAGCATCCGCCGAAGCGGCCGGCTGGCTGTTTCTCGGTTTGGCCTTCATCGTGCCTAACGCCGTTCTCACCCAGCTCGCCATCGCGACAAATCGAGAAAGGTGCTATGCTTGGGCCGCCTGTTTCTCGGCGCTCCTGAACATCTCGCTCAATTTCGCCCTGGTTCCCGCGCACGGCATACGAGGGGCCGCCTGGGCGACGATCATGACGGAAGCCGGATTGGGACTGGCCCTTTACCTAGGGATGACCCGGCGGAAAAATTTTTCCGGCCCGCCGGCCTGATTTAAGCGACAAATCATTTGTTCGGTTCAATTATTCATGCACACGAAATCTTCCGTTGCTTCCGCAACGTATTACTCGGACGAAATATCCCTGCGCGAAGCGGTCCTGAAAATGCTGGCGTTCTATCGCGGCTTTGCGCGCGCGCTGTTCCCCGCCGCCTTTTTCTCGGCCCTGGCGGCCGCGGCCTGGGTTTCGTTTCGGCCCGTTTACGCCGTCACCGCGATTCTGGACACTCCGCAACTGAGTTTGAACGAATGGCGCACTTTCTCGCCGCTGCTGACGGACAAGGCTTTGGTTCAGGCTTCGCTCTCCGCCGTGGCCGGGCTGAAAGACCGGGAAAGGCAAACGCTGGAGAAAAGTTTTTTGACGCCGGCGTTCTGGGAATCCCGCATCCAGTATAAAACCGCGCTCCGCCGCGACGATGTCAAGGAAAGTCCCAACGCCGAACCGAAGAAAACGGACACCCTGGGCCTGGAAATTTCTATAACGGCAAGCGATGAAAGCGCCGCCGCGCAACGTTTCGAGGCCATGGCTAACCACATCCGCCAAGCCATGATCCGCCACAGGCTGACGACCTATTTGCGGGAGCAGCGGCAAACCGTGGCGCAAAAGCGCGACGAAACGGCCATCGAGCTGATTCGGCAGCAGTTCGCCATCGACCAGAGCAACCAGCGTATCGCCGACATGCAAAAACTGCTGGAGGCTTATCCCGAATTGCGCCGCATGGATAGCGCTACCGTGGTCTCCGTCGAAAGCGGCGGCGGCAAGTACCTTTCTCCGCTGGCGCAAATCGTGGCGCTCAAGGCGACGATCTCCGAGGCCAACGCCGGCATGCGCGCCGTGCGCCGCCAGCAGGAGGAAATGGCATTGCGCGGCCGCTTCCT
>NZ_JANIBK010000316.1 GCF_024505165.1 Methylomonas rivi
GTGCCGGCACTGCCGCCGGACGGTGGACGCAGCCGCTTGCAGCGGGTCGGCTACCGCTTCGAGTCCGGTAAATTATACCGGCTGGTATGGAATACCCTGGATAGAACCCAGCAAAGCCGGCCGTTGCGCAAGCGCATTCTCGATGCCGACGGCGTGCAAATACAGTTCTTCGGTAGCGAGTGGACCGGCAGTTGGCCGCTTTCCGCCGGCGCCATACCAAAAGCGGTGGAAGTGATAGTCAGTTTGAGCGGCATGGGCGATATCCGGCGCGGATTTTGGTTGCGATGAGAGAACGATTAATCCGGCCGCAGCGCGGCGTGGCCCTGATTACGGTGCTGCTGGTGCTGGCCTTGGCTACCGTCACGATAGTCTCGATGTCCGGCGAGCGGCAGCTGGATATCCGCCGCACCGAAAACCAGCTGCGCGGCGACCAGGTCTGGGCCTATGCCCACAGTCTGGAGAGTTGGGCCGCGACGCGATTGCGGGAAGGCGATTGGCAAAAGCCGTTGCGGCTCGGCGAAGACGGCGACGTCGAACTGCAGGCAAACATCGGCGAACTGCAAGGCAAAATCAATTTGAACAACCTGATTGTCGACGGCGAAGTCAGCGAAGCGGATGTGCAACGCATGCAACGCTTGTTGAAGCAATTGGAGCTGCGCACGGAACTGATGGACGCCATTCTGGACTGGATGGATGCGGACGGCGAGATTCGCTACCCGTTCGGCGCGGAAGACGAGGTTTATTCCCGCAAGCATCCGCCGCGCCGCGCCGGTAACCTCCCGTTTGCGGATGTCGGCGAATTGATGCTGGTGGACGGAATGACGCCGGAAATTTTCGACAAATTGCGGCCCTATGTGTACGCCGTGCCCGGCTATGCGCCGATAAACGTCAACACCGCCCCGCCGCAAATATTGCGCTGCCTGGCGGACAAGATCAGCGCCGACCAGGCGGCCTCCATCTACCGGGCCGGCGGTAAACCGTTCGGCGAATTGGCCGATTTTTTTAAAGACGAAGCCGTGATAGGGCTGGGTATCGGCAAACACGGCTTGAGCGTGGAAAGTACATTTTTTTTATTGGCGGGATCGGTGGATATGGGAAGGGCGCGCTTGCGGTTTGAAACCTACTTGCAAAAGCAGACCGACGGCAACGCGGCGGTGGTACGGCGCGCCCGTAGCGGGTGGCGGCATGGCTGAAGCGCTGTTGGTTCGCCAAGCGCCGCTGCCGGGGCAATGGCAATGGTTGGATTTGGCG
>NZ_JANIBK010000317.1 GCF_024505165.1 Methylomonas rivi
TGAGTTAATGGCCAAGATGCATGCGGTGCATGAGCCTCGCAAACTGCCGGTGGTCTTAAGTCGCGAAGAGGTGGCTCGCTTGCTCGCCGCCGCTGATAATCTCAAACATCAAACGGCCTTATCGGTCGCATACGGCGCCGGCTTGCGGGCTAGCGAGGTGGTGGCATTGAAGATCAGCGACGTCGATAGCCAGCGCATGACCTTGCGCGTCGAACAGGGCAAAGGCAGTAAAGATCGCTATGCGATGTTGTCGCCTGTGTTGCTGGATCGCTTGCGCGCCTGGTGGAAGTTCGCGCACGCCCAAGGCAAAATGCTGCCAGGCGGTTGGCTATTTCCCGGCTTGGACCCTGTCGATCCGCTCAGCACCCGTCAACTCACCCGCGCTATCCATGCCGCCGCCGAGGCCGCGGGGATAGACAAACGGGTATCCATGCATACGCTGAGGCACAGTTTTGCCACGCACTTGCTGGAGCAGAAGGTGGACATCCGCGTCATCCAGGTATTGCTCGGCCACAAGAAGCTGGAGACCACGGCACTGTATGCGCAGGTGGCCACCGATCTTCTA
>NZ_JANIBK010000318.1 GCF_024505165.1 Methylomonas rivi
CGGGAGGTGGTGAGTCCAATCGAGACTCTGCAACCCTTGTAGTCCAGCCAGCCCATGGCACGCGCCGCACTCGAGGTAGCGGATATTTTCCGCGCCTATGGCGCCGCTTGGCGGGACGCTCAGCATGACCATTTAAGTCTGGGTCAGCTGAAAGTGATGTCCGCCATCGAACAGTGCCGCACCGCGACATTGGGTGGGCATGTGCTGTGTTGCCCAGCCTGTGAGCATCAGGACATCGCCTACAACTCCTGCCGTAACCGGCATTGCCCGAAGTGCCAAGCCAGTGCAGCCAAACGTTGGCTCGAAGCCCGCCAGGCCGATCTGCTGCCGGTCGAGTATTACCACGTGGTATTCACTCTGCCAGCATCGATCAGTGCTATCGCTTATTACAACAAAGCCGTGATCTATGGCTTGCTGTTCGAGATCGCGGCGGAGACCTTACGCACGATTGCCGCCGATCCGAAACATCTGGGCGCACAGATCGGTGCTACCCTGGTACTGCATACCTGGGGATCGGCCTTAACCCATCATCCGCATGTGCATGGCATCGTGCCGGGTGGCGGCTTGTCGCTGGACGGTGAGCGCTGGGTTAGCTGCAAACGCGGCTTCTTTTTATCGGTCAGAGTGCTGTCGCGACTGTTTCGACGGCGTTTTCTGGAGGCACTGAGCCAAGCGCATGCCG
>NZ_JANIBK010000319.1 GCF_024505165.1 Methylomonas rivi
GTTTAGCTTTTGAGGTGGTTTCAAAAAATAAAAGGGCTGTATAGGCATTAATAACTTTTAATACCGAAGGTTCGTATTTGTAATCAGACCATATATTGAAATCATTCAAAGAGTTAATGGTTTTTATTGAGTGCTTTACTAGATTTCTTTTATCTTTAAGCTTTGATGTCCAGTTAACAGTTCCTTGTGTGCGGTAAAAACTCATCGGTTCCGGTAGAAACAGAATGCCATTTGGCAGTGATCCGATATATTGGATATACATATCACCGACAGGAGCTAAATAAAACCACTCAGGAAGGTTATCAAATACCGATTTTCTGAACACTAATGAACAAGTAGGGCAAAATTCACCTCCACCTTCAATAGACTCACTCGGTGAAAAAATATGTTTTGTCAATGAGTGTTGACAGACTATAGAGCACTCATTTTGTACTAGACTTGAATCCGAATACGCTGGGTGAAATGTAATATTAATATGCGCATTATTTTCAAGTTCGTTAACTTGTATGCTCAATTTATTATTATTTAGCCAGTAATCGTCACCCTCACATAGCGCAAAATATTTGCCTGCTGCCTTTTTAAAAACAACCGGCATAGGTTTAACTCCTTTAGAAAACTGGTTTTCAGTTTCATAAATGGGTTTTATTAAATTAGGAAACTTTTTGACATATTCACTTATAATATCTGTTGTTTTATCGGTAGAACAGTCATCACGAATAATAATCTCAAATGGAAAATCCGTGTCTTGCATTAAAAAACCATCAATAGCATCGCTGATATAATTTTCATGGTTGAAAGTTGTGCAACAAACGCTAACTAATGGCGGTTCTTTTGTGCTCCAGTCTTTCATAATGTCTTGTTCGGTTCTATTGATCATTATAACGCCTTGGTATCTTCTAAAGGCTTAGCTTTGCGCATGGATATAATTTGCTGTATAAATGATAAATATGATCTTGTTCTAAATATTTTGCTAAAAGTAAAATATAACACTAAAAATATTACGCCTTTTGCAATGAGTAATAAATCACTTTCAATGTATATTGAACTCATCAAGTAGTTCGTAAGTGCTGCTGACAGTGTTGCTACTATTGCTTGATCAATAAGTGGTTCAATGAGATTAAAGATAGATAAATTTATTTCCCGCGCGGCGAATATAATATTAAGCGTGATGCCTAAAATAGAAACTATCATCAGCCCATAAAGATAGCTATTAATGCTAAAAAGATAAAGATTT
>NZ_JANIBK010000320.1 GCF_024505165.1 Methylomonas rivi
CATGGCCGGCCTGTGCCTGGCGCTGGACATCGCCACCGACGGCGGCGTCAGCCGCGGCCAGGTGATCCCGGTGGAACATTTTCGTCTGCGTCGTACCCTGGCCACCATTTTGGGCTTGGACTTAAGCGACGAACAGCATCCGTTGACGCTGGGCACCGGCCAAAGCGGCAACAGCATCGTCGGCGACAGCCTGATTTTAAGCGCCGACAATGCCCGCGAGTTCCTGGCCCTGTTGGCGCCGGATTTGATCAAGGACAACGCCGACGACCGGCGCATCGTCGCCGAATTTTTCGACCGTTACAGCCACAGGCTGACGGTGATATTGCACGGTCCGGCCGGCGAGCATCTGGCCGGCGTGCGGCGGATTTTGCGGCAGCAATTGCCGGCGCATCTGCAATGGGCCGTGAAGACCAGCGATTACTCGTTTATTCCGGGTTTGTCGCCGTTGCTGCAAATCGATAGTTATTTGCAACGCACGCCGGCCTGGAAAAAACTGATTTTGGATCGTATCCATCTGGGCCGCGACGGTTTGTTGCAAAACGCCATCGCCCTGGCGCCGGAACTGGCGACCGCACCCGCACCTGCAGGAGACTGACATGACCGCAATGCAAGACCAAAGTCTGATCGGCGACGGCCAATTCGAACAACCCTTGAAACGGGTGGTGTTCGAGCCGGGCATGCTGCTCGGGGTCGAAGCCACCAGCAGCGAACAGGATTACCACCGCCGGCGTCTGGTCCGCCATCAATATTGGCTGCACGGCTACGGCACCTTGTCCGGGCTGGTGGTGAGCCTGGAGGCCGACGAACCGGAAAACGCCGACCAGCATATTTTGACCAAACTGATCGTATCGCCGGGCGTCGGCATCGACGGCCTGGGCCGCGAGGTTAGTTCCTACGAACCCTATTGCATCAATCTGAAAGACTGGCTGGAAGCGCACAGCGATACAGACCGGATCTGGCAGGTCGCCAACGGCGGTTTCGATGGCGGCGATAACAGCTTGTGGCTGAAAGTGGTGTTTCGTTACCAGGAACAGCCCAGCGGCCTGCAGCCGGTGCTGGCGACCCAGATCAATGCCGGCACCGATCCGGTGCAGCCCAGCCGGCTGAAAGACTGCATCCTGCTGGAATTGATTCCGGAAAAACCGCTGTTCGACGACCCTGCGTTCGCGCCGTGGGGACCGCCGGCTTATTTGGACCCGCTACGGGCCGGCCACGTACACGGCCAGG
>NZ_JANIBK010000321.1 GCF_024505165.1 Methylomonas rivi
GGCTTATTCCGGCCTACGCCTCGTTCCCACGGTCCTCCGTGGCAACGCGTAAGGTTGTCCCGCGCGGGAAAGCGGGTATCGGCTCCCGCGCCAGAGCGTGGGCCCCCGTCATGCGCGGCCCGACACCAAGGAAAACAAGGCCTGAAAAAAGGCGTAATAGACAAAGCCCACCATGCCGCCGATCACCAAAATCATCGCCGGCTCGATCAGCGTCGACAGGCGCTTGATGGCGATTTCCAGCAATTTTTCAAAATAAATCCCCAATTCAAGCAAAACCCCGTCCAGGCTGCCGGTATTCTCGCCCACCGCCACCATTTGCGTCACCAGCACCGGTATTCTGGGGTGACTGATGCTGGTGGCCACGTCCCGGCCCTGCAAAATCGATTCGGACGCCTGGCGCAGCTTGTCCGCGTAAACCCGGTTACCCAGCAAATTACCGGTGATCTTCAAGGCGTCGTACACCGTCACGCCGCTGCGCAGCAAAATCGACAAGGCCCAACTCATCTGCGCCATCGCCCCGGTGACCAACAGACTGCCGATCACCGGCAGCCTTAACAGCGCATGGTCGATGTAGAGGCGTCCGCGCCGAGTCATGTAAATCAACGCCACCATTAGCAACGCCCCCGCCACGCCGGCGATGATCCACAAGCCGTTGGCGCGGACGAAATCGGAAATATCGATCAGCATTTGCGTGGACGGCGGCAGCGCCCGGCCCTTGCCTTGCAGGAATTTGGCGAATTTGGGGATGATTTTTACCACCATAAACACCCCCACGCCGATGGCCGCCAGCACCACGATCAGCGGATAAATCATGGCGTTGACGGTTTGCGCCCGCAAGGCCGCCTTCTTATCCAGATGCACCGCCAGACGTTCCATGATCTCGTCCAGCTCGCCGGTGTTCTCGCCGGCCACCACCAGATTGATCGCCATGTCCGGAAACACTTGCGGATGCTTGCCCATCGCCGACGACAGCGATTGCCCGGCCTCAATATCCTTCAACATCAGGCGCACGGTCAGATTCAGCCGGGCGCTGGAAACTTGCGCCTGTGCCAGCTCCAAGGCATGCGCCACCGACAAGCCGGCCCGCAGCATGAACGCCATCTGCCGGAAGAAAAAGATCAGCGCGCTCAGGCGCACCGAACGCTGCGAAGCCAGCCAATCGGAAAAATTCGCCTGCCCCAAAAATCCGCCGCTGCCGAGGCCCGGCCGCAGCTCCAACACCCGCAA
>NZ_JANIBK010000322.1 GCF_024505165.1 Methylomonas rivi
GCCCCACGCGGGCGCGTGGATTGAAACGTCGTTTGTACGTTTTGTAAACGTTCCATCGTGTCGCGCCCCACGCGGGCGCGTGGATTGAAACCAGCAATAGTTAGGAAGTTAAAAGCCATGGCGAGTCGCGCCCCACGCGGGCGCGTGGATTGAAACCATCGAAAGCTGAATGCTTAACTATCAATCTTGTCGCGCCCCACGCGGGCGCGTGGATTGAAACCTTTTCTGGTTTAAACATAGCCAAATAAAGTTTGTCGCGCCCCACGCGGGCGCGTGGATTGAAACAAGCAAGCAAAAAAACTTTGCGAAGATGGTGCTGGTCGCGCCCCACGCGGGCGCGTGGATTGAAACGATGAATGGCACTACCAAAGCCTTAGACGCCAAGTCGCGCCCCACGCGGGCGCGTGGATTGAAACATTATTCGTCGTCCGGTATGGTTATTTTCATCCGTCGCGCCCCACGCGGGCGCGTGGATTGAAACGACCGAATGGGTATTTGCCTTTTTGCATCCCCGTCGCGCCCCACGCGGGCGCGTGGATTGAAACAAAATAACCGCCGTCAGTATCAACCAACACCTTGTCGCGCCCCACGCGGGCGCGTGGATTGAAACATTAGTTAACCCTCACGATTTCAAAACAATTTGTCGCGCCCCACGCGGGCGCGTGGATTGAAACTAATGTGTGTCGCGTTATGTTTTCATCAAGCAGTCGCGCCCCACGCGGGCGCGTGGATTGAAACATTGGTAAACTCCGCCTTATAACCCATCATTCGTCGCGCCCCACGCGGGCGCGTGGATTGAAACGGTAAAGCGCGGATTTCGTCGTCGAACGAAATCGTCGCGCCCCACGCGGGCGCGTGGATTGAAACAGCGATTCCTGGCGGGTTTGCGCCATGTCGATCAGTCGCGCCCCACGCGGGCGCGTGGATTGAAACATACCATTCTATCAGGTGATAACCACCCAGCAGTCGCGCCCCACGCGGGCGCGTGGATTGAAACCGGTTGATCAACAACATTACAGGCGGTACGGCGTCGCGCCCCACGCGGGCGCGTGGATTGAAACTGTTTCCGTTATGTAATAGCGCCGCCGTTATCGTCGCGCCCCACGCGGGCGCGTGGATTGAAACTGTTTCCGTTATGTAATAGCGCCGCCGTTATCGTCGCGCCCCACGCGGGCGCGTG
>NZ_JANIBK010000323.1 GCF_024505165.1 Methylomonas rivi
TGGCTAAAGAAAAATTTGAAAGAAAAAAACCGCACGTAAACGTAGGTACGATTGGTCACGTCGACCATGGAAAAACCACATTGACAGCGGCCCTGACAAAAGTGATGGCTGAACTGCAAGGCGGCGAAGTAAAAGCTTTCGATCAAATTGATAATGCCCCGGAAGAACGTGCGCGTGGTATCACCATCTCGACCTCGCACGTCGAATACGAATCAGCTGCTCGCCACTATGCGCACGTGGACTGCCCGGGTCACGCCGACTACGTTAAAAACATGATTACCGGCGCCGCTCAAATGGATGGCGCGATTCTGGTTTGTTCCGCAGCCGACGGCCCCATGCCGCAAACCCGCGAGCACATCCTGCTGTCTCGCCAAGTAGGCGTGCCTTATATTGTGGTGTTCCTGAACAAAGCCGACATGGTCGACGATGCCGAGTTGATCGAGTTGGTGGAAATGGAAATTCGCGAATTGTTGAACCAATACGAATTTCCGGGTGACGACACTCCTATCATTGTAGGTTCAGCGCTGAAAGCGCTGGAAGGCGATACCAGCGAAATTGGCGTTCCATCCGTCGTTAAATTGGTCGAGGCTCTGGATAGTTATATCCCCGAGCCGGAGCGTGCTATCGACGGCAAATTCCTGATGCCCATCGAAGACGTATTCTCGATTTCAGGTCGCGGTACCGTAGTAACCGGTCGTGTCGAGCGCGGCATCATCAAAGTCGGTGAAGAGGTTGAAATCGTCGGTATCAAAGATACCGTCAAAACCACCTGCACAGGCGTTGAAATGTTCCGCAAACTGCTGGATCAAGGTCAAGCCGGTGATAACGTCGGTGTACTGCTGCGGGGTACCAAACGCGACGACGTAGAGCGCGGTCAAGTATTGGCTCACGTTAACTCAATCAAACCGCACTCGCACTTCAAAGCGGAAATTTATGTTCTGTCCAAAGACGAAGGCGGCCGTCACACCCCATTTTTCAACGGTTACCGTCCGCAGTTCTACTTCAGAACCACCGACGTTACTGGTGCGGTCGAGTTGCCTGAAGGCGTGGAAATGGTAATGCCGGGCGATAACATTGCGGTTACGGTAAAATTAATTGCACCTATCGCGATGGAAGACGGCTTGCGTTTCGCTATCCGTGAAGGTGGTCGTACCGTCGGTGCGGGTGTTGTTGCTTC
>NZ_JANIBK010000324.1 GCF_024505165.1 Methylomonas rivi
CCGCCGCGCCGACTCGGCGCATGGGCATGAAAAAATGCCGCATGCTGCGGGAGCCGTCGGTATCCTGGTTGCCGAAGCGGCCTTCGTCGCCGGGCGCTTGCGCCACTTTTACATGCAGCCAGTTGGCGTCCAGTTCGTCGGCCACCACCAGCGGCAAACTGGTACGTATGCCCTGCCCCATTTCCGAGCGGTGGCAAACGATAGTCACCGTGCCGTCGTCGGCAATCGCCACGAATACCAGCGGGTTGTCCACCCAACCGTGCGGCATGGCGTCGGCGCCGTATTTTTTCGGCGCTTCGTCCGCAAGCGTCAACACGGGGAATCCGGCCGCCAGCACGAAGCCGCCCAGCGCCAATTCCTTCAAAAAAGTGCGCCGGCTGATATTGACGATGCTCAAACTATCCGCATCGTCGGCGATAAATTCGATAGACTGGTTCATGACGGCTGCTCCAAATCGGCGGCGGCCTGTTTGATGGCGGCGCGGATGCGCGGATAGGTGCCGCAGCGGCAGATATTGCGGCTCATGGCCTTATCGATGTCCGCATCGGAGGGCTGGGAATTGTGTTTCAGCAAGGCCGTGGCAGCCATTATTTGGCCGGGTTGGCAATAGCCGCATTGCGGCACGCCCAGGTTCAACCAGGATGCCTGGACTTTTTGCCCGGTGGCGTCTTCGGCCATGGCTTCTATGGTCCGGATATTTTTATTCGCGACTGCCGAAATCGGCGTCACGCAAGCTAACGCGGCCTCGCCGTCGACATGCACGGTGCAAGCTCCGCACAAGGCGATGCCGCAACCGTATTTGGTGCCGGTCAGTCCCAAGCCGTCCCGTAGCGCCCACAGCAATGGGGTATCGGGCGGCAGATCGATACTACGGCGGATGCCGTTGATGGTGAGCGTAATCATCGGATGTTCTCCCTCAATTCGTTGGGCTTTCGCGCCCGATTGTTTGTTTGGCATGGTACACGGGCGGGATTTCGCGGTAAAGCCATTAGGCTAACGCGCTGTAACGCTTTCGGCCGCCGGCGGGCTTGCACTCAAACAACCGCCCTGGCCGCCGCGGCGCAGCATGATCATTTCCGAGGCGATGGACAGCGCAATCTCTTCCGGCAGCTTGGCACCCAAATCCAGGCCGGCCGGCGCGCGTATTCGGG
>NZ_JANIBK010000325.1 GCF_024505165.1 Methylomonas rivi
CGCCGGAGGCCTGGCCGACCGCTTCGCGCACCGCATCGCGCAAACCGTCGTTTTGGCAGGCATCAAAGCCGGCCCCGCCTTGCTGGGTCGGGCTGACCACGGCCTGATTGACCGGCCAGGATTCGGCGATATGGATGGCTTGCGGCTTGATGAAGCGGCAGGTATCGGTCACATACTGACAAAACCGCCAGCCGTGTTCGCCGCCTTCGTTTTTAATCACGCTGACTTCGTCGTAGCGAAAGCCGTCGCAGTGGTATTCCCGCAGCCAGAATGTGGCGTTGTCGATTAAAAATTGTTTGACCTTGTCGTTCCAGTAGGCGAACACCAAGCCGCCTGCCCAGCCACGGTCGGTAAAGTACAGGCTGTTGTTCTGGCTGTCGTTGGCTCTGCGGTCGAAGAAATAAATGCCGCCGTCGCCGAAATCGCCGCCGGCATGGTTGTAGACCACATCCATCAACATGGCGATACCGTGCAAATGGCACAGGTCTATCAATACCTTCAATTGGTTGGCCGTGCCTTGTATATCCCGCGGGCGGTAAGGCTCCAGGCCCGGATTGATGTCATACAGCAATTGGTTGACCGACTCAAGGTAGCGGCCCATGGCCGGGTCGCCGTCCTTGATACCGTAATCGGTTTCCGGCGAGAAATAATCGACCCCGTTATAGCCCAAGCTGAATACACCCGGAAATTCGACGATGGGCAAAGGCTGAATCGCATTGATGCCCAGCGAGCGCAGATAGGGCAGTTTCCCGGCCACATCCAAAAAAGTACCGTTATTGCGGCCCGCCGGTATGAACCAGACCCCGATGTGCAGTTGGTAAATCGCCAACTCATGAAAGGCCGGCGGCCGATAGTCATCATCGTGCCAGGGAAAAACCGCCGGGTCGGCCAGCAAACAATGGCAATCCGGCCAAGTAGGCTCGTCGCTGAGATCGCGGGCGTAAGGGTCGCGTTTTAAACCCTCGCTGCCCCCCACCGGGCCGACTACATAGTACATATACCGCTCGCCGGCTGCAAGATCGGCCACAAAACCGCCCCAATAGCCATCCGCCATGGCTTGCAACTTGGCTTCGCGCCGGTTTTGCCAGCCCGAATCCGTCTTGCGGTAATCCCAAAGCAAACGCACTTCGCGGGCCGCCGGCGCCCAC
>NZ_JANIBK010000326.1 GCF_024505165.1 Methylomonas rivi
CGATAGCGTTTCCGGCAATTTTGTTAGCTTGCAATGCCGGAAACGCTATCGCTTATTCCGGCCTACAAAATAATCTGCGTTTTTCCGGACTTCGTTACTCGAACGGCATTACCATGAGCGGTTACCGGCGTTTATACATTCCCGGCGGCAGCTATTTTTTTACTGTGACGACTTACCGCCGTCAACCGATTTTTGCCGAGAAGCAACACCTCATTTCGTTTAGCCAGGCATATCGCCCGCCTATTCCCACAGCGGCCGCAATAGTTTTTCCAACAACCGGGGTTCGTCGAAATGGCGTTTGCCGAGAAAGGCGACGGCATGCGTGCCCCACTGCCGCATGGCGCCGGCACTGGGTACGCCCATGGGCCACAGCAGAAATCTTTCCGGACGTTCGCTGCCCGGCAGTAAACCGTCTTCGTCGAACAGATTGCGGTGTCCGCCGTCGGCCATGGGCAGCGAGCGCAGCGTGTCGTAATCCAGCCAGCCGTATGGTTCCGAATCCGCCGCCGGCCCCGTGGCTATGCCGTCGATAAAATGATTGCCCGCCGCGACTTTCACCACCACCCGTTCGCCGGGCTGTTGGGCGAGGATAGGCGCCGGCGTCAAAATCGGTTCCGAGCCGTCCCGAGGCTGCGCCACCTTAAGCCCCACGCCCGGAAATATCTGGTAATAACAGCCGCAGGCGTGGATGCTGTCGTAAGCCAGCGGTTGGCCGTCCATTCTTAAGGTGACCCGCCAAATCAAGCCGTCGAAGCGCCCGGCGTAAATATCCAGCAGGCCGGTAGACGGCCTGGCCGGAAACCAGATCAGGTAATTCAGTTGCAGTAAAATCCGGTTTCCAAACCGGGTATGGGAAGCCAGCCGATAGACGCCGGGTTTTTGCGGATCGACGCGGGCTTCCCCATCGGCGTTGAGGCCGACCGTACCGATACGGTCGTCATCGCTCCGAGTATCGACGACCCAGACCGGCGCATAGGCGGAAAATAATTGCTCGAGTTGATCCGGCGACGGCTCCGGAATGCCCAAGGGATTGGCCGCCGATTGCGCGAGCATCTCGGCGACTTCCGCCGCCCGGATCGTCGAGGCAGCCGGCGACTGGTAGCGTATCGTGCGGCCCGCGGCCGCGTGTCGATCCGCGACG
>NZ_JANIBK010000327.1 GCF_024505165.1 Methylomonas rivi
CGGCACCGATTCGGCGGGCGCGGGCGCCGCATCGCTGATTTCCACCGTGGCAATCAAGGTGCCTTCGGCGACTTTATCGCCGGGTTTGATATGCACGCTTTTGACGATGCCGGCCGCGCTGGAGGGCAAGTCCATGGTGGCTTTGTCGGTTTCCATCACCGCCAGGGTTTGTTCCACGGCCACCACGTCGCCGGGCTGGATTAATACCTCGACAATGTCGATTTCCGGCACGTTACCGACGTCGGGGACTTTTACTTCGATTATAGAACTCATATCGTGATTTCCGTTAGATCAGCCGTTAAATCAACCAAGGCGCGGAGACATCCGGGTTGATATTGTATTTGGCAATCGCCACTTCGACCTTGGCGGCGTCGAATTCGCCGGCTTGCGCCAAGGCATGCAGGGCGGCCACGGCGATGTGGTGTCTGTCCACTTCGAAGAAGCCGCGCAAATTGGCGCGGGTGTCGGAACGGCCGAAACCGTCGGTGCCCAGCACGGTGTAAGGCCGATTCACCCAAGGCCGAATCTGCTCGGCAAACACCCGCATGTAATCGGTGGCGGCAATGACCGGGCCGGTGGTGTCGCCCAGGCAGCGCTCGACATGCGAGATCCGCGGTGTTTCGGTCGGATGCAGGCGGTTCCAGCGTTCGCAGCTTTGGCCGTTTCGGCCCAGCTCGGTAAAACTTGGACAGCTCCAAAGGTCGGCATCCACGCCCCAGTCTTCGTGCAGCAGTTGGGCGGCGAAAATGACTTCGATGAAGATGGTGCCCGAGCCCAACAGTTGTACTCTGGATTTATTGCTTTTCGGACCTTTCTTGAACAAATACATGCCTTTCAGGATGTCGGCTTCCGCGCCTTCCGGCATGGCGGGTTGCTCGTAGTTTTCGTTCATCAGGGTGATGTAGTAGAAAATGTCCTCCTGATCCACGTACATCCTGCGCAAGCCGTCCTGAATGATCACCGCCAGCTCGCAGGCGAAGGTCGGGTCGTAGGAATAGCAGTTCGGTACCGTGGCCGACATCAAGTGGCTGTGGCCGTCTTCGTGCTGCAAGCCTTCGCCGTTCAAGGTGGTGCGGCCGGCGGTGCCGCCCAGCAGGAAGCCGCGGGTGCGCTGGTCGGC
>NZ_JANIBK010000328.1 GCF_024505165.1 Methylomonas rivi
GTGGGCAATTTGCCGCCAGCCGCGCCGGCGCCGGCAGATGAAATAGATCTCATGGCGGGCCAGCGCGGCGTCCTCACCCCAGGTTTGGCGCAGGCTTTGTTCGAAGCGGCCGAAATCCATCAAGCGTCCCAATGTTTTTTCAAGCGGCGATAGTCGAGCCAGCGCTGAAAGGCGCCTGTGCGCACCGGGCCCAGGATTTTAACCATACCGCGTTTGGCGTGCGCTTTCAGCGTATCGGCCGGGGTCCAGCGCACGGCGTCGACGTGCAGGTCGATGGCGGCGATTTCTTGCGCGTCTGCTGGCGGGATAGGATGCGGTACCGCACCGGTCGACGGCAACCGGGCAATGGCCAGCAAGCTGCCGGCAAAGGCTGTTCCCAAGGGGTGGGCGCCGCAAGCGAGGATTTCGAAGCCGGCGCTTTGCAGGGTTCGCCGCAGGGTATGGGCGGTGAAATAGCTCAAATGGGCCGGGTGCACGAATGTGCGCGTGTGCCAGCCGCCGCCGGCGTCGGGAACCTCGACGATCAGATGGCCGCCGGGTTTGAGCGCCTTAACGGCCCAACGCGCGAAGGCGGCCGGTTGGGGCAAATGTTCCAGCACATGAAAGGCGGCGGCGACATCGAAATAGCCGGCCGAGGGAAACGCCTGAAAATGGGCGGTCCATTGCACATTCGCCCCCCGGCAGCGAATGCCGCGCCGGGCGGTGTCGTACTCGGACGCGTGCAGGGCGGCATCGGGACGGGCTTGAGACACGGCATGCAAAAAGCTGCCGAAGCCGCTGCCGAGCTCGAACAGGCGTCCCGCCCGAGGTAGCAGCGGCTCTACGATGCGCAAGCGTTGTTCGGCGATACGGCTTTCGAAGCGTTGTTCGAAAAACAATTCCGGGTCCTTGCCTATGATCTCGGTCAGAAACAGTTTGCGGTAATGATGGGCGTAAAAATCCTCCAGCGAGGCGGGCGTGAAATCCGGGGCCAGGTAAAGGCAGGCGCAATGTCCGCAACGGCGCAAGGACTGGCCGGCTCCCAGGTAGCTTTCGGGCCAGAACTCCCGCTGCCGGGTGGTGGCGCGGCACAGGCGGCAGC
>NZ_JANIBK010000329.1 GCF_024505165.1 Methylomonas rivi
AATGGCGAGAAGCCGTCGCTATTGATCGGATGCTGATTTAATGTGCCATTGGAGGCGAAATTCCAATGCTTGTTAACTGTCGGAGCGGGTTTAATTCCGAATGGTTTATACTGCATGCTTTGTTTTTTAGGGATAATTCGCCATGAAAAAGACCAACGCCTCCACCGAAACTCCAGCTGCAAAAGTTAAAGTAGAACCCGCCGTTGCGCCCAAGGCTGCCGCCGAATCGGCGCCTAAGAAAACCGGCACCCGCCCGGCGCCGGAAAAAAAGCCCGCAACCGTGGCGCCAAAAGCCAAGGCCGAACCAGCGGTTCCGGCTGTCGCGGCAGACACTGCGGCGAAAAAACCCAGTCCTAAGGCCGTTGCGCCGGCAAAAACCAAAGCCAAAGCCTCCAAGCCCGAGGCAACGGCACCGGAATTGCCCATGCATGAACGGGTCGGTTTGACCGCCGGTAGTATTTGGCATTACTTGTCCGGAAACGGCGAGACGTCCGTTGCCAAATTGATAAAGGAGCTGCCGGAAGAGGAAAAAATCATCCAGCGCGGCATCGGCTGGCTGGCGCAGGAAGACAAAATCAGCATCGCTATCGCCGACCGGATTGAAGTAGTTGCCTTGAAGTAAGCGCCTTTGCCTTGGTTTCAGCCTTGGCTCGCAACCGCCGCGAGCCAAGGTTCTTTCAATCGTTGGCGTTAAGGCCGCCGGCTGAGGTTTTTCGCTTGAGGTTGCAGCCGGCCCCCGCCGCATTTGCCCCCCCCTACCCGCCCCATTATTTTCCTTACTTTCTTTAATCTCCCGCGGCTAAATTTAACCCAATCATAATTTCAGCCTCATCCGATTTTAAGCAGGGCTTTGTAGAATCCAATCCGTTCAAACAAATCCTTCAATCATCAACGTAAACGAATCGGGCGCGGCATGTTCGCGGCGTTCGTGCGGGCAACGAAATACGGGCAAAATAATGGTTATGTTTCTCGCCGGCGCGCCGGCGTTCTTCGGCTATTCGATGGATAAAATGTGCCGCGCGCTCGCGAGCGCGGCACTGGTTTTGCTGGCGGGCTGCGCAACCGAGCCGCCTTCGCC
>NZ_JANIBK010000330.1 GCF_024505165.1 Methylomonas rivi
ACCGGCTGGAGGTGCGGGCCGCCGCCTTGTTGATGGTATTGCTGCTGGCGGCCGGCATTTCGGAGCTGACCTTGTGGCTGCGGCTCGGCGGCGTGGAGCGCGATAAGGCTCAAATCGACGCCGGCTGGCAAAGTATCGATGCCGCCGTCAAACGCATCAACGCCCAAATCGCCGCCATCGACGAACGCAAGCAAAAAATCAAGGCCCTGCGCACGGAGCGCCAGCGGGTCGAGGCGTTGACGCGTTTTTACGACGAGGAAATTCCGGAGCGCATGGGGCTGGTGAAAGGAGTGTTGGGCATGCTGCAAACCGTGGTCGACGACGAAGTGATCATCCAGCGCCTGGACGAACCGGGGCGGCATATTCCGAAACCGCCGCCCGCCGCCCCGGCCGCGCCCCCGCTACCGCCCAAGCCGGACGACAACGCTATCGAAGTGGAAAATATTCTGCTGGAGGCCTGGGCTTTGAGCGAAACCGCCGCGCAAACCTTTATTCAACGGGTGAACAATACCGCGCGCGGCTGGGATTTGCTGGTGCGCGACCCCAAGGTGGCCTTCGACAAGGGGCCGATGAACGCCAACGGCTTCAGCATCTCCCTGCGCCTGGTCAAGCTGGCCGGGCCGGACGGTAAAATCATTCGACAATCCGACACCGAGCGCCATGAAACTACCCCATTTGAGTAATCGTGAACAATTTCTGATTGTCCTGTCCGTTTGCGTGGTTTTCGTCGGCGCTTATTTCTGGTTGCGCTTCATTCCGGCCAACCGCGCCATCGGCGAATTGCGCCAGGCCGCGGACGCCACCGAACAGCGTACCCGCACCACGGTGATTCCGGAAGAACCCGAGGAGGATTTGGCCCGGCTGGACCAACAGTTGCAGGAGCAGGAGCAGCTGATGGCGGCCTTGAAGAACCAGTCCGATTCCGCCGAGCGGCGGCTGGCGCCCAACGATTCGCAGTTGTTGATCGTGGACATTTCCCGGGTGGCGCGCAATGCGCAAGTGCATGTGCGGGTCAACGAAGACTACAAGGCGCCGCCGGCCGCCGCCGCGGCAAACGCC
>NZ_JANIBK010000331.1 GCF_024505165.1 Methylomonas rivi
TCATCGTTATACACATCTCATCGCTACATCTTGTTGCGCCTCTAAAGCGATGACAAAATCGCGCAAGCGCTGTAAGCCAATCCACATGGCCTTGGCACCCGGAGGGCCGTCGTGTTTGCGGCCGAGGTAACCACCCAAACTTGCGACTAACCGAATCACCTCGTTCAGACCCGGCGGCGTGAGCGGCGGTGGGCAGCGCTTGACCACAATATAGGCCGCTCGCCACTCCCGAGGATCGAAAACAATCTCGCAATCCATGTCCGGCGCCGTGCGCGCGAGCATCAGGCTGAATAACACCCGCCATGCAATAACCATATAGAGTGCCAAACATGGTCGTAGCCGTTCTTCCGTTTCCAGATGCAGCCGCTTGATCTGGCAACCGCTCTTCAACACATGGAAGTACACTTCGATACACCAGCGCACGGCATACCACGCCACCACCGTAGTCGCTTGCTCGAAACTTACCACCGGCAAACTGGTCAGCAGGAGCCATTCCAAGGGTTCCTTGCCGGCTGGCGGCGTCTCTTCGCGCGCCAATACCGCGTTGATGCTCAATGCCGGTAGTCGATACCCAACACGCGCCGGCGGCTTGAGGGGCACCGTGGCGGCGCGTACCGTGATATGCGCTAGTCGTGCCGCGCGGTTCGGCCGCGGCTTGACGTTAACCTCGGTATAACCCAAGACGGGCGCTTGATCCAGGGCCGACCATAGCCATTTCGCCGCATTTTCCGGCTCTACCAGAAGGTCTCGGTTCTGCGTCGCGCGAACAATCCATTCGGCGCGAACAGCCGGCGCATAGTCCTGGTATTCGGCAAACCATTCGTAAATGTCGCCCTCGCGGTCGGCGAGATTGACCAGCAAGCTGTCCGGCATTTGCGCCTGTAATGCGCAACTATCCTGGTAACTTTCGAGCCAGTGCCGGCTTTCCTTTTCGTCCACGCCTTTGTGGCGCCGCTCGTGTCGCGGGCTGGGCCGTTCACGCGCCCAATACGCCGCCTTGACGACACCCAAGCAAATCCGCGACGGCGTAAAAGCGATAGTCGGATGCAGTCGGCGCG
>NZ_JANIBK010000332.1 GCF_024505165.1 Methylomonas rivi
CGCGCTGCCGGCGCCGGTGGCCGGCTTTCGCGATTACATCGCCTGGCTGCAAGCCCGCGACAGCCAGGCCGCCGAAGGTTATTGGCGGCGACAACTCGGTCTGCTGGAAGAGCCAACTCGACTGGCCGAAGGGCTGGCCGCTGGCGTCAAGGAAAGCGGTCACGGCCTGTTGCCGCTGCTGATCGACGGCGACGAATTCGCGAACTTACGTCAAATCGCCCAGGCCGACAAATTGACCGTGAATACCTTGGTGCAGGCCGCCTGGACCTTGTTGCTGCAGCGCTATACAGGCAGCGAGGCGGTAGCCTTCGGCGTCACCGTGTCCGGCCGGCCTGCTGATTTGCCGGGCGCCGAGGATATGATCGGTTTGTTCATCAACACTCTGCCCATCATTCAGGTGCCGCGCGCCGACTGTCGAATTGGCGACTGGCTACAGGGCTTGCAGCAGGATAACCTCAACTTGCGCGAGCACGAAGCTACGCCGCTGGCCGACATTCAACGCTGGTGGGGCAAGACGGGGGAAGCCTTGTTCGATAGCTTGTTGGTGTTCGAGAACTATCCGCTGTCCGAAGCCTTGCGCCAACGCGCCGACGACGGTTTGCGGATCAGCGGCGGCGAGCATAGCGAAACCACGAATTATCCGCTGACGCTGGCGGTGCAAAGTGGCGATACGTTGCGGGTCGTGTTTGATTACGACCGGCAATTTTTCACCGACGAAGCGGTAGCCGGCTTGGCGGAGCACTTTAGATTGCTATTAAACCAGCTGGCCGCGCAAGCCGACGAACGCATCGGTCAATTGCACTGCTTGCCCCCCGCCGAACAAGCGCAACTGTCCGCCTGGAACGTCTGGGCCAAGCGCTACGACGAGTGCACCCCAGTGCATGAGCTGATCCAGCGCCAGGCCGAACGGCAACCGCACGCCGTAGCCTTGCTCTGCGGCGGGCAGCAACTGAGCTACGCCGCACTGGACACTCAAGCCAACCGTCTGGCGCACCGATTGATCGCACTGGGCGTCCAAGCCGAAAGCCGGGTGGCCCT
>NZ_JANIBK010000333.1 GCF_024505165.1 Methylomonas rivi
GGGCATGGGATCGGCCGGCGGCGGCAGGGTCAGGATGGTGTTCGCCAAGCTATCGGCGTCGGTGACGGCGGTTTCGTATTCGACCACCAGCGCGCAAATCGACGGATTGACTTTGACTGCCAGCACGCCCTTGACGGCTTCGATCGCGCGGGCGATTTGCCTGGGTTCGAACGACGTGGCGGTGCGGCAGCGGTAACGAAAACGCACGCGGCCGCGGCTGCGGTGTACGGGTTCCAGCTTGGCGAACCAAGTCGCGGCCATTACTCGTCCCCGTGGCGTTCCGCGGCGACTTCGGCCTTGATGTCGGCCATTTGTTCCTTCAGTTCCTCGAAACCGCCGGCCACGCCGGCATAGACTTTCATGACCGACTTGATCAATTTGCCGCGGATTTCATCGTCGCTCATTACCCAGGCCGCGCCGGCGCCGATCAATAGGCCCAACAGGAACTGGTCGGTGTGTTGCGATGGAAACAGGGACGACATCTCGCGCAAAAAATCCCGGTTGACGCCGCCCGGGGCGTAATTGCCGGCGCCTGGGCCGGATTCGAAACCGCCGGGGCCATAGCCGCGCCCGGTTTGCCGGGAACCGCCGCCATAGGCGTAAGCCGCGCCAACACCGGGATCGAAATTGCCGGGGCCGTATGCCTCGTCATCATGATGATCGTAACCGTGGCCGCGTTCTTGCCTGGGCATGCCTATATCGGGCGCGAATCCGGCTTGCGGGTCATATTGACCTTGGCCTTGTCCGTAAGCGTAACGCGCTTGCTGTTGAGCGTAACCGAACGGCGCTTGGGCCGGGCCGAATCCTTCGCCTTGCCACGGCTGGCCATAGCCATCCCTAAAGCCCTGGCGGTTCTGTTTTTTGTGGTGTTTTTTACTCATCGCCGGTCTCCTTGGGTTCTGGTTTATCGTGTAATAACTTTTCCAGCAACAACACGCCGGCCGCGCCGGCGGCGACGGAAAGCAGGGCGCTGGTGTAATCGCCCCGGCGCAACGAGTGGGCGGCGTGCGAG
>NZ_JANIBK010000334.1 GCF_024505165.1 Methylomonas rivi
TGCTCGGTTCGGAGCAAAGGATGTCGCGGCTCGGCCCCATCGGCCCGCCTACGACCGGTATTGCCGGCGTTCAAGGCGTGACCTGGAAGCGCGGGCCGTTCGCGGGCGAACTCAACGACGGCGTCGTCTCGCTGTCCGAGGTCAGCGCGGAATGGCTGGTCGATCAAGTGAAAGCTCCGGTCGTGCATACGCTGCTTCCGGCCAGCAAACAAGTGGCCGGTATTATCCTCGAACGTTGGCGGCAGGCGCACGCGCATGCCGACGGGGCTTAGTTTCGGCGGTATATCCGAATGGTTTCTCGACGATAATTGCGATTTTGCAGTTAGGCGTCAATAGGTCGATTTAGAGAGTTGAAATTTGATTCGCCTTTGGTGTTCGAAATCAAGCGTAATAGGAAAAATATTGATATGGCAAGGGGAAACTTTTGAAACAATCTTTTTATGGCCTGAGTTATTCTGATTTAGAAGCGATTGCAAGTCGGAATAATTTAAATCAGTCGATAGCGTCAGTTCTTTTTAACTGGTATTACAAGAAAAAACAAGCCACGCAGTGTCGCGGTAAAATTTCCAAATACTCCTTGGCTTTTTTAGAACAAAATTTCGACTTTTCTCTGCCCGAAATCGATACGGTTTATGAGTCGAAAAAAGATCGCTCGGTAAAGTTTCTTTTTAAGCTTAAAGACAATTATAAGGTTGAAACCGTCCTCATCCCGTTTAATAATAAATATTCTATTTGCCTCTCATCGCAGGTTGGCTGCGCAATGAATTGTTCATTCTGTTTTACCGGAAAACAAGGACTGAAAAGAAATTTGACTACAAGCGAAATCGTCGGGCAATTTATAAACGCTTGGCGTTGGTTGGCAACCAACAGGCCCGGAGAAGAGCGGATATTAAATATTGTCTTTATGGGACAAGGCGAGCCTCTACATAACTTCGATGCCGTTAAAAAAGCCTGCGAGATTTTTTTATCCCAACACGGCACGTCAATTGG
>NZ_JANIBK010000335.1 GCF_024505165.1 Methylomonas rivi
GTAATCTCTTTAATAAGCAACTCCTCATTTCTTTTTTTATATATTTTTAAAGGTATTTGATTATTAAGAAGCTCTACTGTGGTTGTCAAACTATCGTAGGTCGAGTTTTTGCTATACAGACTATC
The DNA here is from genome assembly GCF_024505165.1 of Methylomonas rivi. Lineage (GTDB taxonomy): Bacteria > Pseudomonadota > Gammaproteobacteria > Methylococcales > Methylomonadaceae > Methylomonas > Methylomonas rivi. The sequence goes on from NZ_JANIBK010000335.1 coordinate 126, forward strand.
AAGTAACTCTCCCAAGTCGACAGTAATAAGAGACTTTGCGACTTCGTCCTTCTTAAGATTTAAACATAATTCATCAAGGACGTGATTTATATTAGGCCTCTTTATAACTCCAGACTTTATTAAATCTATTGTTGATAGAGCCTCTCTGACTAAAAGACTAGTATTCATTGCGGATGGTTTGTATGTATCCAAAGTGAATTCGAACAACAATTCATCCAATAATTGAGCAACATAAATAAGTCCTTTTGATTCGGGGATATTATCCCATTTATGCAGGCTTCTAAATTTCATTTAAAGTTACGTCCTTTTTTATTTTTATAAGTTTTTACTCTGTTCACTACAAAAACCAATAACCAAGTGATCCAAAAAAAATTAGGCCGTAAGTCGCAATCCGTATGGCGTCAATAGGCGTAAGCCGTATTGCGCCGCATGTTGGCTTTCAAGCATTCGGCGCATGACGCTACCGCTAATGCGCCCTACAAAACCTCGCAAATATTAGACGCTTTCCAATTTCACGGCGGGGTTTTCTCCCGTTTTGCCGCGCCGAGCACCGGAGGATTTGAGCGGATAAGCCCGTCAGGGGCGATGCAGGGATGCATCGCGTTTTCCGCAGGGGCTGGGATGCCCCTTCGGAAAACCCCGTTCAAAGCCTTCGGAGCGCAGGATCAAAGCGGCATCCGGGTGTCTTTTCTTTTCTTTGGACAAGCAAAGAAAAGAAACCCGCCCGCCGGTGCGGGAATCGGCATTCAAACAAGGCCGTAAGTCGCAATCCGTAGGGCGTCAATAGGCGTAGCCGTATTGCGCCGCATGTTGGCCTTCAAGCATTCGGCGCATTACGCTATCGCTAATGCGCCC
>NZ_JANIBK010000336.1 GCF_024505165.1 Methylomonas rivi
CAGTGTCGCGCCCCACGCGGGCGCGTGGATTGAAACGCCGATTTCCAGCAACGCTGGCGATACGTCGCGTCGCGCCCCACGCGGGCGCGTGGATTGAAACCGCTAACAGCCTGTCACGTAAACCACGGGCCACAGTCGCGCCCCACGCGGGCGCGTGGATTGAAACGCCAAGGCCAAACATAACCGTAGCGTGGACACCGTCGCGCCCCACGCGGGCGCGTGGATTGAAACTTCATAAGGGTGTGAAACATGACTGAAAGCAAGTCGCGCCCCACGCGGGCGCGTGGATTGAAACTGCTTGAAGCTGGACCAGGTGTATTTTGTTGGGCGTCGCGCCCCACGCGGGCGCGTGGATTGAAACTTTTCCGCTGGAATCCCTAACGACGGTCGTTACCGTCGCGCCCCACGCGGGCGCGTGGATTGAAACGCAAAAGAACTGCAACAAGGTCTGAACACCGTGGTCGCGCCCCACGCGGGCGCGTGGATTGAAACAATCGATAAGCCGTTTTGCTTGCGCACCACCGGGTCGCGCCCCACGCGGGCGCGTGGATTGAAACATGGAGTGGCAACCGATTGAGACGGCACCGAAGTCGCGCCCCACGCGGGCGCGTGGATTGAAACCGCTGATACACCGGATTGCTTCGAGCTGCTATCGTCGCGCCCCACGCGGGCGCGTGGATTGAAACCCATATCTTCGCCGGCTCCATTACCATCAGGTGTCGCGCCCCACGCGGGCGCGTGGATTGAAACCATGACGACGGATAAAACCAAAGCGGACTATACGTCGCGCCCCACGCGGGCGCGTGGATTGAAACGCATTACCAAGCCATTACCGGTAATGAAATTTGTCGCGCCCCACGCGGGCGCGTGGATTGAAACGGCAGATCCAGATCAGTACGCTCGACCGCCCGCGTCGCGCCCCACGCGGGCGCGTGGATTGAAACACCGTCGCCCGTTGATTGCGATC
>NZ_JANIBK010000337.1 GCF_024505165.1 Methylomonas rivi
GCCGCGGTCCAGCTTGGCCTTGGCCAATTCCGCGGCGGCGGCTTGCAGTTTGGCTTCGGCCTCGGCCAATTGCGGCTTATGCAGCGCCAGGTCGCTGGCTTCGCCTTGGCCCAACGCCCGCCATTCGCTCTCGGCCTGTTCGACTTGAGCCCGTTCGTTGATCAATACCCGCTTGGCTTCGGCGACTTTGGCCTGGGCGGTCACAATGGCGTAATCGTAATCGCGCGGATCGATCATCAGCAATAAATCGTCGGCTTCGAAAAAGCCGCCGGATGCCAGGGCCGGATGCATCCGCAACACTTTGCCGCCGACTTCGGCGACCAAATCGATTTCCTCGCGGGGCGTCACCACGCCTTGCGAAGCGACATTCAGTGCTATTGATTGCGGTTGGACGCGGACGATTTGCACCGTCGGCGGCGAGGGCTGTGTTATTTGCGGCGAGCTGCCCGGACGAGTTTCCAGCATGGCCCGGGCCGCGCCCACGGCCGCCAGCAGCACGGCGGCCGGCAAGGCCATTTTCAGTAGCGTCTGTTTGCCGTTCAAACCGCACCGCCCAGGGCCAGATAAAGATCGATACGATTGTTCAACAACTGGCGTTGTACGCGCAGGTGCGCGCTTTGCGCGTTGAGGGTACTGCGGTAACTGTCCAGTAGGGTCAGAATCTGAATCAGCCCCTGCTGGTAGGAATATACCGCGAGCTTGCGGCTGGCTTCGGTTTGATCTACCGCTTCCCGCAGGGCCTTTTCCCGCTCTCTCAGCCAGGCTTCGGCCGCCAGGGTCTGTTCCACTTCGCGGAAGGCGTTCAATGCCACGGTTTGATATTGGTTGTATACCTGGCGTACCCGGGCGTCGTTCAGGCGGATCTCGCCTTCCAGGCGGCCGCCGGTAAACAGGGGCTGGGCCAGGCCGGCCGCCAAGTGCCAGGCCG
>NZ_JANIBK010000338.1 GCF_024505165.1 Methylomonas rivi
ATCGAGCACATTGCCGCTGCCGTCGCCGGCCGGCTGGGCTCGGTAACGGCCGCCGTCGCTGGTATGCAGCAGCTCCAACACGGTGCCGCCGCCGGTAATGCGTATGCTGTTGGGCAGGGCGCGGCGGATATCCCGCTGCATTAAACGCAGGGCGGATTCGGCGTTGTCCACCAGCGTGGTGCGGCGTTGCTGGTCCAGATAACTTTTCACCGGCAGCGTAATTATGCCGGTGCCCATGGCCGCCAGAATGCCGATAATGACGATGACGGTGACCAATTCGATCAGGGTAAAACCCTGCTGGCGCCCGCGCATCAATAGTCCGCCCTGTAGCCGACCAGGCTTAAACTTGCCACGCCGGGCCCGGAGACGTTGACGGTGATTTGTTTGGCGTCGACGCCGCCGGCCAGCGCGGCGGGCGCCGCTACGGTTACCGCGACGGTATAGTGCGAAAGTCCGGCAACCGCCGTGCCGGTTTGGTCGTGCACGCCGTTGTCGGTCAGGTTGTTGTAATCGTCGACGTCGTCGAAATCCGCCCGGTTGCCGCTGGCGGCGCCGGCGTAGTTTTGCAGCAGAATTTCTTCCAGATAGGACTCGGCAATGGCCACGGCCTGATGCTGTGCCAGCGGATCGGCGCTGCGGCCGACGGTCAGATTCATCACCGCGAAAATCCCCGTCAGGGCGATGCCGATAATCACCATGGACAGAATCAGCTCGACCAGCGTGACGCCGCCTTGCCGGTTACGGTGTGCTGTCATACACAAAACCCGTGGCTTGCACCACGCCGATTTGCCGGCCGCCCACCATGATGGTGGCGTCCGCCGATGCGGTACCCTTGGCGGTGAAATACAGGCTGGCGTCGCCGATCGCCACGCCGGACAGGCTGCCCCGGTAGACGGTTTCGCCAGAGCCGGGACGGCCGACGGCCAGC
>NZ_JANIBK010000339.1 GCF_024505165.1 Methylomonas rivi
TGGATGGATATGCGGCCCGGCGGCATGCCGCCCCCGCCCGGGCGGGAAGGGCCGCCGCCGAAACGGCCGTCGCTCTGGTTGCCGGTGATTTCCGGAACCTTTGCCAGTTTGTTTTTGAGCGCGGCCCTGGCTTGGTATTTTGCCAAGCCGATCCGCGGCCTGCGCAAGGCGTTTGCCGATGCGGCCGTCGGCAAACTGGATACGCGGGTTGCCGAAGCCATGGGCAACCGCCACGACGAACTCACCGATTTGGGCCGGGATTTCGACCACATGGCGGCGCAGCTAAACAGTCTGATCAGCGCCCAACAGCGTTTGTTGCACGATGTCTCGCACGAATTGCGCTCGCCGCTGGCCAGAATGCAGGCGGCAATCGGTTTGGCACAACAGCAGCCGCATAAAATTCCGCAAACCTTGGAACGTATCGAGCGCGAGTCGCAGCGGATTAGCGATTTGGTCGGGGAATTGCTGGTATTGTCGCGCCTGGAAGCCGGCGTCAGCGGCGGCGGCATCGCCGACACCGATCTGGCCGGCCTGTTGGCGGATATCGTCGAGGATGTCCGTTTCGAAGCCGCGCAGAAGCAAGTCGGCATTGCTTATACCGGCTTCGACGAAGCCGTCGTCAAAACCAGCGCCGAACTGTTGCAGCGAGCGGTGGAAAATGTGTTGCGCAATGCCGTTCAGCATTGCAGGCCCGGCGGGGAGGTCGCTGTGGCGGCCGATTTCGACGCCTCGGGCGGTTGTTTGCGTATCGGTATCGAAGATCAGGGCGCGGGCGTGCCGGAAGCCGATTTGCAGGCCATCTTTCAGCCGTTTTTTAAGGGCCGCAATCAGCAAAAGCCCGACAGCGTCGGCTTGGGATTGAGTATCGCCCAGCGGGCCGTCGAAGCCCTGGGCGGCGGCATTGCCGCCCGGAACCGGCCCGAGGGC
>NZ_JANIBK010000340.1 GCF_024505165.1 Methylomonas rivi
GACGCGGCGGTTTGGTCGCCCGCTTGCCGCACTTGCGCCACCCGTTGCGCCACCTCTTGCAAATGCAGGCGGATTTGTTGCCGGGCCTCGATCTGTTGTTGCAGCCGCTGGTTTTCCGCCCGCATGGGTTCGTACGCCAAACCATACACGGCCGCCGGCAAGGCAGCCGCCAGGCCGGCGATCAACAGCATTTGCTCGCGCGGCGACAAGGCCCGCCAACGTTTGATGAGATCAGTTTTGTCGAATGGCAATTTCCGCCTCCACGCCGTCCGCAACGCCGGCCACGGCGAGAATATCGACTTGCGGGCCGTTCTCGCCGCCGAGCTGGCGTTTAAATTGTTCGACGCTGGCCGCATCCGGGGCCAGCAGTTTGACTTGCAGGCTGTCGCCGTCGAATTGCAGGCGTTGCAGCCTGAGTTGCGGCGCCTCTTTCAACGGCCCGCCGACAACATGGAGCAAGGCTAAAAACCCGGCCGCGTTCAGCCGGGATTGCTCCTGTAGCGCCAGCAACTGCTGGTCCGCTTGCGCCTTGACATTGACCAGCCGCTTGATCTCCGGAAAGGTTTGCCGAAACAAGGCTTCGGTGCCGGCCTCAAGCGTTTGCAATTGCTGTTGCTGCCGCCGCTGCAATTGCCACTGCCCGGCCAGTTGCGCCAACAGTGCGACCGACAGGATCGCGACGGCGGGCAGCCAGGGCTTCAGATGGTTCCGCCGGCGAACTTGCGGGGCATAATCGCCCACCAGCAGATTCAAGGCGCCGGCCGCCGGCCATTGCCGCGCGTACAAGGACAAGGGCTCTGCCGACCCATGCCGCTCAATGCCGGCGGGCAGGCCGGCGCAGTCGTCGCCCGTGGCTGCCCAAAGCTGTATATCGCCCTGAGCCTGCCCCCCGGCATACAGTTTGTCC
>NZ_JANIBK010000341.1 GCF_024505165.1 Methylomonas rivi
TGGCGAATCTCGGCTTTGCCGATCTCCAGCGCGGTCAAGCCGGATTCGACGCTGGCGCCCGGGCCTTTGCCGCGCGGATAGCGCACCGAGGCCGGACCCGGATAATGGAAACCGGTGGTCAGCATTTGCCGGCATTCGTTCTCGTCGGCCGGGGCCATCACCAGCAGGTTCGGAATGCAGCGCATGTAACTGAAATCGTAACTGCCGGCATGGGTCGGCCCGTCCGGCCCCACCAGACCGGCCCGGTCCAGCGCAAACAACACATCCAGATTCTGCAAGGCCACATCGTGTATCAATTGATCGTACGCGCGTTGCAAGAAGGTCGAATAAATCGCCACCACCGGCTTGGCGCCCTGGCAGGCCTGACCGGCCGCCAAAGTCACCGCATGCTGTTCGGCAATCGCCACATCGAAATAGCGTTTCGGAAACTGCTGGGAAAACTTCACCAGACCCGAGCCCTCGCGCATGGCCGGGGTAATCCCCAGCAGGCGCTCGTCCCGCGCCGCCATGTCGCATAACCAGTTGCCGAATACTTCGGTGTAGGTCGGGTGCGGCGACGGCGCCGACTTGGGCAGGGAATCCTGGCTGGGGTCGAAGGCGGGCACGCCGTGGTACGCCAGGGGGTCTTTCTCAGCCGGCGCATAGCCTTTGCCTTTCTTGGTCACCACGTGCAAAAACACCGGTCCGGAAATGTCCTTCAGGTTCTCCAGCGTCGACACCAGCATGTCGACGTCGTGGCCGTCGATGGGGCCGAAATAATTGAAGCCCAGTTCCTCGAACAGGGTGCCCGGTACGATCATGCCTTTCACGTGCTCTTCGGTCTTGCGCGCCAGTTCCCACACCGACGGCATGCTGGCCAGGGCTTTCTTGCTTTCTTCCCGTACCGACGAATACAG
>NZ_JANIBK010000342.1 GCF_024505165.1 Methylomonas rivi
TGGAAGCTTCCGAACTGCGCTCGGCCGCGCGGACGCTGCTCCAGCGCCCGGTGGACTGGAGCAATCCCTTCGGCGACGGACTCGCCTACCGGCGCATTCTCGACATTTTGACCGCAAGCGCCGGCCGCCTTCATTGACGCATGGCCTTACCCAAATACCTCGTTCCGGCCGGCGACCTGATGCCGAATGCCATCGCCACGGCACTCTGCTTGGCCGTTTATCTGCTGTTCTGCCTGCAACAAGTCGTCATAGCCGACTGGCTGGGCAGCGGCGTGTCCCTGGGCGCAACCGCCATTCGCGTTTTTGTCGGCGCCGTTTCCGTTTGGTTGTGGCGGCGGCAAGGCATACCGCCCGTACTACGCCTGCCGTTTTTGGCCGTCCTGGCTTGCATGGCGGCGCTGGCGGCCTCGGTGCTGATGTCCGCGCACCCCGTTATCGCCGTCAAATTCGCGATCAAATACTGCACCGCCCTGCTGTTGCTGTGGACATTTCTGAATCTTGCACTGGCTTTTCCCGATTTCCCGCCGGCGGCGGCTCGGGCGGCGCTGCTGGCCCTCTGGGGCAATATCTTGTTGGGCATGGGCGTGCGTTTCGACAGTCCCGCCCTGAAGAGTTTTTCCCTGGCCTTCCATCCCGAAGCCAGTTTCAAATATCTGCCTAGGGTCTCCGGAATCTACGAACATCCGGCCATTTTCGGCGCGACCTCGGTCATGCTGGCCCTATTGGTCTTTCAGCTGTACGCGCAAGGCAGGTTGACGAAACCGGCCTTGCTATGGGCCATCCTGGGCGCCTGTCTGGCGCTGCTGCTGACGGAATCCCGCAATGCCTTGGTACCGCTATTGGCGTTTGCCGGCGGCATGGCGTGGCTGCGGCGGCGGGAGCTC
>NZ_JANIBK010000343.1 GCF_024505165.1 Methylomonas rivi
TCTCGGGCGGCCGCGAAGCCTCGCTCAAGCGGCGCTTGGCCAAATGCCAATAGACATGCAACCGGCGCGGCGACACCGCCAGCAAGACCAGCCGCGCCTGGTGGCTGACTTTATTCGGCGCGTATTCCCGGCTGATTTGCCGGCTGATTTCCAATAACTCGCGCGGCGTAAAACGGCTGTTCGCGCCCCGACCGGCCCGGCTGGCGAAAAGCCGCGGCGAAAAATCGCGGCTGATGCTCCGGCTGATAATGCACATTTCCTGCCGTGACAGCGCGATACGTGGGCGGACATTGGAGGTCGGAAGGGGCATTAGCGGCCTGAAAAGTTGATTCGATTCGAAACGGTCCCGCCAAAATAACCGCGAATACGCTAAAACGCGGGCAGGAATTGGCTCAAACTCTACCCGTTGTCGATTATTTGCGCAAGATAGGGCCCGAATTGCCCTCATTTGCAGTAGAATCATGAACAACCCAATGCTCTTACTCAATTCGATGCATAAAAAGTACACATTACGCTCAGGCAGTCCCTATCCGCATGGCGCTCAAGTCGGCGACGACGGCGTGAACTTTTCGATTTCCAGCAGGCATGCCACGCAGGTGGAATTGTTGCTGTTCGCCCATCACGATAGCCCGCAGCCATTTCAGGCTATTTTATTGGACAAAAGCAAAAACCATACTTTCTTTTCCTGGCATGTGTTTGTCGAAAATCTGCCGGCGGGCACCTGGTACGGCTGGCGCATAGACGGCCCCTCCTTGACGCGCGAATCCGGCTTGCGTTTCGACAAGGAAAAACTGTTGGTGGACCCCTGGGCCCGGGCCGTCAGCAACGACCTCTGGCGCCGCGCCGCCGCCTGTCTGCCCGGCGACAACACGTCTT
>NZ_JANIBK010000344.1 GCF_024505165.1 Methylomonas rivi
GTCAAGCCGGACTCGACACTGGCCCCGGGGCCCTTGCCGCGCGGATAGCGCACCGAGGCCGGGCCTGGATAATGGAAACCGGTGGTCAGCATTTGCCGGCATTCGTTCTCGTCGGCCGGGGCCATCACCAGCAGGTTCGGAATGCAGCGCATGTAACTGAAATCGTAACTGCCGGCATGGGTCGGGCCGTCGGGGCCGACCAGACCGGCCCGGTCCAGCGCAAACAATACGTCCAGATTCTGCAAGGCTACGTCGTGTATCAATTGGTCGTACGCGCGTTGCAAGAAGGTCGAATAAATCGCCACCACCGGTTTGGCGCCTTGGCAGGCCTGGCCGGCGGCCAGGGTCACCGCGTGCTGCTCGGCAATCGCTACATCGAAATAGCGTTTCGGATACTGCTGGGAGAACTTCACCAGACCGGAACCTTCGCGCATGGCGGGGGTAATCCCCAGCAGGCGCTCGTCCCGCGCCGCCATGTCGCATAACCAATTGCCGAATACTTCGGTATAGGTCGGATGCGGCGACGGCGCCGACTTGGGCAGGGAATCCTGGCTGGGGTCGAAGGCGGGCACGCCGTGGTACGCCAGGGGGTCTTTCTCGGCCGGCGCATAGCCTTTGCCTTTCTTGGTCACCACGTGCAAAAACACCGGTCCGGAAATATCCTTCAGGTTCTCCAGCGTCGACACCAGCATGTCCACATCGTGGCCGTCGATGGGGCCGAAATAATTGAAGCCCAGTTCCTCGAACAGGGTGCCCGGTACGATCATGCCTTTCACGTGCTCTTCGGTCTTGCGCGCCAGTTCCCACACCGACGGCATGCTGGCCAGGGCTTTCTTGCTTTCTTCCCGTACCGACGAATACAA
>NZ_JANIBK010000345.1 GCF_024505165.1 Methylomonas rivi
AAGGCGATAAACTCATTGAAATAAATATTAATAAATTAAAGAGAAAATTAACTAAAGAAGAAGTTGAATATGATGAGATCAATTCAATTCTTTTATGAGCAAATAAAACAACGACGGCACAACATTTTATAATGTGTAATGCGGTCTGAATACCTAAAGTTGAACACTTTAACTCCTAAGAAACTTTGCGGTTGATGGACAGAGAATCACTCCGAATTCCCGAACTACGCTTATACTTCGCCGTTAAGAATATAAGAAGGAATATAAAAAGAAATTTATACCAAATCGTTGCACCTGACATTTTTCCGCTATGCTCAAAAATACGGGTGAACTCAAGCGTTAAATGGCGGCTAGCCGTGATGTAACAGTCATACATTTCAAATCTTGAATGTCGCAAAGTGGCCGTTATGCATAGCTATGCATAACGGCCATTATGTGAAGTTTCCTTTTATGTATAGCGGTATTGTTGCGAATGAGATGCGGCGAGGCTTCGAAGCCTCTATCTAGCGCACGGAACTTTGCATAATTTCCATGAACTGAAACAAGCTTTCAAATACACCGAAAAGGAGCAATATGAGCGTTTATTCCGGTCGATGTCATCAGCTCTATCGAATTCTCACTTTTTATCGACATAACGGATAAATTTCACATGATTATTTTCCTGTTGGGAACAATTTTAAGTAGAAAAAAGCTATCTGTTGTGCTGCGGGTCGTTTCCTGAAATGAACAACAGAAAATCCACTCCTGAAATTTGCAAAAATTATGACCAGCTTTTTATCTGACTGCCTTGCTCAATCCGCATGATTCCTGATGTCAACAATTCGAAACCAAGACAGTATGCATAAAAGGAAACTTCACATAAT
>NZ_JANIBK010000346.1 GCF_024505165.1 Methylomonas rivi
GCAAGGCATGAAACAAAATCCCCTGTTGCATGGGCGACAGGGGGTAGAGGTCTTCGATTTGGCGGTGTGCGACCGGCAGGGCGTCGAGCTGGGCTTGATTGAGCCGGGCCAGCGGCACGTCGCTGGGGGTCAGCTGAGTCTCGGCTTCGTGGCAGTGGTCGAGCAGCTGATCCAGGTGGGTCCGGTAACGTTGCAACAGCGTGGCGATGGTGTGTGTTTGGTAGCGTTGGCCGCTGTAACTCCACTGCAGCCGCAGTTGGCCTTGGTAGATTTCGCCGTTGATTTCCAGTTCGTTGCCCAGCGGCGCTTCGGGGTCGCGTTCGTCGCCGCTGTCTTCGCCGGCCGGGCGCAGGAGCGCTGCGGCGTCGAAGCTGCTGTCGAGTTGGCCGAGGTAGTTGAAGGTCACGTTGGGTTTGTCGCAATGCGGGCCTTGCCCAGGCTGTGCTAAACGCCCTGAAGCGCATCGGCCGGCTTCGGCTGCCGGTTGATGCTGATCAATCGGGTCGTGTTGAATGTTGTGGCTTAGGTAGTGCAATACGCCATAGCCCAATCCATTGTCCGGGACGCTCCGCAGTTGCTCCTTGACGGTTTTGATAGTTTCCGCCCAGTCCCGGCCGACGCTGAGTTTGACCGGGTACAGGCTGGTGAACCAGCCGATGCTGCGGCTGAGGTCGAGGGCGCTGTGATTGCTGTGGTGGCGACTGGCGTTGATGCCTTGTGTGGCTTGCGCTTGGGCGTCGGCTTCGCGGCCGTGGCCTTCGAGTTCGATGCCGATGTCGGCCTGGCCGGTCCATTCGCCGAGGCTGCGGGCCAGGGCGGCCAGCAGCAGTTCCTGGATGCGGGTGCGGTAGGCACCGTTG
>NZ_JANIBK010000347.1 GCF_024505165.1 Methylomonas rivi
GCCATGCCGGCCGCCGCAAGTGATGGCCGTCTGCGGCGGTTGCGGGTGTTGGTCGTGGACGATAGCGAAATCAATCGCGATATGGCGCGCCGCATCCTGGAATCCGAAGCCGCCGACGTCCAGCTTGCGGATGACGGCCAAGCGGCGGTGGATTGGTTGACGGCCAATGCCGGCCTTATCGATGTGGTATTGATGGATATTCAAATGCCGCTGATGGACGGTTACGAAGCCACCCGCCGGATCCGCGAAATACCGGGGCTGGCCGATCTGCCCGTCGTCGCGCTGACCGCGGGCGCCTTCAAGAACCAGCAGGCCGCGGCGTTGGCGGCCGGCATGAACGGATTCATCGCCAAACCCTTCGATGTCGATAAACTGATCGTGCTGCTGCAACGTTACCTACCCGAAATGCATGCGTTAGCGGCCGCGCCGATGACGGGCGGAGTCCCCGCCGCCTCCGAAACCGGCGCAACGCCGATTATCGACATGGATCGCGGCTTGCGCAGTTGGGGAGATGTGGCGGTTTACCATAATTATCTGCGTAAATTCGCCGCCGCCCACGGCCGGGACGGCGATGAAATAGGCGGACTGATAAGCCGGGGAGCAAGGGAAGACGCCCGGGCTTTGGCGCACACGTTAAAAGGCACCGCCGGCAATATGTCTCTGATGGTGGTATGGGAGCTGGCCGAACAGATCGAACGGATGCTGATGGAAGGGGAAGAGGCGGGCGACTGGCCGCACATTCTGCAAATGGCGCTGGACGATGTCCTGGCCGAAATCAGCCGCCTTTGCGAGTCGCATGCGGCCGGCGGCCCCGCCGTTTCCCGCGCGACCGGC
>NZ_JANIBK010000348.1 GCF_024505165.1 Methylomonas rivi
AAAGCCGGAGCGGGCGAACCGCGGCCCGCTCCGGCTTTCAGCGCGGCTATTAAGCCGCCTGTTTCAAGGCGATTCGCGGAAAATCGATCGCCACCCGGCTGGCTTTGCCGATCAGATTGGTGAGTATATTCATGCCGACATGAGTGATGATTTCGACGATTTCCGCATCGTCGTAACCGGCATGGCGCAGCTCGCCAAGTTCGGCCGTGGTGACATCGCCGCCATTGTCCACCAGCGAGCGGGCAAACTTTAGCGCGGCGGCGGCTTTGGCGTCCCGGCTGTTGCCGGCCCGATTCTCGCTTATCTCGTCATGGCTTAAGCCGGCTTTATGGCCTATCGCCGTATGCGCGGAAAGGCAATATTCGCAGGCATTCTGCTGCGCAACCGCTACGGCGATGCGCTCGCGGGTTTGCGGATCCAGGCTGCCGTCGTTGGCTATGCCGTGCAAACCCAGAAAGGCGCGCAGAGCCGCCGGCGAATTGGCGAATACTTTTAAAAAATTGGGCACCATGCCCAATTGCGATTGAATGGCATCCAGCAAGGCTTTTTGCTCGCTGTTGGCGGTTTCCGTGGTGACGACGTTAATACGGTTCATGGTTATGCTCCAGTTATAGTGAACGATCGGTTTTGTTGCCTGCTAAACAGGTGACGTTACTGTAGCCAATTTCATTTATCGGAAGAATACTCATAAAATAGAATTTATTATTGCAAACACAGGAATAATATATGGACCGCTTAACCCTGATGGCCATCTTCGTGGCGGTGGCGGAAGCGCAAAGTTTTGCCGGCGGCGCACGGCGGCTTGGCTTGTCGGCGCCGGCGGCGACCC
>NZ_JANIBK010000349.1 GCF_024505165.1 Methylomonas rivi
CCGTGGCGGCGGCCTTGATTTCGCGGGTCAAGGTGCTGGCCGGGCTGGACATCGCCGAGCAGCGCATGCCGCAGGACGGCGGTTTTTCCTATCAATTGGCGCGGCCTATCGAAAAGGGCTTCAATATCCGGGTAGCAACGGCGCCGACCCGGCTGGGCGAACGCATCACCCTGCGTTTGTTGGGACAGGAAGCCTTTGGTTTGACCTTGAGCGATCTGGGCATGATGGACGAGGATTTGCGGCGGTTTCGCAAAGTGATTCACCGGCCTTACGGCATGGTGCTGCTGACCGGGCCGACCGGCAGCGGCAAGTCGACCACCTTGTTTGCCGCCTTGCAGGAAATCAACCGCCCGGACATCAATATCATGACGGTGGAAAACCCCATCGAGTACACCATGGACGGGGTGTCGCAGGTGCAAACCGGGCCGAAAATCAGCTTTGCCGAGGCCTTGCGGTCGTTTTTGCGCCACGATCCGGACGTGTTGATGGTGGGGGAGATTCGCGACCACGAAACCGCCGATGTGGCGGTCAAGGCGGCGATGACCGGGCATTTGGTGTTCTCCACGCTGCACACCAACAATGCGGTCAGCGCAGTGACCCGGCTGATCGACATCGGCTGCGAGCCGTTCTTGATCGGTTCCACGGTGGTGGCGGTGATCGCCCAGCGGCGCGGAGCTGGCGGAATTGGGCGCGCATGAGGAGATGCTGGATATTTACGAAGCGGGCGGCTGTGTTCGCTGCCAGGGCAGCGGTTTTAGCGGCCGGCTGGGCTTGTTCGAAACCCTGTGGTTCGACGAAGGCCTGGCGCGGCTGGTGGCGCGCGG
>NZ_JANIBK010000350.1 GCF_024505165.1 Methylomonas rivi
GCGGAGCGTGGGAACCATAAGAATAAACAAAGCGCCGGACAAGCTTAGTTATCTTGCACTGGTGTAGATGGCGTGGTGGTTGGGGTATGGTCGCCACCGGCGTTCTCGCAGTGGAATTCGATGTTATAGACTTTATTGCCGGACTGGGTATGGTTGACCAGCATGGTGTAAACGCCGTTGCCGCCGACGACCTCGACGAAAGGACTGGGGGTCGTATCGCCGCCTTTGGAGTCGACAGTCGTGGCCGCCGCCGTGCCTTTGACGATAATCAACGACAGTAAATTTGTGCCGGGGCTTTTATCCAAAATTTGCGCGGCAAGATGGTGGCTGTCGCCCAGCACCGCATCGTTACTGCACGTCACTTGCCAAACGTCGGTTGCCTGCGCGCCGAACCCCACCCGCAGGGTTTTATTGCTCAGCGTATGTGCGGAAACCGGCGAAACAGAACCCAATACGGCCAGCGCCAGCGCTGTTTTTAACAAATGCTTTAAAATCATAGTTTTTCTCGTTTAATTGAATGTGATTAACGGCCGGCATTTCCAGTCCCTACCCGCCAATCGAGTTAAAAACCGAACAACCAACCCCGTAAAAAATAAAACCCTGGCTTGCATATCTCAATGCACAAGCTCGTCCAGCTTGGCCTTCGCCAGCTGCCTGACCATGGCGTCGCTATCCTGCAAACCCTGACCGAGCAAAGCCGGGTTAGCCGTCAATTCGATCGCCTGCAGGCGCACGCCGGCATCCGCGTCCGCCAGTGCCTGCTGCAATTCGCTTTCGGCGGCTTCGGCGCCATGCCGCCGCACC
>NZ_JANIBK010000351.1 GCF_024505165.1 Methylomonas rivi
GGCCTGCACAGCCTGGGCCCGGCCTATTTCGCCGCCGTCGACGGTCACCGCGCTGTTGAGCGCCATATTTTGCGGCTTGAAAGGCGCCACCCGCACGCCCTGGCGTTGATAATGCCGACAGAGGGCGGTCACCAGCGTGCTTTTGCCGGCGTCGGAGGTAGTGCCTTGCACCATCAGCGCGGGCGGTATCATCCGCCCCAGCCGTTTTCCGACACCATGGCGGACAAAGGTTGCGGGCTAATCCAGTTTTCCAGTTCCAGCATGGGCTTGGGGTAAAACTCGTCCACATGACCCAGGCATAAAATGGCAATCGGCCGGCTGCCGGCCGGCATGTTCAACAGCCCGGCCAAAGCCTCCGGATCGAACAGCGACACCCAGCCCATGCCCAAGCCTTCGGCGCGCGCCGCCAACCACAGGTTTTGAATCGCGCAGGCGGCCGAGGCCAAATCCATTTCCGGCAAGGTACGGCGGCCGAACAGATGTTTTTCGCGCTGGTCGGGCAGCGCCACCACCAACAGCTCGCCGCACTCGCGGATGCCTTCCACTTTCAAACGCATAAACTCATCCTGGCGTTGCCGCAAGGCCGCGGCGGTCAGTTGCCGCTCATTGTCCACCAGCTGATGGATCCGGGTTCGCAATTGGCGGTCGGTGATGCGGATAAACCGCCAAGGTTGCATCAGGCCCACGCTGCCTGCCTGATGCGCGGCCCGCAGAATCCGCATCAGCAGTTCGGGCGCCACCGGGTCGGGCAGAAAGTGCCGCATGTCGCGGCGTTCGGCGATGGCGCGATAC
>NZ_JANIBK010000352.1 GCF_024505165.1 Methylomonas rivi
GACAACAGCGCTTCAGGAACACTGGGCGATATCGCGATCATCTCGGGGAATATTACCCAATATGCAGTCGTTCGGGACACAGTTGACCCCGATGCTATTCAAGTCAGGCAGCTTAGCGGGTCTGAAGTTGATGTTCTGAAAAACATCGAGACGCTTCGGTTCAATAATGGTGATGTCGATGTTTCCACGCGCAATATCGGTGAAATTGTTGAAGGTACGGCGAGTGGCGACAGCCTGTCCGGAACAGCGGGGGATGATCTGCTTGTTGGTGGAGCTGGCGACGATACGCTTACGGCGGGCGAAGGCTCCGACACCTTAATTGGCGGGGAGGGTAATGACCTTCTAGACGGTAAGAGCGATGATGTGGCGTATTTTTCAGCGCCGAGCACGCAATTCACTTGGGTTCAGATTACCAGTGGTGCTCAATCGGGTGGTTGGCAGGTTACCGATACCTCGGGAACGTTCGGTGTTGATAGCGTTGTTGGTATCTCAACGCTTCGCTTCACCGATATGGATGTTCGTATAGGCCCAGTACCAGGGCAAGTTATCGATGGCACGAATTTCGATGATGCATTAGATGGTACGGTGGGTGATGACACGCTGACTGGTTTTGATGGCAACGACATTCTCAATGGTTTTCGCGGTGGCGACACGTTGCTGGGCGGGCCAGGCAACGATGTTCTCGATGGTGGCGCGGATAACGATACGCTCGACGGTGGAGACGATGACGACCGGCTGATCGGCGGTACGGGCGTTGACAAGCTGATGGGTGGTTTGGGTTCGGATCGACT
>NZ_JANIBK010000353.1 GCF_024505165.1 Methylomonas rivi
GGCGGAACGCATCGCGGTTCCGCCATATTTGGCGGATCGCCTAACGGCATCCGCCCTACGCGGGCTTTTACGTTACGAAAAGACTCGCGAAGCAGTTCAATCCTATCGGTCAGCAAAGTCCGGTTTCGTTCCGCCAAATTGACTGTGAAAAAAATAACAACCGCCTTTGAGGCGATGTCGGCGATATTCTGTCATATCTCATTTATCGGCGTTTCGTTTGATGGGTTTCGCTTCGCTCTACCCATCCTACTGTCGGCAACTGGCTCACCCCGGTCATTGGATAACCCCTGTCGGTTGTCTCCTTTGGGTCGACAATCTCCTTTCGATCAGACTTAACACGAAAGCGCTCGGTCATTGTTCCAAGCCTGGGCCGAACAAAGACAGCGATAGTCGCTACCTTGATTTTTAACCCCGTTTTGCGCAAATCGACATTCCAAGTGTATCGCTTTTGCGTGCTATTTGAGCCTTGGCGGGCATGAATAGAGCCATTAATCACAATTGGGGGACGAACTGATTCACTCGTTATTCCCGCAAACGGGGAATCCAGGCTCTTGATCTATCCGGGCTCCCGCCTCTACGGAGCGACAAAATCAATTTAATCAGCTTTTTATAAGGGAAATTAGCGGATCGATGCCGGTTTTGGCTTTGATCGCTTTGGCATAGTCCGCCGCTTGGCGTTTTCCGGCCAGTTCGTCGCGCGAAACGCGTTTGGCTTCTACCACCGCCAGCGGTTTGGGTTTGCCCTTTTCAGCCCCCAACTCCAAATGCGCATAAAAAAGGAGG
>NZ_JANIBK010000354.1 GCF_024505165.1 Methylomonas rivi
GGGGGGCGGAGTGGGCCGCCTGCCGCCCGGCATGGGCCGGATCACGGTGCGGTCGTCGTCGCCGAAAGGTCCGAAGGGATCGTTTTCACTCATGACTGTCAACCTTTTCTAATGGCCCAAAATTCGAGCTCCAGTTCCGGAAAACTGCCGCCGATGTGAATGGCGAAGCCGCCGGAAACCGGCATTTTTCCCCACAGCTCGCTTTGCTTGTTCAATTCGAAATACGAATAGCCGGCGTGGTAGGGAATCTGCCGTGGCGCCACCGGCAGGGCCTGAATATTGATACCCGGCAATGCCGAACGCACCAATGTCTGGATATCTTCAACCGGGCCGATCTTGACTTGCGGCGGGAAGTGCGAGCGAATCAATTCCGAAGAGACTTGCGCCTTGGCCGCCAACACGAAGACGGCGCC
Organism: Methylomonas rivi; assembly: GCF_024505165.1. Taxonomy (GTDB): domain Bacteria; phylum Pseudomonadota; class Gammaproteobacteria; order Methylococcales; family Methylomonadaceae; genus Methylomonas; species Methylomonas rivi. The sequence continues at coordinate 414 of NZ_JANIBK010000354.1, forward strand.
TTCCAGCAAGTTCAATTCCGGCCGCTTGGCCACGTAAACCCCCGGTTTGACTTCCGCCAACGGCAATTGCACCGCGTTTTGTTCCAGCACCATGCTCAACAAACCCCGCAATTCGTCGATCAAGGGTATGAAGCTGAACTTCAAATCATCGTGTTTATAATCGGGAAACGCCAGCGGCCGCTTACCGGGCCGGTAGAATGTCGATAACTCGCCGGCCAGCTGCAGGCATAATTGAAAAAACTCTTCCGGATGCATGGCGGCCGCAACAGCCAAATGCGCCAGCAAGGGCTGATAGCGGTTGATCATTTGCAGCAACATGAAATCGGCGATTTCCGCCACGCCGCCGCCCTGCCCGCTGCCGGCCAC
>NZ_JANIBK010000355.1 GCF_024505165.1 Methylomonas rivi
TCCGCCCAGTAACACATCATCGCCCGCGCCACCATCAATTCGGTCGTCGCCTCCGGCACCATAGACCCAATCATTACTGTCGCCGGCGGATATCGTGTCGTTTGTGCTATTTGCAACGATTGCGTCGGATTGAGTTGTACCGTTGAGACTAAGGCCAGCCATATCAAGAACATTACGCATCTCCGTCGTCATCGAATGCGTGTCAAGAAAGCTAAACACCTTCCACCAACCCTGCCAGCCATTCGCTATCAGAGTGGCGTTCGTCGCAACGGCCAATTCAACCAAATCGGCGAAACCGTTGATTTCATCGGCTGCTATGCGGGCATCCAGCTCCTGATTCAACTCGGTAAAATCTAATTGAATACCTTCTGCTGCCACTGAAAGCCCAACCAAATCCAATAAAGGCTTTAAGCGGGTCTGTATCGCCAGACTTTGGTAAACCGACTCCTTCAGGCTGTCGTAACTGCGTTGCAGCAAGTCCTGGCTGGTGGTCCACAAATTAACCGTGGCTGCGGCCGTGCCGTCGGGCACGGCGGTGAAAGTGCGGCCGTTGAAGCGTTCCAATATAGTCAACTTGTCGGCCAGGGCGTTATACGCCGCGCTGCCGGCGGCGAGGTTTTGCATGTTGACGGTCAGATTGTGGCTATCGTAGGCGCCGGTGAAGGTGGCGGCCATTGGGCTGGTGTCGCTCCAGGCTTTGAGGATGGCGTCCAGCAAGGCGAGTTGGCCGGTGCGGTCGGCGGCGGCGAAGTCGGTTAACAGTTGCGCCAATACCG
>NZ_JANIBK010000356.1 GCF_024505165.1 Methylomonas rivi
CCACGGCGGCTTGATCTCCGGCCTGCTGCTGGCGGCGGGCCGGGCGCTGGGCGAAACCATGGCGGTGCTGATGGTAGCCGGCAATGCCGTGCAACAACCGCACAGCCTGTTCGATTCGGTGCGCACCCTGACCGCCAATATCGCCCTGGAAATGGCTTATGCGATGGGCGACCACCGCGCCGCGCTGTTCGTTTCGGGATTGGCCTTGATGCTGCTGGTGCTGATACTGGTCGGTGTGGCCGACGCGTTGAACAGGAAAACGCCTTATGCCTAAAAATCGGCTGGCGACAGGTTTGATCTGGCTGAGTGCCATGCTGATCTGCGCGGTATTCGTCCGGCTGTTGGCCGACATGTTGCTGAACGGCCTGCCCCGGCTGTCCTGGACGTTTTTATCCACGGCGCCGAGCGACGCCGGACGCGCCGGCGGCATCGCACCGATTATCGTCTCGACCGGGCTGATCGTGCTGGTTGCCGTTATCGCCGCCGGGCCGCTGGGTTTGGCCACCGCGATCCTGCTCAGCGAATTCACTTCGCCAAGCAGCCGCTTCGGCCGCTTAATCGAACGCAGCCTGGACGTATTGGCCGGGGTGCCGTCCATCGTCTTCGGCTTGTTCGGCAACGCCTTTTTCTGTATTTACCTGGGACTGGGTTTTTCGATACTGTCCGGCGGCTTGACCTTGGCCTGCATGGCGCTGCCCATCATGATCAACACTGCGGCGGCCGGCTTGCGCGCGGCGCCGGACGATTACCGGGTATGCGCC
>NZ_JANIBK010000357.1 GCF_024505165.1 Methylomonas rivi
ATCGCCGGCGCCGAGCAGTACTACGCCCACCTGTTCGGGATCCAGGTTAAAGGCTAAACCGAACAAGCCGTCCGGGAATTCAACCAATTCCAGGGCCTGTACGCCGGGCAAACCGTCCACCATCGCCACGCCATGGCCTACATGGATGACGGTGCCGGTTTCGGCCAGGGCCGGGCCGGGCCGGCGTTGTTCCAGCAAACGGGCCAGGGTAGCGGCGGTGCTGTCCAAGGCGTCATTCAGCATGGCTGGCGGTTCGGTTTAACAGGGTATCCAATTCGGCCTGCAGGTCTTCGACATAACGTTCTATGCCCCATTCCAGGGTATAGGCCGAGGTGGTCAGCATCAGGCCCAACCGGCTGTCCGGCAAGGCTTCGAAGCGGACAGCGATCTGGCCCGGCAGCATGCCGTTCAAGGCAGCGGCAAAGCGGACGCGGGAGGCCTCATCGAGTGCGCTGCTGCTGGCCAAGACGATATTTTCGCCCGCGGACGCCGATAGCGCATGCTTTTCTCGAGCGGACAAGGCGTTCAACCGGTGCAGGAAATTATCGAATAGCGCCCGTTCCAATTCCAGGCCGGTCAAGTCCTGCACGGCTTTACGCGCGGTGGCGGTGACCAGCCGGGCCAGTTCGTTGCGGAGCCGGTTTTGGCATTCGGATTTTTCCCGCTCCAGGTCGTACCGCCATTGCTGGGCCAGGGTTTCGAATTCGGCGCGGGCCTGCTGGGCCAAGTTTGCGCGTTCGTTGGCCGCCTC
>NZ_JANIBK010000358.1 GCF_024505165.1 Methylomonas rivi
AGCCGAGCGTTGGTGGAGGCTTTGGCCCGCGTGCCGGCCGTCGACGATCTGGAGCACTACGGCGAGCAGGTGGCGGCCGGCTTGCAGGCGGTCAACCGGCAATTATTGGCGCTGGCCAAGCAACGCGGCAACGCCGGGATTATCGGCAGCACGATAGTGGTACTGTTGATTGCCGGCAAACAGTTCGGCTATCTGTGGGCCGGCGACAGCCGCCTGTACCGCTATCGCCAAGGCGCCCTGAAGCAATTGACGCTGGACCATTCCTTGTATAACGAAGCCATCAGCCAAGGCTTGTTACCGGAAGACGGCAGCTTGGAGGCGGGGCGCGGGAACGTCATTACCCGTGCCGTCGGCGCCGATACGCAACTGCAATTGGATTGGGGGCAGGGCGAGTTATGTCCCGGCGATCTGTTTATTCTATCCAGCGACGGTCTGGATAAGGAATTATCCCATGACGACATCGCCGGTTTTTGCGGCGACGGCACGGTCGAAAGCATCGTCCGCAATCTGATCGAAGAAGCGGAACGCCGGGGCGGGCGGGACAATATTTCGGTGATTGCCGTTAGGGTTTGAATCTACAATCGCTGAATTCAAGAGAGATTGCAAAAAACACAATTCGATGCAAATCTAAAAGTAAGGGGCAGGTGTCGACCCATTCTTGACTGTCGCGTTTCTCTAAACCGGCCAGTCAGCCAAATCCAGCGCATCGGAACTGGAGATTCACAAAGCGGCCATTGGCGTCTTA
>NZ_JANIBK010000359.1 GCF_024505165.1 Methylomonas rivi
CGCCAGCCACGCCGCCGCGCCCATGCTGACCCGCATCAGCAGCACGTTAACGGCCGCCAGACCCAGGTTGACCGGCCAACGTTGCCTCCGGGCCGAACTCAACCGGCGTTTGGGCCTGAAATACTCCCAAACCGCCATCAACGCAAAAATGCCGAAAAATACGCCGAAGCGCAGCAATGCTTCCATCATGATTTCCGATAATATTGGGCCGCCAGCCGGTTCGGGTCGGCGCCGAAAAAATAGGCCAACCGCAAGCGCCACATCAGCAATACGGTATTGAGCACGCCATACCGCTGCCAGCGCCGCGCCGAAGTGACGACTTTAGCATGCAGGCAGCACGGCCAGCCCAGCTTTTTCAAGCGGGCGCTGAGGCCGATGTCTTCCATCAAGGCGATATCCGGAAAGCCGCCGGCGGCGGCAAAGGCGCGCCGGGTCACAAACAGGGCCTGGTCGCCGGTGGCGATGCCGGTCAGCCGCGAGCGCCAGTTCATCATAAAGGCAATCAGTTTAAACACCGGCCGGGAACTATCGAAGCGGACATCGAAACGCCCCCAGCGGTAACCCTGCACGACGGCATCGACTATCGAGATCACGGCGTCGGCCGGCAGCCGGGTGTCGGCATGTAAAAACAGCAGGATATCGGCGTCGGCCTCGAACGCGCCGGCATTCATTTGCTTGGCGCGGCCGCGCGGACCATGCAATACCTTATCGACCCAAGCCGCCGCCACGGCCGGGCTGCCGT
>NZ_JANIBK010000360.1 GCF_024505165.1 Methylomonas rivi
CGGCGCCCGGCCGCCGACCTTTCTCGGCCACCGGCGCCTGTCCATCCTCGACTTGAGCCCGGCCGGACGCCAACCCATGACCTGCCCGGTCACCGGCAATATCCTGGTTTTCAACGGCGAGATATATAACTTCATCGAATTGCGGCAAGCGTTGGAAATGCAAGGTTGCGTTTTCCGCACCGATACCGACACGGAGGTTGTTTTGCAGGCTTGGCGCATCTGGGGCGAGACCGCCTTTGAACGTTTCAACGGCATGTGGGCGCTCGTCCTGCTGGAACGCGCCAGCGGCAGCCTGATCTGCTGCCGGGACCGCTTGGGAGTTAAGCCGTTGTACTATGCCAGAGACAATAAAGGCGACAGGCAACTGACGATCCTGGCCAGCGAGATTCGCGCCATCGCCTCGGTCATGGGCGCTTACCCGCCGCCCGAACCCAAGACGGTGTTCGATTTCCTGATGACCGGCGTTTCCGACCACGGCCGCGGTACCTTCTTCCAGGGCATTCACTCGGTGCCGCCGGGTTGGCTGATGCGCCTGGACGGCGAGGGCGACATGCACGGCAAACCTTACCACCAGTGGCCGGAAACGTCCCCGGACAACCGTCTCGAACCGGAACGCACGCGGGAGCTGATCGCCGATGCAGTGCGTTTGCGGTTGCGCTCCGACGCGCCCAGCGTTACGCTGCTGTCGGGCGGGCTGGACAGCAGCATCATTAGCGCCATGGCCGCCCGGGCCAGCCGGAC
>NZ_JANIBK010000361.1 GCF_024505165.1 Methylomonas rivi
TACGAGGCCTGGCGCGCCTCAGTCCAATCGTCTTGTCCGCCGGCCTGCTGACCGCTTGCGCCGTGGGCCCGGATTACCAACGGCCGGAAAAGCCGTTACCCGCCGGTTTTGCCAACGCCGCACCCGCCGAATTTTCCGACCGGGCGGTTGAGATCGGCTGGTGGAAAACGTTTAACGACGCCCAGTTAAGCGCGCTGGTCGACCAAACCCTACAGCATAATTTCGACTTAAAAGCCGCAAGGGCCAATCTGGCCGAGGCTCGCGCCCTCTATCTGGAAACGGGCTTGAATCTGCTGCCGACGGTTACCTCGCATGCCAACTATACCGAGCAAAAACGCAGTACCGGCTCGTTAAACAACCGCGCCTTCGTACCGCGCGAACTCAAGCTTTATAACACCGGCTTCGACGCCTCATGGGAACTGGACTTTTTCGGGCGGGTGCGCCGCAATGTCGAAGCCAGCAGCGACGAAGTCGAGGCGCTGGACGCCGGCCTGCGCGACGTCGGCGTCAGCCTGATCGCCGAGGTGGCGAGGAATTATTTCGAGCTGCGCGGCCTGCAACACCAGTTGGCGGTCGCCCGGCAAAATGCCGATAATCAGGCGCAAACCCTGGCACTGACCCAAGCTAAAGTCGAAAACGGCCGCGGCACCGAGCTGGATACGGCCAGGGCCTTGGCGCAACTGGAAGCCACCCGCGCCGGCATCCCCAGCCTGGAAAGCGCGATGATGCAGACCGTGC
>NZ_JANIBK010000362.1 GCF_024505165.1 Methylomonas rivi
TTTAAAAAATATTTAAGTCGTTCTTTTTCGTGTCTCGATTTTATTTCTATATCAGTAATGGGTAGGAGTTTTTCTAGATTGCTGGGTATGGTTTGATAGTTAGAATGCTTGCTAGTTTTTTGGTAAAGCGTTTGTAGTATAAGATTCATTATTCATTACTCCCGCCACTTATTAGGTAGTTGTACACTTTTATTGTATCATCCCTTTTTAAGATATTATTCTTATCCCATTGTGCATAGTTAGATAGAAAATCTTGTTTGTTAAGATAATAAAATGTTGTATCATCAATATTTTTTTTATCAAATGATAGTCCATCGTCCCAAAAATAAGTTGTATTATATTTTTCTTCTATATGGGTTGGTGCTTTCTCCAAGAATCCATATTCGTAAAGTAAGGCATTAAAAAAATTAACGCCAGCATCTACAAATAACTGTGAAGGCCCCCAAAATCTTGGGTTTGCTTCTATCATGTATGTTTTATTTAATCTGTTTCTGATTTCCACCATTACAAATCCTGAGAAACCTATTGAATAAAATAAATCTTCGAACGATTTAGAGATATTAGTATGGTGAATATTGTCTGGCTTGGCGGCTAAAATTGAGCCTCCTCCTTTTTGCTGGATTAGGTTTTCTTGTGAATATTTCAAGCATGTATTATTTTTATAAAAATAATACAGCAGATATATGCTTCTGCCTTCAATGAATTCTTGTAAGTAAAACTCATTGATTT
>NZ_JANIBK010000363.1 GCF_024505165.1 Methylomonas rivi
AAGCTAAAAGCGCTCAGTACCTACCTTTTGAAGTTGAAGGATTAATCGTTCCTGGAACCAAAGACGATGCAATAAAATCAGGCTTTACAGAGTGTAAAGAATCATATCCCGGTTTCGAATGTAAAAGAAAATCTGAGAAACCCTTCTTTGGAGTTACTCCCATTCAGACCAAAATTTACCTGAACGAAGAAAACAATCTTTTGATTGACAAGCTCAGTTCTTCTTCGCCAAATGAAAATAAAGGAACATTCACCTTTCGGACTGTAGAAATTGAATTTCCAGAAAATACTTATGATAAAAAATGCTTAGCAAATACAAACACTGAAGAGTTTTCCTATAACAAGCCTGAAAAATGCATAAATAACCGTGGCATACTTTTTTTTCGGCATGCATTAGAACAATCTGGATGGCTCAAAGAATCAAATAGAGGGTGGGATTATTACATTAAGGAAAATACACCACTCAAAATTTCCTTTAATCGAAATCATGGCACATCCGTTAGTATTTACCCTGAAACACTAGCCAATATTTCGAATTCTATTCGGTACATTAATGAACAGGCAGTGGACAAAGAGAAGCAAGAAAATCGCTCCAAAGAGTTTATTGACGGCATGAAACGTTAGCCATAGCTGTATACGCTGTGTTGATTCAAATATCTGACACAAAACCCTGTATCGCGTACCTTCTTCATCGTTCCCACGCTCCGG
>NZ_JANIBK010000364.1 GCF_024505165.1 Methylomonas rivi
GGCGCTTGGCGAATCGCCGGCAGTATCGGCTTGCTTGCCGCCTTTCTGAGCTTCATACTCTGGCGGCGCCACGCCGAATTGACCAGCGCCATTCACGAAAGCCCGCTGACCGCGTTCTCCCTGGGGCGCACTTACATCTGGGCCGGCGCTTTCGAAGCCTGGCGCGGCCATACCTGGTTCGGCCTTGGCGCCGGCGTGTTTCAGTTCCTAACCCCGGATTACACCGGCGGGCGCTTCGACCGGGGCGAATTGCACGCCCATAATGTGTTGCTGGCCATCCTGTCCGAGACCGGCTTGGCCGGATTGTCCGCCTATGCCCTGCTGATATACTCGCTATGGATGCCGCTGATTAAACGCGGTCTCGGCGACGCCGGGCGGCAATGGGTTCCGCTTTGGCTGCTGGTATTGCCCAGCTTCGGGCTTTTCGATTTTTACCTGCCGTTCTACGGCTTTTCGATCCATCTGGCCCTGGTCATCGCCAATCAATATGCCTTGGCCTATCCTTGCCGCATGAATTGGAGGAACAGCCCCCTAATGAATACATGTCCGCAAAAACCGCGCAAGGCAGGCCGCGCATGAACGAACTTTCCCGGGTTTTGGTGACGGGCGGCGCCGGCATGATAGGCCGGCGGGCGGTGGCGCAACTGCGCGAACTGGGGGTGGAAACCG
>NZ_JANIBK010000365.1 GCF_024505165.1 Methylomonas rivi
CCCGCTAGCCGTAAGGCTAGCGGGTTTTTTATTGCCCGACATAAGCCGCTGGCGCATGCTGTCGATTGCTTGTAATACTTCCGATTTTTTATTGGAGCGGCCTTTACTCAAGATTTTTTTCGTGTAAATTATCGGCCCGAAATGAGGTAACTGTTTGTTGAAAATTACGCATGCGACAAATTGTCGCAGTTTTTCTGGACAAAGACGTTTTTTTAAAGTAGACTTCCTCCACCTTGTAAGAGGTAAGAGTTACTTGGGGGAATATTTCTCTCAAGATGAGGAGGAAGGAAAGCGACCGGCATTCCGGTAAAGTAATAATAATAAACGCAAGCTATTAACCTGTCATTTTATATGGCGGGCGTCCATCAAAACATATAAAACAAAACCGGACGAAGCCCACTTAATGGTGGGCTTTTTTATGCGTGATAACTGGTGTTGGTTCTGCTGTCAACTCGGAAGCATTCGGCTCGATGCTTTTCCTAAAGCTGCGATAGGTTCGGCGGCTTTAATTTAGCAGCTTTGCCTGCCTTTAAGTCTTGTAGGGCCGTTCGTAATAGCCGTCGTAATTGACCATGTCGGCATCGATAAAAGCTAAATCGTAGCTACCGGCCAAACCTTCTTCGAACAGAGACTGTCCAGCATATCCAAAACCGCCCCCCCCCCCCCCA
>NZ_JANIBK010000366.1 GCF_024505165.1 Methylomonas rivi
GGTCAGCGTGTCGCCGCGCTCGATGCGGCGGCCGATTTCGCGCAATTGCTCGCTAGCGGCGGCGCGCAGTGTCGATTCGGCCCGGGCGATTTCGTGTAACGGCAGGGCGTCGAATAGGCCTTCGGTCACGGCCAGCAGCACGATGATTTGCTCGAAAGGGCCCAAGGCTTCCTGCTCGTGTTGCTTAAGAATTTCCCGCACCCGCTTGCCGCGCTCCAGAATGCCCTGGGTTTTCTTGTCCAGCCGGGTGCCGAAGCGGGCGAACATTTCCAATTCCTCGAATTGGGCGTAATACAGCTTCAAAGCGCCGGCCACCAGCCGGTAAGCCGGCAATTGCGCCTTGCCGCCGACCCTGGACACGGACTTGCCGACATCCACGGCCGGCAGCAGCCCTTTGTGAAACAGTTCGGGCGACAGATAAATCTGGCCGTCGGTAATGGAAATCAGGTTGGTGGCGATATAGGCGGCCAGATTTTCGGCTTCGATTTCAATGATGGGCAAGGCCGTCAGCGAACCGCCGGCCGCCAAACGGGTGGCGCGTTCCAGCAAGCGGGCGTGGATATAGAAAATGTCGCCGGGGTAGGCCTCGCGGCCCGGCGGGCGGCGCAGCAGCAAGGACAGTTCCCGGTAGGCGAGGGCGTGATGGGTCAGGTCGTCGTAG
>NZ_JANIBK010000367.1 GCF_024505165.1 Methylomonas rivi
CGCTCGGGCCAGCGGCGACAAGCGGCGGCGTTGCATCATCGGCAAAAAACCCACATCGGCGTTACCGTTTTGATGAGGTAGCGTTTGCCCGCCGGGCCAGGCTTCCGCGGCTGCCGATGCGGGCCCGGATTGCCACGCGCACCAATGCTGCAAGGTAAAATCCAGCGCATTGGTTACGGATGAGACTGGGCCGGGGTGTTTCATCCGCCGCGTCCTATCAATGATCCCAACGCCGGAAAATTAGAGAGGTGTTCACCCCGCCGAAAGCAAAATTGTTGCTCATCGCATACTCGGCGGCCAACGCGCGGCCCGTGCCGGTAATGTAATCCAGCTCCGCGCAGCGCGGGTCGATATGGTCGAGGTTAAGATTGGGGTGAAACCAGCCGTCGCGCATCATTTGAATCGCCACCATGGCTTCCAGGGCGCCGCAAGCGCCCAAGGTGTGGCCGGTATAGCCTTTCAGGCTGCTGATCGGGGTATTGGCGCCGAACACCGCCGCGGTGGCGTTGCTTTCGGCAATGTCGCCTTGCTCGGTGGCGGTGCCGTGGGCGCTGATATAGCCGATTTGACCGGCTTCCAGTCCGGCATCCCGCAAAGCCAGCCGCATGACGGTTTGCATGGTGTCGGCGTTGGGCTGGGTGACGTGGGCGCCG
>NZ_JANIBK010000368.1 GCF_024505165.1 Methylomonas rivi
GGCCGCGACACGGCCTGCTGCAAATCTTCGTTCAACAGATACAAGGCCTGTTGCAGCTGCCGCAGCTGCGCCGCCTTGGCCTGGGTGGCCCGGCGGGTATCGATGACGGTCTTCAGGCCGCCGTAGGCCATGACGGCCATGATGGCGAAGATCGCCATCGCCACCAGCAATTCCAATAAAGTAAAGCCGCCGGCGCGGTTAAAGCGTTTGTTCATGCGGGATCCGCGATATAGCCGACCAAATCGGCATAAGGGGTTTTCTCGCCCTCCGGAAACACCCGCACCCGATAGCGCCGCACGCCGGCCCCGATGGGATGGCCGGCGCCACGGGAAATTTGCCAATACCAACGCCGTCCGGCCATCTCGTCCCAACCATCGCCGGCCTCGGGCTTGTCCTCGTCCAGCCGCAGCTGCAACAGCCGGTTTTGCGCCACCTGTTCGGCAATGGTGGCGTTTTCCAGAAACCGCAGATTACGGGTATTGTTGGCGGCGATTTTGATCAGGCCGCTCATCAGGATCGCCAATATCGCCAGGGCTATCAACACTTCCAGCAAGGTAAAACCCGCAAGCCCGCGCCCTGTCTTTACAACGGCCATGCGGCGGCGCCCGCTCATG
>NZ_JANIBK010000369.1 GCF_024505165.1 Methylomonas rivi
GCGCCGCGTGGGAACGCAGTCAAGGCGCGCCCGCGCCGCGTCGCAAGTTACGCCAGGGCCTTGCGCAAAAAAACCAACTATTTTGAAACAGAGGGTGGGGTTTTTTATTTCTCAAACGTCTTATTAGCTGGAAGACGATTTTAGCCAACTTATGCACGCCGCCTCGGCTGCGAACATAAAACAATAATTAATTTAAAATGGCCACAACGCCCCCGCTCCAAGCCCATGTATTTATTTGATAGCCAAGACCATAGCCTGGCTGGCGGCGAATTAGTGTCGACCGCCGGCCCGCCGGCATCGGCCAATCCGGCTCATTCGATCTTCGCCGCACTGTTGGGCGAAGAACGGCCTATCGATATGCTGACGCTGCTGTCCCTTCTGGTTTTGCTGCTGCATGTTTGGCTCTTAACTTGGCTGTTGCGTCCGGTAGAACAGTTAACGCCCGCCCAGCCCTTGATGATGGAAGTGTCCATGCTGGCTGTTTCGGCGCCCAAACCCGCCGTGGCACCGCCGCCGCCCGCGCCGCCTCCACCCGCGAAAAAAACGCCGCCTAAAAAAACCAAACCCAAGCCGGTGCGTAAACCGCCGCCGCCCGTGGCACAGGA
>NZ_JANIBK010000370.1 GCF_024505165.1 Methylomonas rivi
TGGCCAACCGCAACCGCCCGGAAAACCAACACCTGATCGGCTACTTCGTCAACACCGTCGTGTTGCGCAGCGAGCTCGACAGCCGCCAGTCGTTCACCGCCTTCCTGGCCCAAATTAAACATCATCTGCTGGACGCCCAGGCCCATCCCGACCTGCCGTTCGAACAGCTGGTCGACGCCCTGCAGCCCGAACGCAAGCTCGGACAAAACCCGCTGTTTCAAATCCTGATCAACCACCAGCAACAAGACTTCAGCGGCTTACAACAAAACGGCTGGCAAATCCAAGCCATAGACCGCGACAACGGCGCTGCCCAATTCGATCTCAGCCTCGACACCGAACAACACGGCAACGGTGAGATCGGCGGCTTCTTCACCTATGCCACCGACCTGTTCGACGCCGCCACCATTCAAAGCCTGGCCGACCACTACCAACAACTATTGGCGCAACTCACCAGCCAGCCCGCCACCGCCATCGCCGCCCAACCCTTGCTGACCGCCGCCGAACAAGCGCAACTGTCCGCCTGGAACGTCTGGGCCAAGCGCTACGACGAGTGCACCCCAGTGCATGAGCTGATCCAGCGCCAGGCCGAACGGCAACCGCAC
>NZ_JANIBK010000371.1 GCF_024505165.1 Methylomonas rivi
GTGGATTGAAACTGTTTCCGTTATGTAATAGCGCCGCCGTTATCGTCGCGCCCCACGCGGGCGCGTGGATTGAAACTGTTTCCGTTATGTAATAGCGCCGCCGTTATCGTCGCGCCCCACGCGGGCGCGTGGATTGAAACTCAATGTGTTGTTTAAAGTCGGCTGCGGCCTCTGTCGCGCCCCACGCGGGCGCGTGGATTGAAACAAGTCTTCAGGCGGTTCCACCTTGCGCCAAACGTCGCGCCCCACGCGGGCGCGTGGATTGAAACTCATAACGGCCTTGTGCCCATAGGTCTGCAATGTCGCGCCCCACGCGGGCGCGTGGATTGAAACCAGTATTTGCAGCGTGCCATCCGATAACGCATGTCGCGCCCCACGCGGGCGCGTGGATTGAAACCTGCTAGACGCCTACACCGGCAAGGGCGGCTTTGTCGCGCCCCACGCGGGCGCGTGGATTGAAACGGCAATAATGGCATTGGCACTGCCGGCTACATCGGTCGCGCCCCACGCGGGCGCGTGGATTGAAACATCTTGAGGGAACAGATCGGCCTGACGGTTTTGTCGCGCCCCACGCGGGCGC
>NZ_JANIBK010000372.1 GCF_024505165.1 Methylomonas rivi
GGTCAAACCGAGCAAGCCGGCACCCAGCAGCCAGGCGGCGGTCGGCAGCGGCACCGGCGCCGGGCCGATGTCCACCGCAACTTGGGCCAGGCTCATACTGTGTTCGGCGCTGCCGAAGCTGAACAGATATTGGGCGGCGGTCTGTTCCAGATCCCAATAGACCAGATGCTGCACCAGTTCGACCGCGCCGAACGAACTGGCGTAGGCGGCGTCGTAGAAGGTCTGCGCGGAGTAGGTCGGGGCCAGCCCGTTCAACAGAATGGCGCTGTAATCCATCTGCACGCCCCAGGTTTCGAATTGCAAAACCGCCCGTACCGGTTCTGAGCCGGCGGTGGCGGTCAGTGAAGCGGTAAAGGTTTCCGGCACGCTGAAACTGTACAGATTGCCGGAACCGGCGGCGAAGGTGCCGGCATTCCAGCTCAGATTGACGTTACCGGCGCCGGATTGACCGATGTCCGGGGCGGCGGTGCGGGTGCCTGCATAGGAATTGTCCACGAAGGTATCCCATTCCGCATAGATTGTGCCGGCGTCGCCCCGGCTCCAGCCGCCCCAGGCCGCTTCGGCCGGGGTGT
>NZ_JANIBK010000373.1 GCF_024505165.1 Methylomonas rivi
AACCTGCAGGCTGCTTAAGGTGTGGGGCGCTTGTTCCAAGAGCACGGCATACAGCGAGGGCAAGGCTAACAGGTGGGAGATGCGCCCTTGCTCGATCAGCGCTGCCAGCGCCACCGGGTCTTTGCTGTCGTCGTCATGGGGTAGATATAAACAGCCGCCTTGAGCCAGGGTCCAGAAAATGCCCGCCACCGAGCTGTCGAAAGCAAACGAGGACAGCAGCAGATAGGCTTTGACCGGTTCGGGATAACCCGTCAGCCGGGACCAAGTGGAATGTACCGCGTTGCGGTGATTCACCGCCACGCCCTTGGGCCGACCGGTGGAGCCGGAGGTGTAGATCAGGTAGGCCAGATGCAAGGGATGCAGGCTCACCGTAGGGTTTGTCGCGGGATAACGGGCTATGGCCGAACTGTCGCGGTCGAGGTAGATGACTCCGTCTCTCGTCGTCTTCAAATCCATCGGGTCCGCATCGCCTACCTGGTCCGCTGCAAGTTCAGCATTGAGTGCTTCCCGGGTCAACAACAACGTGACGCCGGCATCGGCCAGTATCAAGGCCCGCCGCTCGGCCGGATAA
>NZ_JANIBK010000374.1 GCF_024505165.1 Methylomonas rivi
GAAACCGCGCAAACCCAAGCCAGCCAATGGGCCGAAGCCGCCGCTCGTCAAGCGTTCGACCTGGAACACGGCCCGTTGTGGCGGGTCACGTTGGTTCGCCTGCCCGCCGAAGATGCGCAGACGCACGAACTGAGCCTGAGCCTGCACCACCTGATCGCCGACGGCTGGTCCCTGAACCGCCTGCTGGCCGAATTCGCCGAACTGTATGCCGCCACGCTGAACCAACGAGTGCCGCAATTGCCAGCGTTACCCATTCGCCATGCCGATTACGCCGTCTGGCAACGCAGCTGGCTGGAAGCCGGTGAAAGCCAACGCCAGCTCGTCTACTGGATTGAACGCCTCGGTGGCGAACAACCGGTCATCGAACTGCCTTACGACCGGCCCCGACCCACGGAACCCAGCCAGCGCGGCGGTCGGGTCAGCTTTGCCCTGTCCGAACCGCTCAGCCACGCCATTCAGCAACTGGCCCGGCAACACAGCGCCACCGTGTTCATGGTGCTGCTGGCCGCCTTCAAGGTTCTGCTATACCGCTACAGCGGTCAAACCGATTTGCGTATCGGCCTGCCGT
>NZ_JANIBK010000375.1 GCF_024505165.1 Methylomonas rivi
CAGGATATCGGTGGCCACCTGCGCGTACAATGCCGTGGTCTCCAGTTTCTTGTGACCGAGCAATACCTGGATGACACGGATGTCGACCTTCTGCTCCAGCAAGTGCGTGGCGAAACTGTGCCGCAGCGTATGCATGGATACCCGTTTGTCTATCCCCGCAGCCTCGGCGGCGGCATGTATTGCGCGGGTGAGTTGACGGGTGCTGAGCGGATCGACAGGGTCCAAGCCGGGAAATAGCCAACCGCCTGGCAGCATTTTGCCTTGGGCGTGCGCGTACTTCCACCAGGCACGCAAGCGATCCAGTAACACGGGTGATAACATGGCATAGCGATCCTTGCTGCCTTTGCCCTGTTCGACGCGCAAGGTCATGCGCTGGCTATCGACGTCGCTGATCTTCAATGCCACCACCTCGCTGGCCCGCAAGCCGGCGCCGTACGCGACCGATAAGGCCGTTTGATGTTTGAGATTATCAGCGGCGGCGAGCAAGCGAGCCACCTCTTCGCGACTTAAGACCACCGGCAGTTTGCGAGGCTCATGCACCGAATGCATCTTGCCCATTAGCTC
>NZ_JANIBK010000376.1 GCF_024505165.1 Methylomonas rivi
CCGAATTGGCGCTGAGCGATGCCGGCCTGCTGGGCGACCCGGTCATCAGCGGCGGCCGCACCGGCGTTTGCTACGGTTCTTCGGTGGGGTCGACCTCCGCCGTCGCCGATTTCGGCAAAATGCTGATCGACCATGACATCGGCAACCTGAACGCCACCACCTATCTGAAGATGATGGGCCACACCACCACTGCCAACGTGGCGGTGTTCTTCCAGGTACGCGGACGTATCATTCCCGCGGTCAGCGCCTGCACTTCGGGCAGCCAGGGCATAGGTTTCGCCTATGAGGCCATCAAGTTCGGCCAACAGGATGTGATGCTGGCCGGCGGCGCCGAAGAACTTTGCCCGACCATGGCGGCACTGTTCGACGCCTTGTATGCCGCCAGTACCCGTAATGGCGAACCGGATTCGACTCCTCGCCCTTTCGACCGTGACCGGGACGGTCTGGTGATAGGCGAGGGCGGCTGCACGCTGGTGCTGGAAGAATTGGATCGCGCCTTGGCGCGCGGCGCCCGCATCTACGCCGAATTGGCGGGCTTTGCCACCAACGCCGACGGC
>NZ_JANIBK010000377.1 GCF_024505165.1 Methylomonas rivi
CGCGCAGCCACCAAGCCATCGTCGCCATGCTGGCCGTCTTGAAAGCCGGCGGCGCCTACCTGCCGCTCGATCCCGAACAACCCGGCGAACGCTTGGCCGAATTGATGGCCGATGCCGGCGTGAAGCGGGCGATCTCGCTATCGTCGTTGGTGATGGCGCCATCAGGCGCGACCGCTGGGCTTCGCCCACGCCCAGTCCAGCCTACACGTGCGGCTGATGCGGTTGACGGCTGTGTTTGGCTCAACCTCGACGAAACCGACCTCAGCGCTTATCCCGCCACGGCACCGGTTGTGACCCTTCACCCCGAACAACTGGCCTACCTGATCCTCACCTCCGGTTCCACCGGCCAACCCAAAAGCGTCGCCGTCGCCCATGGCGCCTTGAGCCGCCACATTCAGGCCGCCGGTGAACTCTACGCCTACACCCGTCACGATCGCGCGCTGCACTTTGCCGCCTTCACCTTCGATGCCGCCATGGAACAATGGTTGGCGCCGCTGTGCCACGGCGCCGGCGTCGTGCTGGGTTTTGGCGGCTGGACCGGCGAC
>NZ_JANIBK010000378.1 GCF_024505165.1 Methylomonas rivi
GAGCGGAAGCGGCGTTGCAGCGGAATCTGTTGGCGGCGCTGGCCGGCAAGGGCGCCGACTGGGGACGCGAAATCCGCATCGAAGCTGGCACTTGCACCGAACAAGCCGTGCTGCCCAGCGATTTGCCGCTACGCCTGCTGTCGCACAGGCCCGACATCAGCGCCGCCCGTCTGCAAGCCGAGGCCGCGGCGGAAGAAATCAAGGTGGCCGAAACGGCCTTTTATCCGGATGTCAACCTAATTGCCTTCACCGGCCTGCACAGCGTCAGCCTGAGCGATGTCCTGTTGCAAGGCGCCAGTCTGGCTTACGCGGTAGGCCCTTCCATCGAGTTTCCGATTTTCGAGGGCGGCCGTTTGCGCGCCAACCTAAGTTACCAGCAAGCGGCCTATGACCGCAGTGTCGAACGCTACAACGCCAGTTTGGTGCAGGCGGTGCGGGAAGTGGCCGATAGCGTGAGCCGTTGGCGCGAAACCGGCCAACGCCTGGCGGAGCAGACGCAAATCCTGGCCGACGCCGCCGCGTCCGAACAGTTGGCCG
>NZ_JANIBK010000379.1 GCF_024505165.1 Methylomonas rivi
CCGCCCGCTGCCGGCTTGGGACCCCGGCCAAGTGGCGCGGATGCGCGGAGTGTTGCCGCAAAGTTCGGCACTGGCCTTCCGCTTCAGCGTTCGGGAAGTGGTGCTGATGGGCCGTAGCCCGCACCGCAAAACCCATGGCCATGCCCGAAACCTCACCGTAACCGCTCAGGCATTGGCGCTCACCGACACTGCGCACTTGGCCGAACGCATCTATACCACGCTGTCCGGCGGCGAACGCCAACGCGTGCAACTGGCCAGGGTATTGGCGCAAATCTGGGAACCGTGCGGCGAATGGCATCGCTATCTGTTGCTGGACGAACCGACCTCGGCGCTGGATTTGGCCCATCAGCACGCCGTGCTGGCCATCGCCCGCCGTTTTGCCGATACCCAAAATACCGGCGTACTGGCGATTCTGCACGACCTGAATCTGGCCGCGCTGTACGCCGACCGTATCGCGGTATTGCAGCACGGCCGCCTGGCCGCCGTCGGCACGCCGGCCCAGGTGTTGACCGGCGAATTGATTCGGCGGGTT
>NZ_JANIBK010000380.1 GCF_024505165.1 Methylomonas rivi
CATGCCCAACGGCAAGGTACTGGCCAGCGATGCGGCCCGCTTGGGCGCGGTAGCGATGAGCGGGGCCACCTTGCTGGCCGGCCGCAATCTGCAACCGGGCTTGCAATTGCCGGTGGCCTTCGGCACCGCTGTACCCTTACTCGGCGAAGCCATCGACGATTTTCTGGAAAAAGGCGTTACCTCGCATGTGCTGGAGGCCTTGGCGGTGGCCATTTCAATCGGCCGCCACGATTATCTGGCCGCCAACACCACCTCGTTTTTACTGGCACTGGGCGAATATCTGGAACACTCGATCGCCCGCCGCTCGGACGATTTATTGAAACATCTGTTGGAACCCGGCAGTAGGGAAGTCTGGGTGGAACGCGACGGCGCCGAGACCTTGATCCCGGCGCCGGAAGTGATAGTCGGCGACACCGTCATCGCCGCCACCGGCACGGTGATTCCGATCGACGGCACGGTGCTGGGCGGCGAAGCGCTGGTCAACGAAGCCACCATGACCGGCGAAAGCGTGCCG
>NZ_JANIBK010000381.1 GCF_024505165.1 Methylomonas rivi
CACCTGTTGGTCGGTCAGGGGTATATGAGCGAAGACCAGGCCCAGGCGGTGATGGACATGCAGCAGGGCAAAGTCGGCGGGCGCGGCGGCTTGGCGGTGGCGGAGCAATTTTCGTTGCGCCGCTTCGGCGACCTGGCGGTGGAGTTGGGGTATATCAAGCGCAGCCAATTGAACGCCTGCCTGACCGGGCAGGAGTGGCTGAAAGCCGACGACGGCGTCATCGAATGCGGTTGGGCGGCGCAAGGGCCGGTGGAGGATATTCCCGGCACCTTCAACTGGCTGATCGGCTGCGTGCATCAAAGCCTGCTGCAACGCTGGGCGGCGGCTTTCGCCCGTCACGGCGTGAAACTGCGGGCCATGTATCCCTTGACCGGTTGCGCGCCCGCCTTGCTGCCGGACGGCGAGCGCAACGCGGTGATTCTGGAAACCCAACCCGGACTGGGTTTCAGCAGCCGTGTGGTTGGCGGGCACCATACGCGGCGGCGGCATTAGCTGAAGTTGCATAAATCGGC
>NZ_JANIBK010000382.1 GCF_024505165.1 Methylomonas rivi
GGCGCTACTACCGGCAATTGACCCGGCTCAGCACCGGCTTTGCCTTGACCGCCGATTTCGCCCTGCTGATGCTGGGCGGTCGGTTGAAGCGCAAGGAACGCCTGTCCGGCCGTTTTGCCGATGTTTTAAGTTTTCTGTATTTATGTTCCTGCGCGTTGAAACAGTTCGAAAACCAGGGTTCGCATGCCGATGATTTACCGCTGCTGGATTGGGCTTGCCAATACAGTTTGCATCGGGCCCAACAATCCCTGCTGGCGGTATTTTGGCTATTGCCCGCCCGGCTGCCGGCATTGCTGTTGCGCGCGTTACTGTTTCCGCTCGGCAAACCCTATGCGCCGCCGCGCGACCATCTCGCCGCTCAACTGGCCCGGCTATTACTCAGCGACAATGCGGCCCGCGAGCGTTTGACCTCGGGTATTTACCGCAACGACGACCCCGCCGACCCTACCGGCCGTATCGAAATGGCGTTTCGCGCCGTGCTGGCGGCCGCGCCCGCCGAAGCCAAGCTGCA